>NZ_CP110679.1:2550528-2902042 GCF_026167525.1 Sphingomonas sp. M1-B02 | reverse complement strand
GACACGCCCGCGCCGACGTCGTGGTCGAGTTGGTCGGCGGATCGGACGGACCCGCGCTCACCCTCGCGCGCAACGCATTGAGCGCAGGCAAGAGCTTCGTCACCGCCAACAAGGCGATGATCGCGCATCACGGCCTCGAACTCGCCCGCGCCGCCGAGCAGGCCGGGCTCGCGCTGAAATTCGAAGCCGCGGTCGCGGGCGGCGTGCCGGTGATCAAGGGGCTCCGAGAAGGCGCCGCCGCCAACGTGATCGGCAGCGTCTATGGCATCCTCAACGGCACCTGCAATTTCATCCTCTCGAAGATGGAGGCCGAAGGCCGCGACTTCGCCGATATCCTCGGCGAAGCCCAGCGGCTCGGCTATGCCGAGGCCGATCCCAGCTTCGACATCGACGGCGTCGACGCCGCGCACAAGCTCTCGATCCTCGCCAGCATCGCCTTCGGCACCCAGCCCGCCTTCGACGACGTCGCCGTCACCGGCGTCCGCCACGTCATCGCCGCCGACATCGCCGAGGCGGCCGCGCTCGGTTACCGGATCCGGCTGGTCGGCGTCGCCGATTCGGGGCCGCACGGACTGTTCCAGCGCGTCCATCCGCACCTCGTGCCGCTCGGCCATCCGCTCGCGCATGTCGTCGGCTCGACCAACGCCGTTGTGGTCGAGAGCAATTTCGCCGGTCGCCTGCTGTTCCAGGGCGCCGGCGCCGGCGACGGCCCCACCGCCAGCGCCGTAGTCGCCGACTTGATCGACATCGCGCGCGGCGAATTCGGCCCCCCATTTGCGATGCCCGCCGACTCGCTGGTCGCGCAGGACGCCGCCGACAGCGGCGAGCGCCGCGCCCGCGCCTATGTCCGCTTCACTGTCGCCGACAAGGTGGGCGTGCTCGCCGAGATTGCCGCGTCGATGCGCGACGCCGGCGTCTCGATCGAAAGCCTGATCCAGCGCGGCGCCCAGCCCGACGGCAGCGTCCTGGTGGCGATCGTCACGCATGAAGGCCCCGAGCGCAGCGTCGCCCAGGCGCTGGAGAAGCTGCGGGGCTCGACCAGCCTCGTCGGTGAGCCGATGTGGATGCACATCCTCGATGATTAAGGCGCCAGCGGCCGTTCCGAAACACGCGCTCCGCCCGTGCTGTCGATCGACACGCCGACGCCGACCGAACCACAGCGTACCAGGAAAGCCCCCTTGCCGCACGGCACGAAGCCCGCGGCGTCGGGGCTAAGAAGATAGCCCAGCCGCACGTCCGCGGCCTCGCGCCCGGCACTCGCGGTCACCAGCGGCACGCGGTAGCGATCGGCATCGCGTCCCGCACAGACGAGAATCTCCTCGTCCTCGGCGCGCGCCCGGCACGCCACATCGCCGCGCGTCTTCTCGCGATAGCGGGACAGGGCCTGTTCAAGCGTCGGCGCCTCCTGGCCCAACAACAGCAAGAGCGGCAGCAGCATCGGAACCTCCGGCGGGAAATCGCCACAAGGTTGCCCCAGGCTTGTGGCAGAATTGCGCCGCGGGCTGACAACGCAAGCAGCCTCGACACTGCAACATCCGCCCCCTATCGACGCGACAGTTTCTTCCAGAGGTGCCCAAAGCCATGCAGACCGCCAGCCATATTCTCGATCGTGTCCTCGTGCTCGAGATGGTGCGCGTGACCGAGGCGGCGGCGATCGCCGCCTCGCTGCTCACGGGACGCGGCGACGAGAAAGCGGCGGATCATGCCGCGGTTGAGGCGATGCGCGAGGCGCTCAATATGCTCGATCTCGACGGCACCGTCGTGATCGGCGAGGGCGAGCGCGACGAGGCGCCGATGCTCTTCATTGGCGAAAAGGTCGGCGCGGCGCAGGGCAAGGGCCCCAAGATCGACATCGCGCTCGATCCGCTGGAGGGCACCACGATCTGCGCCAAGGCCGGGCCCAACGCGCTTGCAGTGCTCGCGGTGTCCGAGGAAGGCGGACTGCTCAACGCCCCCGACGTCTATATGGACAAGATCGCGGTCGGCCCGGGCTATCCCGAAGGCGTGATCGATCTCGCCAAGTCCGCCACCGAGAACGTCCGCGCGGTCGCCGCCGCCAAGGGCGTCGAGCCCAACGAGATCATCGCCTGCGTGCTCGATCGCCCGCGCCACGAAGCCTTGATCGCCGAGCTGCGTGCGATCGGCTGCGGGGTGATGCTGATCGGCGATGGCGACGTTGCCGGCGTGATCGCCACCACCGATCCCAGCACGACGATCGACATCTATATGGGTTCGGGCGGCGCGCCCGAGGGCGTGCTGGCCTGCGCGGCGCTGCGCTGCGTCGGCGGCCAGTTCAAGGGCCGGCTGATCTTCCGAAACGACGACGAGCGCGCCCGCGCGCGCAAATGGGGCATCACCGATCTCGACAAGATCTACGACCTGACCGAGCTGGCCAAGGGCGACTGCATCTTCGCCGCCACCGGCGTGACCGACGGCTCGCTGCTCGCCGGCGTCAAGCGGCTCAAGGGCAAGATGACCACCGAGAGCGTCGTGATGCGCGCCAGCTCGGGCACGGTGCGCTGGGTCAAGGGCGAGCATCGCACCGACTGAGCCGTTCGGCTCCCCACCTCCTTCGTCATCCCGGCGAAAGCCGGGATCCAGGATCACGAGCGACATCCTGCTTGGCTCCGGATCCCGGCATTCGCCGGGATGACGGAATATAGGGAAGGGCATCCCCACTCTGCTTGCCCCGCCAAAATCCCCCGCCTACCCTCGCCGAAACCATCCGGAGGACGCAGTGCGGGCATCGATGAAATTTGTAGCGCTGGCAGCACTCGCCGCGCCCCTCTCCGCGCTCCCCGCCCAGCAAGCGCCGCAAGCCCAGCAAAAGCCTGCCGCGCCTTTCACCTACGAAGAAGTCATGGTCCCGATGCGCGACGGCGCAAAGCTCCAGACGGTGATCCTGCGCCCGACGGCCAAGACCGGCAAGCTGCCGATACTGCTCCAGCGCACGCCCTATGGCGTGCCCGCCGGCGCCCCGCCCGCAATCCCCGCGGCGATGCGCTTCCTGATGGCGGACGGCTATATCCTCGTCTTCCAGAACATGCGCGGCCAGTTCAAATCGGACGGCGATTTCACCATGTCGATGGCGATCGACGCAAAGGGGCCCAAAGGCACCGACGAAGCCACCGACGGCTATGACAGCGTCGACTGGCTGGTGAAGAATGTCGCCGGCAACAATGGCAGGGTCGGGATGATGGGAGTCTCCTATCCCGGTTATGCCGCGGCGATTTCGCTCGCCCGGCCGCATCCCGCGCTCAAGGCAGTCAGCCCGCAGGCGGCGTGGAACGACTGGTGGATCCACGACGATCTCCACCGCTACGGGGCGATGCGGCTGTCCTACGCGACCGATTGGCTGTTCAGCCTCCAGAACAATGATCGGGGCGAGGATTTCGACTATGGCGGCAAGGTGCCCGTCGACACCTATGACTGGTTCTTGAAGCTCGGACCCGTCGAGAATCTCGACAAGCTCTATTTCAAGGGCAGCGTGCCGCGGCTGACCGAGATGATCGAGCATCCCGACTATGACGATTTCTGGAAGCGCCAACGCTGGACCGACAAGCTCGGCCGAACGACAGTACCCACCCTCCACGTCGCCGGCTTCTGGGATCAGGAAGACCCGCTCGGCACCTGGAAAATCTATGAGAAGATGGAGGCGCAGGATCCGAACGGCCTGAACATGATCGTCGCCGGTCCCTGGGCGCACGGCACCTGGCGCGGCCCCGGCAGCGACGTCGGCTATATCAAGTTCGGCAAGGAGAGCGGGATCGATTTCCTGCGTGATATCGAGGCGCCCTTCTTCGCGCACTGGCTGCACGGCAAGGGCGCCAGGCCCGCCTTCGAGGCGCGCATCTTCCAGAGCGGCTCGTGGGAGTGGAAATCCTATCCCAAATGGCCTGCCCCCGCCGCGACCGCGACCAATCTCTACCTCCAGCCCGACGGTTCGCTGTCCTTCACCGCGCCCGCCGACGCTGCCTTGTGCCGCGAATATGTCTCGGACCCTGCCAACCCGGTGCCCTTCCGCGAGCGCCCGATCTCGCGCACCTATCCCTCGCAGGAATGGCGCTGGTGGGAGGCTGCCGACCAGCGTTTCGTCGATCACCGCCCCGACGTGCTCAGCTATGTCAGCGCCCCGCTCGAGGCCGACCTCACCGTCACCGGCGAAGTCACGGCGAAGCTGATGGCCTCGACCTCGGGCACCGACAGCGACATGGTGGTCAAGCTGATCGACGTGCTGCCCGACGATTATGAGCAGCCAAGATCAGGCGCACTCGGCGACTATCCGCGCACGCTCAACGGCTACCAATTCCCGATCGCGATGGACGTCCGCCGTGGCCGCTATCTGCAGAGCTTCGAGAAAGCGACGCCGCTCGTTGCCAACCAGGTCATCGCCTGGGACGTGCCGCTGCGGTCGCACGATCACGTCTTCAAGAAAGGGCATCGGATCATGGTCCAGGTCCAGTCGAGCTGGTTTCCGATGCTCGATCGTAACCCGCAGAAGTTCGTGCCGAACATCTACAAGGCCAAGCCAGAGGATTTCGTGAAGGCGACCCAGCGGGTGTGCGGGGGATCGATGGTGACGCTGCCGGTCATAAGATAAGTCGTCATCCCGGCGAAGGCCGGGATCCAGAGTCAAGCAAGGCAGTCCTCTGTAAGCCTGGATCCCGGCTTCCGCCGGGATGACGGTCAGTTTTTGAGCCGATACCCGGTCTTGAAGATCGCCACGATCAACCCGAGGCACAGCAGCAGGAATAGCCCGGTGAACCCCAGGCTCCACCAGATATCGACATCCCCCTTGCCGAAGAAGCTCCAGCGGAACCCGCTCACCAGATAGACGACCGGGTTGAACAGGCTGATCGTCTGCCACGGCTGGGGCAGCATCGTGATCGAATAGAAAGCCCCGCCCAGGAAGGTCAGCGGCGTCACCAGCAAAGCCGGCACGATGTTCAGCTGCTCGAACCCCTTCGCCCAGATGCCGATGATGAAGCCGAACATGCTGAAGGTGATCGAGGTCAGCACCAGGAAAGCCAGCATCGCCAGCGGATGATCGATCCGCAGCGGGACGAAGAAGGCCGAGGTGGCGAGGATGATCAGCCCGATGATGATCGACTTGGTCGCCGCCGCGCCGACATAGCCAACCACCATTTCGAGCGCGGAAATCGGCGCCGAGAGCAGCTCGAACACCGTGCCGGTGAATTTGGGGAAGTAGATGCCGATCGACGCGTTCGCGATGCTCTGCGTCAATAGCGAGAGCATGATCAGCCCGGGCACCAGGAAGCTGCCGTAATTCACCCCGTCGATCGAATCGATCCGACTGCCGATCGCCCCGCCGAAGACGATGAAATAGAGCGAGGTGGTGATCACCGGGGTGACGATGCTCTGCCACAGGGTGCGCAGCGTGCGCGCCATCTCGAAGCGATATATCGCCCAGATGCCGTAGAAATTGACGCCGGTCATGCCGCGACTTCCTTATGCCCGACCAGGTCGACGAAAATATCCTCGAGGCTCGATTTCGATGTATCGAGATCCTTGAACTGCACGCCCATGTCGGCAAGCTTGCGCAGCAGCGACGGGATTCCGGTGCGCTCCGCCTGCGCGTCGAAGACGTAGCGCAGCATATGCCCCTCATCTTCGAGGCTCAGGTGCCATTCGGCCAGATCCGGGGGGATCGCGGCCAGCGGCTCGACCAGCGAGATATCCATCTGCCGCTTGCCGAGCTTCTTCATCAGCGCGGCCTTCTCCTCGACCAGCAGCAGCTGGCCCCGGTTGATAACCCCCACCCGATCGGCCATTTCCTCGGCCTCCTCGATATAATGGGTGGTCAGGATGATCGTGACGCCGCGCTCGCGCAGCTTGCCGATCATCGTCCACATGTCGCGCCGCAGCGAGACGTCGACCCCCGCGGTGGGTTCGTCGAGGAACAGGATGTCGGGCTCGTGGCTGAGCGCCTTGGCGATCAGCACGCGGCGCTTCATGCCGCCGGACAATTCCATGATCTTCGCATCGCGCTTGTCCCACAAGGACAGGTCCTTGAGCACCTGATCGAGATGCGCCTGGTTGGGCGCCCTGCCGAAAAGCCCGCGGCTGAAGCGCAGCGTCGACATCACCGTCTCGAACATGTCGACCGACAATTCCTGCGGCACCAGCCCGATCCGCGACCGCGCCTCGCGCGCCGAATGGATTGCGTCATGCCCGTCGACCAGGATCGTGCCGGTGCTTGGCGTGACGATCCCGCAGATGATGCTGATCAGCGTCGTCTTGCCCGCGCCATTGGGGCCTAGCAGCGCGAAAATCTCGCCGCGGCGGATTTCGAGATCGACATGGTCGAGCGCCTTGTGTCCGGACGCATAGGTCTTGCTGACCTGGGAAATCGACAGGATGGATTGCATGTATTGGGAGCCCCGAACGGTACGCGCCCGTTACGTAAGAGGCCCCGCGGCACGGGACAAGCGGCCCGCGCTTATTTGCCCGCGCGCGCCTCGGTCACCGCCGCCGCGAGCCCGGCATAATCGCGCGCGCCGTAGAGCAATTTGTCGCCCACCACCCAGCTCGGCGTACCGCTCACCGCCAGCGCCTCGCCCAGCTTATGGTTGTTCGCCACCTCCTGCTCGACCGAAGCCGACTTCGCCGCCGCATCGGCGCGCGCCCGATCGAGCCCGGCCTTCCCCGCTGCGATCGCAATCGTCTCGCTGCTCGGCGAACCCTCGGCATAGAGCGCATCGTGGAACGCACCATATTTGCCCTGCTCGGCCGCTGCCAGCGCCCAGCGCGCCGCGACGCCGCTCTCGGGGCCAAGTACCGGAAACTCGCGATAGACCACGCGTACGTTCGGATCCTTGGCGATCAGCTCGGCGATGCCGGGCAGGCTCGCCCGGCAATAGCCGCAGGCATAGTCCATGAAGGCGACGACGGTGACGTCGCCCTGCGGATTGCCTGCCCAGGCACCGGCATAGGCCTTGCGCACCGCCGGCAGATGCTGCGGCAGCGCCGCCTGCGCAGATTGCTGCACCTTCTCCGCCTTCGCCGCCTCGCGCGCCTGCAATTGCTCCATCGCTTCGGGCAACACTTCGGGGTGCGCGAGCAGATAGCCGCGGATCGACGGTCCGTTGAGCGACGGAATCCGCGACTGGATCAGCGCGAACAGGGCAGCGCCCAGAAAGGCCGAGGCGATGAACGCGCCGAGCAGCATGAAGGGATTGCGCAACAGCCGTTCCATCAATTCGCGATGCGCCGGCCCTTGCGCCGCGCCTCCTCGACTGCGGTCTGCGAGACCATCATGATATCCTGCGCGCGGATCCAATCGGACGAGCCCTGCGGCAGCGCCGCCATCGCCCCGCGCGCACTCATCAGCGCGACTCGCGAATCGCCCATCAGATGCGCGCGCTCGGCGGTGGCGAGTGCAGTGCGCGCCTCGTCGCCCTTCCGCTCATAGACGGTGCCCAATTGCATCCAGGCGAAGGGATTCTCCTTGTCGCGCGCGACTGCCTGGCGAAGCACCGTCTCGGCTTCGACCAGATTGGCGCGGTCCTCGGTCGCGATCAGCGCATGGCCGAAGGTCGCGGCGATCAGCGGCTGGTTGTTCGATCGCAGCGTCGCCTGCCGCAAGGGCTCGATAGCCTCCTTCGGCTTGCCCGATTCGAGCAGGATCTGCCCTTCGAGCTCGAGGAAATAGGGGTCTTCGGGCGCAGCCTTGACCAGCGCCGCGGTCTCCGCCGCCGCCTGATCGGAATAACCCGATTTATGGTAGGCATAGGCCCGCGCATAATGCGCCGGCGCAGACTGATCGCTCTTCGGATAGAGCCGCATCGTCGCCTCCGGCTCGCGGGTATAGCCGCGCAGCTTCGCCTGGACGCGCTTGAAGCGCCGCTCGATATTCGCGTCGAGCGGCTTGTTCCAGTCCGGCGCCTTCTGCAAATCTCCCTTCAGCGTCTCGACACGGTCCGCCGACATCGGGTGGGTCTGCGAAAAGGGATCCATCTCCGGATTGGTCGAATAGAAGCCGTAGCGGTGCTGGAGCGCGGTTAGCTTGTTGAAGAAGGTCAGCATCCCCCTGCCGGTGATGTTGGCCGAGGTGAGGAAGCGCGCGCCGGCCGCGTCCGCCGACGATTCCTGGACGCGGCTGAACGCCAGATATTTGCCGATCGCCGCGCGCTGGCCCATCATCATCAGGCCGGTGCCGGCCTCGGGCGAGCCCGCGGCCATCGCCGCGGCGCCGAGCAACAGGCTCAGGATCGAGATGTTGGTGAAGCCGCCGTCATTCTGGAAGACGGCATGGCCGGCGACGATATGGCCGATCTCGTGCGCGATCACGCCTTGGACTTCGTTGGCGGTGTCCGCCGCGTCGATCAGCCCGGAGTGGATATAGACGATTTGTCCACCCGCGACGAAGGCGTTGATCGACTGGTCCTGCACCAGCACGACCTTGAAATTGGCGGGTGAAAGCCCGGCGGCGATCAGAATCGGCCGCGACATGTCGTTCAGCAGCGCTTCGGTCTCGGCGTCGCGGAGCAGCGATTGCGCAAGCGCCGGGCGCGCCACGAAACAGGTCAGGCACAAGAGGGCCAGCAAGGCGGCAAGGCGCTTCATGCGCGGCATCATCGTCCCAAACTCCACTGGCGGCAACGCTCTCCGGGATGCGCGATGAACATGCCGTGAAGCCGCGGAGGACGGGGAGTGCGCCGCATCGCCGGGCGCACTCCCCGCATCTTCAGGCCCCGAAGGTCCGCTGCCACCAACCGCGGCGCGGGGAAGATTCGTCGGTCCCGTCCGCGTCAGGCGTCAGGTCCTGCAGCGCGGGCTCGGCCTCGGTGGGGGTATCGGCGGAAGCGTCGGCCGTTGCTTCCGCCACCGCTTCGGCCGGCGTTTCCGTCACGTCGACGACGGCCTTGCGGCGGCTGCTCCGGCGCTTGGGCGCGGGCGCCGCCTCGGCAGCAGGCTCGGCTTCGGGCGCGGGCTCGGCGGCATCCGGCGCCACTTCGGCAACGACGTCCGCCTTCTTGCGACGGCTGCGCTTGGGTGCCGGGGTCGGCTCCACGGGAGCTTCCTCGGCAGCGGGCGCTTCTGCGACAGGAGGCTCATCGGCCGCAGCCTCTGCCTCCACGACGGCCTTCTTGCGACGGCTGCGCTTCGGCGCGGGGGCCGCTTCGGCTTCCGGCTCGGGCGCGGCAGGCGCTTCTGCCTCTCCCGCCGACTCGCCTTCGCCCAGAGCGTCTTCGCCCGCTTCGACGGCGGCGTCCTCGCTCGACGATCCGCCACGGCGGCCGCCACGGCGGCCCCGGCGACGACGCTTGCCGCGACCTTCGCCTTCCTCGCCTTCGGGTCGCTCGGACGATACCGCCTCTACCGCGTCGACTGCCTCTTCGCTCTCGATCGGCTCGCCGCGCTCTTCGTCGCGCTCGGCCTCGCCTTCGCCCTCGACACCGGTCTCGCCATCGCGGCGACGACCACGGCCCCGACGACGACGGCGGCGCTTGCCGCGACCCTCGCCGTCACCCTCTTCGCGGCCCTCACGGGCTTCGCGGGGTTCGCGGGCGCGGGGGGCCTCGGCCTCCTCTTCTTCCTCTTCCTCTTCCTCGTCGATCTCCTCGACATAATCGTCTTCGGGCTCTTCGATCAGCCGTTCGATCCGCGGCGCATGCGCCGGCGGCGGGCCCGAGGCCTCGACCGACATGCGCGCACCCTCGACTTCGCCGTCCGAAATCACCTCGACCAGCACGCCGTAGCGATCCTCGATCTCGGCCAGCTCGCCGCGCTTGCGATTGAGCAGGTAGAAGGCCGCTTCCTGGCTGGCGCGCAGCGTGATCTGCGAGCCGCGCCCGCGCGCGGCCTCGTCCTCGATCATGCGCAGCGCCGACAGGCCCGCCGACGATGCGGTACGGACGAGCCCGGTGCCCTCGCAATGCGGGCACTGACGAGTCGATGCTTCGAGCACGCCGGTGCGCAGCCGCTGGCGGCTCATCTCCATGAGGCCGAAGGCGCTGATGCGACCGACCTGGATGCGGGCGCGATCGTTCTTCAGCGCCTCCTTCATCGCCTTCTCGACCTTACGGACGTTCGACGAATGATCCATGTCGATGAAATCGATCACGACCAGCCCGGCCATGTCGCGCAGGCGCAGCTGGCGGGCGATTTCGGCGGCGGCCTCGAGGTTGGTCTGGGTCGCGGTCTGCTCGATCGAATGTTCGCGCGTCGAGCGGCCCGAGTTGATGTCGATCGAGACCAGCGCCTCGGTCGGGTTGATCACCAGATAGCCGCCGGACTTCAGCTGCACCACCGGATGGTACATCGCCGACAATTGCTCTTCGACCCCGGCGCGCTGGAACAGCGGCACCGCGTCGGCATATTGCTTCACCTTCTTGGCGTGGCTCGGCATCAGGAGCTTCATGAACTCCCTGGCCTGGCGATAGCCGTCCTCGCCTTCGACGATCACCTCGTCGATATCCTTGTTGTAGATGTCGCGGATCGCGCGCTTCATCAGGTCGCTGTCGCCATAAACGAGCGCCGGCGCGGTCGACTTCAGCGTCTCCTCGCGAATCCCGTCCCACAGTCGGGCCAGATAATCGAAGTCGCGCTTGATCTCGGTCTTGGTGCGCTGAAGCCCGGCGGTACGGACGATGCAGCCCATCGAGGGCGGCAATGCCATGTCGGACATGATCGACTTGAGACGCTTGCGATCGGCAGCCGAGCTGATCTTGCGCGAAATGCCGCCGCCGTGCGCGGTGTTGGGCATCAGCACGCAGTAACGGCCGGCCAGCGACAGATAGGTCGTCAGCGCCGCACCCTTGTTGCCGCGTTCTTCCTTGACGACCTGGACCAGCAGCACCTGGCGGCGGCGGATCACGTCCTGGATCTTGTAGCGACGGCGCAGGTTCATCCGGCGCTCGCGCAGTGCCTCCGCGGGGCTGTCCTCGCCACCGCGGCGCTTGCCGCCCCGGCCGCGTCCACGCCCGCGACCACCGCCGCGCTCGCCATCGCCCTCCGAAGCCTCTTCGGTCTCGAACGCCTCGTCGTCATGGTCGTGCTCGTCATGCTCGTCGTCGTGCGACCGCTCGAGCACTTCCACGCCGTCTTCAGACTCGAGGGCGTGATCGTCGTCATCTTCCTCGGCACGCAATGCAGCCTCTTCGGCGGCATGCTCGGCCTCTTCACGCAACAGCGCGTCGCGATCCTCCTTGGGGATCTGGTAATAATCGGGATGGATTTCGGAGAAGGCCAGGAAGCCGTGGCGATTGCCGCCATAGTCGATGAACGCCGCCTGCAGCGACGGCTCGACCCGGGTAACCTTGGCTAGATAGATATTTCCTTTGAGCTGCTTTCGCTCGGCGGACTCGAAATCAAATTCCTCGATCCGGTTCCCTTTGACGACAGCCACACGGGTTTCCTCCCGGTGGCGTGCGTCGATCAGCATACGCATGGTCATTTAATGTTCTCCGGGCGCGCCGGCCAGAGACCCCGAGGGGCTGGGGCGCGTGCGCGCGATATGTGAAGCGTTCGCGGCCGGGCATTCCGGCTGCGGTTCCGCAGGTTTCGAAAACTGCTGTTGCTGCACGGGCACGCACGAACCTGCGGTTCGATTGCTCCACCACCATCGCGCGCAAAGCCGGCATGGCCTTGGCGGTCAATCGGTGGGGAAATTGCCTCATGCGAACGTCAACCTGAACTGTCGCGGCGATGTGGCCGCGTGACACGTCCGGCACCAATAGGTCGGACCGTTGCGGTGCTAGCACCCCCCGCGCGACGCGGCAACCACCCGCGCCGCGGGAGCCGGATCGGGCACCGCCATGCCCGCGTTCCGCAAAATTCCTGAGGCTCCAAGCCAGCGAAGTTTTACCGGCCGAAGCCATGTTTTGCCGAGCCGGACGGCAATCGATTGCCGGCCTTGCCGGCAAAAATATGCCGAACGCGTGGTTAACCGTCTCGCTTCACCGCGTTGGAAGAAGCGGGCCGCTACCCACGAACCGTCAGGGCTTTCGAGCCGAGTGAGTGAGTTGAGAATGCTTTTGAACTGGACCCCCCACGGTTCATCACGGCATATCGCGCGGGTGCTTTTCCTGCTTGCCCTTCTCTCCGGTTGGTTGACCGGAGTGCCTAGCTGGGCAGGTGTTGTGCAGGAAGTGCGCGTCCAGGGCGATCGCGTCGTTGTGAAGTTCGACACGCCGGTGACTCAAGCGAGCGCGTTCATGCTCGCGGGGCCGCAACGTATTGCCTTGGACCTGCATGGCGCCGAACCCGGTAGCGATGCGCGGGCAGGCGGTGTCGTTTCTGGCATCCGCCAAGGGTCGCAGGGCCAGAGCGGCATGCGCATCGTCTTCGATCTCGCCCGCCCCGCCATCGTCACCGAAGGCACATTCGGCAAGGACGGCCGCACGCTCACGCTCCAGCTGCGCACCGTCGACGATGCCCGCTTCGCGCGCGCCGCGGCGGAGCGGCGGATGAGCTTCCTGCCCCCGCTCACCTATCTCCAGCCGTCGAGCCGGCACCCCTATAGCGTCGCGATGGCGCTACCGCGCCGTGCGCCCGCGGCGCCACTTCCCAAAGTCTATGGCGACGCGGATCGCCCGCTGGTCGTGATCGATGCCGGTCATGGCGGGCACGATCCCGGCGCGCTCTCGCCGACAGGCGACCTGCGCGAAAAGGATCTGACGCTCAAGGTCGCCTTCGCGATCCGCGATGCATTGCTGAAATCCGGCCGGGTTCGCGTCGCGCTGACACGCGAGGACGACCGCTTCCTGATCCTGCAGGAGCGCTACGGACTTGCACGCAGGCTCAAGGCCGATCTGTTCATCTCCGTCCATTGCGACAGCGCCGGCAACACCGAGGCCTCGGGCGCGACCGTCTACACGCTTTCCGAAGTCGCCTCGGACAAGGAGGCCGCGCGGCTGGCGGGACGCGAGAACAAGGCCGATATCCTCGCCGGAGTCGATCTGGGCGTCGCCAGCCCGGACATCTCGTCGATCCTGATCGACCTGACCCAGCGCGAGACGATGAATACGTCCGCCAGCTTCGCCCGTCTGCTCGGCCGCGAGGCGCAGCCGCTGATCCCGGTCAAGGCCAACTGGCACCGGATGGCGTCGCTGATGGTTCTCAAGGCGCCCGACATGCCTTCGATCCTGTTCGAGACCGGCTATATCTCGAACGCGCGCGATGCCGAATTCCTGGCGTCGCGCGACGGCCAGCAACGGGTTGCGCAGAGCGTCCGCAAGGCCGTCGAAATCCATTTCGCCACACGCCTCGCATCGCGCTGATCTGCTGTCCCGCTGCTTCCGGCGAGGGTCGGTATCGAGGCGAAACGGACGAGTTGGTTTCGAGGACGTTCTGATCGGGTTTCATCCCCCGAGAAAGTTGCTACACCGCGCGGCAAATGGCGGACGGCAGCATTTCCAGCTTCAAGATGCGGATCACGCGCGAGATCGGCGGGGTCCGCGGATTCTTCGCGCGCGTGCGACACCGCTGGTGGTTCCGCTCGCTGGCGCTGCTGGCGCTGCTCGGCGGGATCGGGCTGTTGCTCATCTGGATCTTCATCGCGCGCAATCTGCCCTCGGTGGACACGCTGCGCAGCTATGAGCCGCCATTGCCCACCAATGTCCGCTCGTACGACGGCACCCCGATCCACAGCTATGCGCGCGAGCGCCGCGTCCAGCTGAGCTATCCGGAATATCCCAAGCAGCTGGTCCACGCCTTCCTCTCCGCCGAGGACAAGACCTTCTTCAGCCATCACGGCGTAGACATTCCCGGCGTCATCTCGGCGTTGATCAACAATTTGACCAGCAGCGGCCGCCCGGTCGGCGCGTCGACGATCACGCAGCAGGTCGCCAAGAATCTGCTCGTCGGCAACGAAGCCAGCTATGTCCGCAAGGCCAAGGAGGGCATCCTCGCCTGGCGGATCGAGAATACGCTGTCGAAGGAGCAGATCCTCGAACTCTATCTCAATTCGATCGAACTCGGGCGCAACGCCGGCGGCGTGGCGGCGGCGAGCGAAGCCTATTTCGGCAAGGATCTGGACGCACTCACGCTGCCGCAAATGGCCTATCTCGCGATCCTGCCCAAGGGCCCGGCCAATTACGATCCCGATCGCCACGCCGAACGCGCGATCGAGCGGCGCAACTGGGTGCTCGGGCAGATGGCCGACAATGGCTTCATCAGCCCCGCCGAGCGCGACGCGGCGCGCGCCGCGCCGCTGGGCACCGTGCCGCGTCAGACTCCCAAGTTCGAGCGCGTCGGCGGCTATTTCGTCGAGGAAGTCCGTCGCCAGCTGATGGACAAGTTCGGCGAGACCAACGCGGCGGGACCTTACAGCGTCTATGGCGGCGGGCTGTGGGTGCGCACCTCACTCGATCCGCGGCTTCAGCAATATGCCCAGAAGGCGTTGCGCGACGGCCTGTTGCGGCTCGAGCGCGGCCGCGGCTGGAGCGGCCCGCTGAACGAGAAGCCGCTCGACCTCGCGCGCGGCTGGCTCCAGCCCTTCCTCAACACCAATATCGGCGTCGATTACGAGAATTGGCGCGCCGCCGTGGCGATCGCCCGCGAAGGCGATTCGTGGCAGCTTGGCTTTGATGACGGCACCACCGGCCGGCTTCCCCGCTGGGCGGCGACGATGCCGGTCCGCGGCAAGGGCGGCGAGGCGTTCAACGCGATCGAAGCGGGCGACATATTGGTCGTCGCCCCCGAAAGCGCCGGCACCTTCGCGCTGCGCAGCGTGCCGCGCATCTCGGGCGGGATGGTGGTCGAGGATCCCCGCACCGGCCAGGTGCTGGCGATGCAGGGCGGGTTCGACTCGCGCATCCAGTCGTTCAATCGCGCCACCCAGGCGCAGCGCCAGCCCGGCTCGACGATCAAGCCTCTGGTCTATGCCGCCGCGATGGAACAGGGGCTCAGCCCCTCCACGATCGTCGTCGATGGCCCCTTCTGCGTCTGGCAGGGCGCCAATCTCGGCCAGAAATGCTTCCGCAATTTCGGAAACATGCGCGGCGCGGGCCCCAAGACATTGCGCTGGGGCGTCGAGCAATCGCGCAACCTGATGACGGTCCAGGTCGCCAACCAGATCGGCATGGACAAGGTCGTCGACCTGATCCAGCGCGTCGGCATCTCGAAGCAGAAGTCCCCGCCCTATCTCAGCTACGCGCTGGGCGCGGGCGAGACGACGGTGATGCGGATGGTCAACGCTTATGCGATCCTGGTCAATCACGGTCGCGCGCTGACCCCCTCGCTGATCGATTTCGTCCAGGATCGCCGCGGCGAGGTGATCTGGCCCGAGAACTGGCGCGCCTGTGAGAAGTGC
Source organism: Sphingomonas sp. M1-B02 (assembly GCF_026167525.1). NCBI lineage: Bacteria > Pseudomonadati > Pseudomonadota > Alphaproteobacteria > Sphingomonadales > Sphingomonadaceae > Sphingomonas > Sphingomonas sp. M1-B02. Next base: position 2,886,765 of record NZ_CP110679.1, on the reverse strand, counting down.
AACGCCCCCGATTGGGATCGCGGCCCGATGCCCCGCCCGGTCACCCGCGCTCGCCAGGTGATCGAGCCGATGAGCGCCTATCAGATCGTCCATATCACCGAAGGCGTGATCCAGCGCGGCACCGCCACCGTGCTGCGCGATCTCGGCCGCCCGATCATGGGCAAGACCGGCACCACGTCGGGCCCTACCGATGTCTGGTTCGTAGGCGGCGTGCCGCAGATGATCGCCGGCCTCTACCTCGGCTATGACACGCCGACCAACCTCGGCGGCTATGTCCAGGGTGGCACCGTTGCGGCACCGATCTTCAAGGATTTCGCCAAGCCCGCCTTCGAAGGCATGGAGAAATTGCCCTTCACTGCGCCCGCGGGAATCCGCATGGCGCGGGTCGATCGGGGGAGTGGCCGACGCGTGTTCGGCGGCTGGCCGACCAGCGATCCGCTCGCCTCGGTGATCTGGGAAGCCTTCAAGCCCGAAAGCGAACCGCGCCGCGGCCGCCGCGACCAGCAGGAAGAGGCCGAGAAAAAGGCCGTCGTCCGCAAGACCGCGCCCAAGGCCGCGAACCAGGGCGAGCGCGATTTCTTGCAACGCGAGGGCGGAATCTACTAGCGCGCGCAATGCACCCTATATCGTCATCCCGGCGAAAGCCGGGATCCAGAGTCCAAGGCGAACCGCTTGTTGCCCTGGATCCCGGCTTCCGCCGGGATGACGGAATGTTCTGAAAGGTTTTACAATGCGCGCCGAAGCGCAGGCCCATATCGACAAGATCAACGCCGCGCTGGCGCTGCTCCGCCGCTTCCTCGACTGGGATCGCGCGCTGCGCCGGCTCGACGAGCTCAACGCGCGCGTCGAGGATCCGACGCTGTGGAACGACGCCAAGGCCGCGCAGGACGTGATGCGCGAGCGTCGCCGCCTCGACGAGGCGATCGGCGCCACGCGCGCAATCGAGAGCGAGCTTTCGGACACCGCCGAGCTGATCGAAATGGCCGACGCCGAGGGCGACGCGCAGATGGCCGACGAAGGCACCGCCGCGCTCGCAGCTCTCGCCGAGCGCGCCGAGCGCGACAAGGTCATGGCGCTGCTCTCGGGCGAGGCCGACGCCAACGACACCTATATCGAGATCAATGCCGGCGCCGGCGGCACCGAGAGCAACGACTGGGCAGGCATGCTCCAGCGCATGTATACCCGCTGGGCCGAGCGCCGCGGCATGAAGGTCGAGCTGATCGACTTCCACGCCGGCGAGCAGGCCGGCATCAAGTCGGCGACGTTGCTGATCAAGGGCGAGAATGCCTATGGCTATGCCAAGACCGAAAGCGGCGTCCACCGCCTGGTCCGCATCTCGCCTTATGACAGCGCCGCGCGGCGCCACACCAGCTTCTCCAGCGTGTGGGTCTATCCGGTGATCGACGACGACATCAACGTCGAATATAATGAGAGCGACCTGCGCATCGACACCTATCGAGCGTCCGGCGCCGGCGGGCAGCATATCAATACCACCGATTCGGCGGTGCGCATCACCCACATCCCCACCGGCATCGTCGTCCAGTGCCAGAATCAGCGCAGCCAGCACAAGAACAAGGCCGAGGCCTATAACCAGTTGCGCGCGCGCCTCTACGAACGCGAGCTGCAGATCCGCGAGCAGGCCGCGAACGCCGAAAACGCCGCCAAGACCGACATCGGCTGGGGACACCAGATCCGCTCCTACGTTCTCCAGCCCTATCAGATGGTCAAGGACCTGCGCACCGGCGTGACCTCGACCGCGCCGGGCGACGTGCTAGACGGTGCACTCGATCCGTTCATGGCCGCGGCATTGTCGCAGCGCGTCACCGGCGAAACGGTCGAAGTGGAGGATGTCGATTGAGGCCACCCCTCGCCTTGCTGACGGCGTTGCTGATCGTCGCGTGCGACGGCAGCCCCGCCTCGACGGGCGAGAATCGCGTCCAGGCCAAGAATACCGGCTTTCCCGCGGCCGATCGTCCGGTCGCGACGATCGTCTCGGCGCGATGGTCGACGGAGGAGGCGCGCGATCGCCTGAACGAGGCTGGCCGGGTGATGAACCTGGCCGGAATCAGGCCCGGCATGACCGTCGCCGATATCGGCGCGGGCGAGGGCTATTATACGATCCGGCTCGGCCAGCGGGTAGGCGCCAAGGGGCGCGTCGTCGCCGAGGATATCGTTCCCGACACGATCGAGAAACTGGGCACCCGTGTCGTGCGCGAACGGCTCAACAATGTTAGCGTCCGCCTCGGTCTCCCCGCCGACCCGCGCCTGCCCGAGGGCAGCTTCCACCGCGTGCTGATGGTGCACATGTATCATGAGATCGAGAGCCCCTACGAATTTCTCTGGCGGCTCCGCCCCTCGCTGACCGCCGACGGACAGGTGATCGTCGTCGATGCCAACCGCCCGACCGAGCATCATGGCACTCCGCCCGAATTGCTCGAATGCGAGTTCGCCGCGGTCGGCTATCGCCTCGTATCACGGCGGCCGATGCCCTCGGCGGGCGGCTATCTCGCGATCTTCAGCCCGCAGGGCGAACGCCCCGAGCCCGGCACGATCAAGGCGTGCAAGAGCGGCGCGATCGCCACCCCCGCCGCGCTCCAGCCGGGCGAGGGCTCAGAGCAGCCCTAGGCTGCGAAAGCTGGTGATCCCGCGGGCCGCTATCACGAGATGATCGACCAGCCGCACCTCGATCGCCTCCAGCGCACGGGCGAGCAGCCGAGTCGCCTCGCGATCCGCCGCGCTCGGGGTCGGATCGCCGCTCGGATGGTTGTGCGCCATCACCACCGCGCGCGCGTCGAACGCCAGCGCATCGGCGGCAACCTCGCGAATCGGCAGGACCAGCCGGTCCACCGAGCAGGAGCGCGCATGGCGGATGCCCAGCACCTCCTGCTCCCCCCCAGATATACGAACGCGGCCACTTCGGTCGGCTCGTTCGCCAGCGGAGCGAATAAGGCGCCGGCCGCGGCGGGATCGGCGAGCCGCCGCGGTCTGGGCAAGAGCTCGGTTGGCAGCATGGCAGCAAGGCTGCCATCCCCGCCTCGCGCGCCGAAGCCCATCCCGATCCGATCCGGCGATAAGTCACTCCATTTCGGAGATAGCCCGCGCCCGGCTTGGCGATCGCCCCCGCCCCGGCTAGGCTACCGCGATGCGTCAATATCTCGATCTGATGGCCCGCGCGCTCCACCATGGCGCCGAGACGATGGACCGCACCGGCACCGGCACCCTATCGGTATTCGGCCACCAGATGCGCTTCGATCTGGCCGAGGGTTTCCCCCTGCTCACCACCAAGAAGCTGCACATCCGCTCGATCATCGTCGAATTGCTCTGGTTCCTGCGCGGCGACACCAATGTCCGCTGGCTGCAGGAGAACAATTGCAAGATCTGGGACGAATGGGCCGACGAGAATGGCGAGCTCGGCCCGGTCTACGGCAAGCAATGGCGCGATTGGGAGGCCGCCGACGGCCGCCACATCGATCAGATCGCCGAACTGCTCGAGACGATCCGCACCAACCCGGGATCGCGCCGCCAGATCGTCTCCGCCTGGAACCCCGGCGAACTCCACGCGATGGCGCTCGCACCCTGCCACTGCCTGTTCCAGACGCATGTCGCGAACGGCAAGCTCTCGCTCCAGCTCTACCAGCGCTCGGCCGACATCTTCCTGGGGGTGCCGTTCAACATCGCCAGCTACGCGCTGCTCACCCATCTGCTCGCGCAGCAAGCCGGGCTCGAAGTCGGCGAGTTCATCTGGACGGGCGGCGATTGCCACCTCTACGCGAACCATCTCGACCAGGCCCGCGAGCAATTGGCGCGCGAACCCGGCCCGCTGCCGCGGCTGGAAATCCTCCGCAGGGCGCCGTCGATCGACGCGTACGAGTATGAAGACTTCGCTATCGTGGGGTATGAGGCGCAAGCGCATATCAAGGCGCCGGTGGCGGTCTGAGTTTGGCGCCGATGCGGCTTGGCGTTGGCAAGGAGACCGGCCGCCGCGCGACTAAACAAAGAGGAGCGCATATGAACAACATCCCCCCCATTATCCTAATCCTGTGGGGCAGCGTCGTCGTCGGCATGCTCTTCTATATCGGCAGCAAGCTCCACGATATCGCGAAGTACCTCCGCGAGCGGCGCTGATTTTCCTATAAGCCGCCAGCCTCCACCACATCACTGGGCACCAGCGCCCGCACTTCCTCCATGAACCGCGCCAGCGAGATCGGCTTCGACACATAGGCGTTCGCCCCCGCGCTGCGGATCCGCTCCTCGTCCTCGCGCCCCGCATAGGCCGTCACCGCCATAACCGGAATCGCGCGCAGCCGGGCGTCGAGCTTCATCTCGCGGATCAGGTCGAGCCCGCTGACATGCGGCATCTGGATGTCCATCACGACCAGATCGGGCTGGAAGGCGCGCGCGCGCGAAACCGCGTCGCGGCCGTCGTTCACCGGCTCCACCAAAAAGGCGTGCGCGCGCAGCAAATCGCAGAACAGCTTCAGATTAAGTTCGTTGTCCTCGACAACGAGCACCCTTTTTGCCACGCGCACCACCCTATGACCTTGGACATATTCTAGGCGATGGCGTCGCGCGAGACAAACGCCGAGGCGTTGGCGCTGCAGGCGCTGGTATGGACGCTGGGCGATTCCGCCCGCGCCGCCCGCTTGCTCGACCTCACCGGGCTCGATCCCGCCGGGCTCCGCGACCGCGCCAGCGAGCCGCAATTGCTCGCCGCCACGCTCGGCTTCCTCGAATCCTACGAGCCCGATCTGCTCGCCTGCGCCGACGCGCTCGACGTCAAACCCGCCGCCCTGGTCGCGGCCCGCATTGCCCTGGAGCAAGCATGAAGCCCCTGCTGATCACCGATTGCGACGAAGTATTGCTCCACATGGTCCGCCATTTCGGCGCCTGGGTCGACGAGGCGCATGATATCGACTTCACCCCCAATGGCGGCGATTTCGCCACCTCGATGCGCCGTCGCGCCGACCAGAGCCTCGTCGAGCAGAAGGAGATGTGGGCGCTGCTCGACGGCTTCTTCCCGCACGAGATGGAGCGCCAGACCTTGGTGCCGCATGCCCGCGAGGCGCTCGCGGCACTGGCCGAGCGCGCCGACATCATCGTCCTCACCAATCTGGGCGATCATTGCCGCCCGCACCGCATCGCCCAGCTCGCCACCCACGGCATCGCTCACCGAGTCGAGTGCAACCAGGGCCCCAAGGGCGCGCCGGTCGCGCGGCTGGTCGCGGAAATGGGCGGGCCGGTGACGGTGTTCGTCGACGATCTCGCGGTCCACCACGCGTCGGTCGCCGAACATGCCCCTTCGGTCCACCGCCTCCACATGATCGCCGAGCCCAGCCTCGCGCCGGACGTTCCTCCCGCCCCGCATGCCCACGCCCGCATCGACGATTGGCGCGAGGCGCAGGCCTGGATCGAGGCGCGCTTCGCGCAGGGCTTGACCGCCGACGCGGCGAATGGTTGATCGCCGGCCATGACAGCCGCAATCGACGCGAAACTGGCCGAGCTCGGCCTCACCCTCCCCGAAGCCGCCGCCCCGGTCGCGGCCTATGTCCCGGCGGTCGAGGCCGGCGGGCTGCTCCATATCTCGGGGCAGCTGCCGTTCAAGGACGGCGCGGTCATGACCGGCCGGCTCGGCGAGGATCGCGATCTGGCTTACGGGGTCGAGGCGGCACAGCGCTGCGGGCTGATGCTCGTCGCGCAGATCAGGAAGGCGCTCGACGGCGACCTGTCCCGAGTCGAGCGGATCGTGAAGCTGGGCGTGTTCGTCAATTCGGCAGCCAGCTTCGCCGATCAGCCCAAGGTCGCCAACGGCGCGTCGGAGCTCATGCAGGCGCTGTTCGGCGAGCCCGGCCGCCATGCCCGCAGCGCGGTGGGCGTGCCCGTGCTTCCGCTCAATGCCGCGGTCGAAGTCGACGCGATCGTCGCGATCCGGACCCGGTAACCATGGAAACAATTCTGTTGCGTAACCGCAACACTCCCTGACCATCCCTGCATGGTGCAGCAAATAATGTTGTGCAGCGCAGCGCAATCCGGCAATGTTGTTAGGTCGACAGACAGCTGCGCATGGCCCGGGGGGCGATAGATGCGGTGCCGTCGGCAGCAGGTGGGAACCCTTCGTTTACATAGAAAGGGTATTTCCATGCGCAACGCACTCATCGCCGCCAGCGGGCTGCTGCTCGCCATAGCCACGCCTGCAATGGCACAGGACGAAACCGATCCGCCCTCGGACATCACGGTTTCCGGTAGCGCGACCATCGCCAGCGACTATCGCTTCCGTGGCGTCTCGCAGACCGACAAGGAACTCGCGGTCCAGGCCGGCGTCACCGTCTCGCACGCAAGCGGCCTCTATGCCGGCGTATGGGGCTCGAACCTGTCCGGGTGGGGCACCTTCCTGGGCTGCAATTGCGAGCTCGATCTTTTCGCCGGCTACAAGCTGCCGGTGGCAGAGGGCGTGACGCTCGATGTCGGCGCCACCTGGTACATGTATCCGGGCGGCCTCGACGAGACCGATTTCGTCGAGCCTTATGTCAAGCTGTCGGGCACGCTTGGGCCGGCTGCGCTGACCGCATCGGTCTTCTACGCGCCGTCGCAGGAAGCCCTGGGCCGCGTCTATTTTACCGGAGCAGCTTCTGCCGCAGGCATCCCCGATGCGCCGGGCGACAAGGAGGATAACCTCTATCTGTCGGGCGACGCGGTGGTGAGCGTTCCCAACTCGCCGATCAGCCTGCGCGCGCATCTCGGCTATTCGGACGGCAATAGCGGCCTTGGCCCGAACGGCACCAGCGTCGCGCCGACCGGCAGCTATCTGGATTGGACCCTCGGCGCCGACCTCACCTACAAGGGGCTCGTGCTCGGCGTTTCCTATATCGATACCGATATCAGCAACGCGGACAGCGCCTATCTGCTGCCCAACTTCCAGAAGACCACCGGCGGCTCGATCGCCGACGGTACGGTCGTGGTGTCGCTCACCGCCGCCTTCTGATCGCACATGCCGGCCCCTCGGGGCCGGCGCGACACAGCAGAAGGGGCGCAGCCGGCCGGCTGCGCCCCTTTTCGTGCTTGAGCCCGCAGGCTTATTGCGGGGTGCTGGTCCGCGCGGCCTGGCCGTCGCCCTCCGGCGCCGCGACGATGTCGCGCGTGGTCTGGCCCTTGTCGACGACGTTGGTGCCGGGGCTGCCCACGGTCGAGCGTGCGCCGGGCTCGGCATTGGTGCGGCCGGCCGCGTCGAGCGTCGCATTCTCCGAGGCACTGCGCGCCTGCGATCCGCCGAACAGCGCGTCGAGCGCCTGGCTCGATGCGGTCGTGTCCTGCGGACGCGGAGCGCCCGGCTGCGGCGGCACCAGCGAGAAATCGGGCGGGATCACCAGCGGCGCCTGGCGCGCGACGGCGAATTCGTCCGGACGGGCGCGGTCGTAGCCGCTCTTGCCGCAGGCGGAGAGCGTAGCGGCGAGCGCGACGCCCGCGGCCAAAGTGATCAGCTTACGCATTGACTTCATTCTCCACAGGAGCAGGCGGCACGGCCTGCGTATCGCGCACGAACAAGGCGCGGATCAACAGGATCACGACGCCGATGGTAATCGCTGCATCGGCCACATTGAAGACCAAAAAGGGGCGCCATGCCCCAAAGTGCAGATCGGCGAAATCGACGACATAGCCAAGGCGCGTGCGATCGAGGATATTGCCCAGCGCGCCGCCGAGCACGAGCCCCAGCGCGACGACATCGGGCGTCTTGCGCTCCTTGAGCATCCACCACAGCACGCCGCCGGCAATCGCGGCCGTCAGCGCGACCAGCGCCCAGCGCATCGCATCTCCCGTCGCGGGCAGCAGCCCCAGCGATACGCCGACATTCTTGACGAAGCGCAGGCCGAAGAAGGGCAGGACCGTCATCGACGCGTCCTGCACGTTCAGCCCCAGCGGGCCGGTCACATAATATTTGGTCCACTGGTCGAGCAGGAACACCAGCACCGCCACCAGCAGCCCGGTCCAACGCATCCTGTTCATCGTCGCGCTCATGCTCCAACCACCTCGGTGCAGCGGTCGCACAGCGCGCCGTCGATCACAACCTCGGGAAGATGCCGCCAGCATCGGCCGCATTTAAGGCGCTGGGTTGGCGTTACCGTGACCGCATCGGCCGGATCGACTTTGGAGACGATGAACAATTCGGCGAGCTCGTCGGCGGCAAGCGGGAGATCGGGCGCGGTGACTTCGGCTTCGAGGCTCGAGCGGACCAGCTTGTCGCGCCGATAGGGCTCGATCGCCTCAGTTACCTGGACGCGCAATGCCCGGATCGCCGACCAATCGGCGTGGCTGGCGGCGCCCTTGGGCAATTCGGGCCATTCGAGCAAGTGCACCGAGCCGTCCTCGCTCGGGAAGCGCGCCTGCCACGCTTCCTCGGCGGTGAAGGCAAGGATCGGCGCGGCATAGCGCACCAGCGCGTGAAACAGGATGTCGAGCACGGTGCGATAGGCGCGGCGCTTGGGGTCGCCGGGGGCGTCGCAATAGAGCGAGTCCTTGCGGATATCGAAGAAGAAGGCCGAGAGGTCTTCGTTGGCAAAATCGGTCAGCGCGCGGCTGTAGCGGTTGAATTCGAAATCACTCGCCGCCGCCATTAGCTCGGCGTCGAGCGTCGCCAGCTTGCTCAATATATAGCGTTCGAGCTCAGGCATCTCGGCGACCGGCAGCTTCTCGCTGTCCTCGAAACCTTCCAAGGCCCCCAGCAGATAACGGAAGGTATTCCGCAGCTTGCGATAGGTATCGCCCGTGCCCGCCAGCACTTCCTTGCCGATCCGGACATCCTCGAAATAATCGGTCTGGGCGACCCACAAACGCAGGATATCCGCGCCGCTCTCGCCGATGATCTTGAGCGGATCGACCACATTGCCGAGCGACTTGGACATCTTCTTGCCCTTGCCGTCGAGCGCGAAGCCGTGAGTCAACACCGCCTTGTAGGGCGCGTGCCCGCGCGTGCCGCACGATTCGAGCAGCGACGACTGGAACCAGCCGCGATGCTGGTCCGAGCCTTCGAGATAGAGATCGGCGCGCACGCCCTCGCCGTACCGCGCTTCCATCACGAAGGCGTGGGTCGAGCCGCTGTCGAACCACACGTCGAGAATGTCGTTGACGACCTCATGGTCTTCGAGGCGGTAGTCGGGGCCGAGCAGGGCCTGATGGTCCGCCTGGAACCAGGCATCCGCCCCGCCGGCGCGAAACGCTTCGAGGATGCGGGCATTCACCGCCGGATCACGCAGATAGTCGCCGGTCGCGCGGTTCACATAGAGCGCGATCGGCACGCCCCACGCCCGCTGGCGCGAGATCACCCAATCGGGGCGCCCCTCGACCATCGAGCGGATCCGGTTGGTGGACCGCTCCGGCACCCAGCGCGTCCGCTCGATCGCATCGAGCGCGAGTTCGCGGAGGGTAGGGGCGTTGCCGCCAGCCGTCATGCCAGCGGAAGCTGGCATCTCATGCGGCTCCTGCGCCGCGCCATCGCCTGAGACCCCAGCGTTCGCTGGGGTGACGGGTTTGGGCGCATCCATCGGAATGAACCACTGCGGCGTAGCCCGGAAAATGATCTTGGCCTTGCTCCGCCAGCTATGCGGATAACTGTGCGAAAAATCGTCCGACGCCGCGAGCAGCGCGCCGACTTCGCGCAAGTCGCTGCAGATCGGCCCGTCGCTGGCGACGAACTTCTTGTTGATGACGCTGCCCTGCCCGCCCAGCCAGGCCCAGTCGGCGCGATACATGCCCGCGCCGTCAACCGCGAACACCGGATCGATGCCGTTGGCCTTACACAGCAGGAAATCGTCCTCGCCATGATCGGGGGCCATATGGACGAGCCCGGTGCCGGCCTCGGTGGTGACGAAGCTCGATCCGTCCAGGAATGGGCGTGGCTTGGCGAAGAACCCGCCGAGCTTGTGCATCGGATGGCGCGCGACAGCGCCAGCGAGGTCAGAACCTTTAAAGCTGCTGAGTGGCGACGGCTGGCCATCATCGTTCGTCACGTGTTCAAGAACGAAGGCGGCACCCTCAATGCCAAGATCAGACAAGTCCACTTTGGCAAGTAGGTCGTTTAGACGCTTTGCCAACGAGGCGACTAGATTCATCGCCACGACAAAACGCGGCCCATTTCTAAACCACGGAAGCTGCTCGCACACGCGGGCCATCGCCTTGCCGGAGACGCCTTCGAAGTCCTGATCGTCGGTACCACCAGCAGTCAGCCAGCAATCGACAAATGCGTACTCGATCTCAGCCCCATAAGCCAAAGCCTGGTTCACCGGAATCGTCCAGGGCGTCGTCGTCCAGATCACCGCATGCGCGCCGACCAGCTCGGGCGCGTTCGGCGCCTCGACGATCTCGAACGCCACGTCGATCTGCGTCGACACGACGTCCTCATATTCGACCTCGGCTTCGGCCAGCGCGGTCTTCTCGACCGGCGACCACATCACCGGCTTGGCGCCACGATAGACCTGGCCGCTCTCGGCGAACTTCAAAAGCTCGCCGACGATCGTCGCCTCGCTCTCGAACTTCATCGTGAGGTACGGATCGTCCCAATCGCCCATGATGCCGAGCCGCTCGAACTGGCCGCGCTGCACCGCCACCCATTTCTCGGCATAGGCCCGGCATTCGGCACGGAAGGCGACGGGATCGACTTCGTCCTTGTTGAGCTTCTTGGCGCGATAGGCCTCCTCGACCTTCCACTCGATCGGCAGCCCGTGGCAGTCCCAGCCGGGGACATAGGGCGCATCCTTGCCGAGCAGGGTCTGCGAGCGCACGACGATGTCCTTGAGGATCTTGTTCATCGCGTGCCCCATGTGAATGTCGCCATTCGCATAAGGGGGGCCGTCATGGAGCAGGAAGCGCTCGCGGCCGGCGCGCTGCTCGCGCAGCTTGGCGTAGAGCCCGATGTTCTCCCAATGCGCGAGGATCGCGGGTTCCTTGGCGGCAAGGCCGGCCTTCATAGGAAAGTCGGTCTTCGGAAGGAAGACGGTGTCGCGCCAGTCGCGCGGGGTTTCTTGAGCGTCGGTCATGGGTGCGCGCCGATTAGCGGAGGGGGGGTGGAAAGTCATCCCTATGTGGGCGCTGGCTTCCGGAAGGAAGAATTAGTTGGCGCGGGCTCCGCGTCAGGCACCAAGCGGCCGCAACGCCGCTTCGACGATCGCCGGGCTGGCCTCTTCCCCCAATTGCGCCATCGTGCACTGGTCGGGCCTCTTGTCCGGCCGCCAGCGCAGGAAACCGGTGCCGTGCCGAAAGCGCCGCCCGGTGACATGGTCGTAGCGCACCTCAGCCACCAATTCGCTCCGCAGCGGCTGCCATTCGGTCGAACGCTCGGTCGCCCAGCGGCTCGGCCCGCCCGGTGCGTCGCCGGTGAACCCCGGCGCCGCCACCAGCGCCTCGAGCTGCGCGGTCAGCGCCGGCCGGTCCACCGCCGCCAGCCCCGAGGTGAAGCCGACATGGTGGAGCAGCCCGGCCTCGTCATACAGCCCCAGCAGCAGCGATCCGACTTCCCGCTTCTTCGCCGAATAGCGAAAGCCGCCGACCACGCAGTCCGCGCTGCGCAGCCGCTTGACCTTGCGCATCGCCCGCACGCCCGGCTGATAGGAATCGTCGAGCCGCTTCGCGATCACCCCGTCCAGCGCCCCGCCCGCCACATCGAGCCAGCGCTGCGCGGTCGCGCGGTCCGCGGTGACGGGGGACAGCCGCAGCGTCTCCGAGCGATACCGCTTGTAAAAGGCCTCTAGCGCCGCGCGCCGCTCGGCCAGCGGGCGATCGGCCAGGCTTTCCTCACCCCACAGGCAATCGAACAGCATCAGCCGCGCCGGCGTCTCGACCGACAATTTGCGGATGCGGCTCTCCGCCGGATGCAGCCGCGCCTGGAGCGAATCGAACGACAGGCTCGGCCCGACCGGAATGAGCAATTCGCCGTCGAGCACCAGCCGCTTCACCGGCAGCGCCGCGATCGCCGCTTCGACTTCGGGAAAATAGCGCGCCAGCGGCTTGCCCGATTTGGAGACGAGTTCGACGGTATCGCCCTGTTTGAAGACCAAGCAGCGAAAGCCGTCCCACTTCGGCTCGAACTGCCAGCCCGGGCCGTCGGGGAGCGAATCGACCGATTTTGCCTCCATCGGCTCCATTGCGCTGTCGCTCATCCCTGCTCAACGTTGACCTCTCCCCGCGGTTGCGAGATGCGGGGCCATGGAGGAGAGCAAGCTGCACCGGAGCTGGCACGCGCCGCTGCGCCAGGAATTCGAAGCGCCGTACATGGCTGCGCTCCGCGGCTTCCTCGCCTCCGAGCAAGCGGCGGGAAAGCGCATCTTCCCGGCCGAGGCGAACTGGCTCCGCGCGCTGGAGCTCACCCCGCTCGATCGGGTCCGCGTCGTGATCCTGGGCCAGGACCCCTATCATGGCGAGGGGCAGGCGCATGGCCTGTGCTTCTCGGTCCAGCCGGGCACGCGCACGCCGCCGAGCCTGGTCAACATCTACAAGGAACTGGAGCGCGATCTTGGCATTCCCCGGGCGCCGCATGGTTTCCTCGAAGCATGGGCGCGGCAGGGGGTGCTGTTGCTCAACTCGGTGCTGACCGTCGAGAGCGGCAAGCCGGCGTCGCACCAGGGCCGCGGCTGGGAGCGCTTCACCGATGCGGTGATCGCGCAGGTCAATGCCCGCCCCGAGCCGATGGTATTCCTGCTCTGGGGGAGCCATGCCCAGAAAAAGGCGGCGAACGTGGATTCGACTCAGCAAGGCGGGCGGCATCTGCTACTCAAAGCCCCCCATCCCTCGCCCCTTTCCGCTTACACCGGCTTCCACGGCTGCGGCCATTTCTCCCAGGCCAACGCCTTCCTCGACGCCCATGGTCGCGGCACGATCGACTGGGCGCTACCCTTGGGGGTCGACATCTGCTAAGCAATTGAAACTTCGAAAGAACCGCGATGCGCAAGCCCCTCTCCGCTCTCCTGGGTGCAAGCCTGATCCTGGCTTCGTGCGGCGGCGGGAGTAGCGGCGGCGGAACGGTCGTGGCGCCACCCACGGTTACGCCTACGCCGACACCGGCACCGACACCCCCGGCCACGACCGCCTGCACCCTGCGCGATCGGCAGGATTGGGTCGCGGCGCAGATGCGCGAATGGTATCTCTTCCCCGAAACGCTGCCCGCCGGCCTCGATCCAGCGCCTTATCCGAACCTCGAAAGCTATGTCGACGCGCTGACCGCCACCGCGCGCGGCCAGCGGCGCGACCGCTATTTCACTTATGTCACGTCGATCGCCGAGGAGAATGCCTATTACGCCTCGGGCGCGACCGCGGGTTTCGGCTTCCGGCTGAGCTATGACGGCGGGGCCCGCCGCGTCCTGGTCGCCGAGGCGTTCGAGGGGGCACCGGCGCTGGCGGCGGGGATCGATCGCGGCACCGAGATCGTCGCGATCGGCACGACCGCCGCGAACCTGCGCGAAGTCAGCACGATCCTCGGCAGCGAGGGCTCGGCCGGCGTCGCCAACGCGCTTGGCCCCGACACGCCCGGCACGACGCGCGTCCTGCGCATCAGCGACAACGCCGGCACGCGCGATGTGACGGTCGCCAAGGCGGACTATGCCCTGCTGCCCGTATCGCCGCGTTATGGCGCGAAGATCCTGACCGACGGCGCGCGGCAGGTGGGCTATGTGAACCTTCGCACCTTCATCTCGACGGCGAACCCGGCGCTGCGCACTGCCTTCGCCCAGTTCCGCGCGGAGGGGATCACCGAAGTGATCGTCGATTTCCGCTACAATGGCGGCGGGCTGGTCTCGGTCGCGCAGCTGATGGGCGATCTGCTCGGGCGCAATCGCGCCGCGAGCGACGTGTTCGGCTATATGGCGTTCCGCCCCGAAAAGGCGGCGGAGGGCGAGACGCTGTTGTTCCAGCCCGCCGCCGAATCGATCGCGCCGACGCGGATCGCCTTCATCGGTACAGGCGGGACCGCCTCGGCGAGCGAATTCGTGATCAACGCCTTCATCCCCTATCTCCACGCCAACGCTGCGCTGATCGGCACCAACACCTATGGCAAGCCGGTAGGGCAGATCGCGATCGATCGCTCCGCCTGCGACGATCGGCTGCGAGTGATCGCCTTCGCGACGCAGAATTCGCAGCGGCAGGGCGATTATTATGACGGCCTGGCGACCAAGGTCGAGGCGAGCTGCCGCGCCGGGGACGACATCGCCTATCCGCTCGGCGATCCACGCGAAGCCTCGACCAGGGCCGCGCTCGACTTCCTCGCCGGGCGCAGCTGCAGCCCGCTTGCATCGAGCGGGGCGGTGGCGCTCGCGGTGCGGAGGAGCACGGCGGCGACCGAACTGCTCGCACCCGAACGGCCGAGCACCGTCCAGCGCGAGGCGCCGGGGGTCTTCTAGCCTGCGGGATTGCTCCGCCCGCGCGGGTCGATCATGATCGCATCGTGATCATCTTCCACCTTGCACGCGCCGACAATGGCGTGATCGGCCGCGACGGCAAACTGCCCTGGCACCTGCCCGCCGACCTAAAACGCTTCAAGGCGCAGACCATGGGCAAGCCGATGCTGATGGGGCGCAAGACCTTCGAGAGCTTCCCCAGCCCGCTCCCCGGTCGCCGCCACATCGTCCTCACGCGCGACCGCGATTGGCGCGCCGAGGGCGCCGAGATCGCGTATAGCCCCGAAGAAGCGCTGGCGCTGGCAGGGGACGGCGACGTGGCGGTGATCGGCGGCGCGGAGGTCTTCGCGCTGTTCCTCGATCGGGCGGAACGAATCGAGCTCACCGAAGTCCATCTCGATGCCGAGGGCGACGCGACGGTGCCGGCCTTCGGGCCCGACTGGCGCGAGACTGCGCGCGAGGAACATGCCGGCGAAGCGGGGCGACCCGCCTACAGCTTCGTAACCTTGGAGCGGCTGTAATGCGGAAATTCCTGTGGGGGCTGGGCGCCCTGCTCCTGCTCGCCGTGATCGGCTTCTTCACCATCCTCCCGGCGATGGTCGAGAGCAGCATGAACAAGGTCGTCGTCGCGGCGCCCATGCCCACGGTCAGCGAAAAGACCCGCGCGCTCCACGCCTCGCTCCAGATCGCCGATATGCACGGCGATACGCTGATGTGGCGGCGCAGCCTGCTCGATCGCGCGGATCGCGGGCAAGTCGATCTGCCACGGCTGGTGGACGGCAATGTCGCGCTGCAGATCTTCTCCTCGGTCACCAAGACTCCCAAGGGCCAGAACTACGACTCCAACGGCGCGGAGAGTGACAACATCACGCTGCTCGCCGTCGCGCAGCTCCAGCCGATGCGCACCTGGACCTCGCTGCTCCAGCGCTCGCTATGGCATTCGGAGAAGCTCCATCGCGCCGCGGCCGAATCGAACGGACAGCTGCGCGTGATCCGCACCCCCGCCGAACTGCAGGCGCTGCTCGCCGATCGCGCTGCCGGACGGAAGGCGGTCGGCGGCATGCTCTCGGTCGAGGGGCTGCAGGATATCGAGGGCAAGCTGGAAAATCTCGACAAGCTCCACGCCGCCGGGTTCCGCATGGCCGGGCTCGCCCACTTCTTCGACAATGAAGTCGCCGGATCGATGCACGGGGTGAAGAAAGGCGGGCTGACGCCGCTGGGGATCCAGGTCGTCCGGCGGATGGAGCGGCTCGGCATGATCGTCGACATCGCCCATGCCAGCCACCAGTCGGTCGCGGAAATCCTCAAGATGGCGCGCCGCCCGGTCGTCTCCAGCCACGGCGGCGTCCAGGCGACATGCCAGGTCAACCGCAACCTGACCGACGACGAGATACGCGGAGTCGCGCGGACCGGCGGGGTGATCGGCATCGGCTATTGGGATGCGGCGATCTGCTCGACCGCGCCCGCCTCGATCGCCAACGCCATCGCGCATGTCCGCGATCTGGTCGGGGTCGATCATGTCGGGCTGGGGTCGGATTTCGACGGCGCGGTGACGACGGCGTTCGATACGGCGCAGCTGGCCGCGGTGACGCAGGCGCTGGTCGACAAGGGGTTCACGCCCGACGAGATCCGCAAGGTGATGGGCGGCAATGTGTTGCGCGTCGTCGCGGCGGGGATCGTGCCCAACTAAGTCCCTCTCCCCTTGTGGGCGCATCGGGTCGGCGCGGGGCGCTGTTTACCCGATGCGGGAGGGAGCCGACGTTAGTCGGCGGAAGGGTGAGGGGGAGTGTGTCTCAGTCCCCCTCATCCTTCCCACTCGCTGCGCGAGCGGGCCCCTTCCTTCTCCCACAAGGGGAGAAGGAGTTATGGCCTCGCCTCCCCCATCCAGCCTGCTATAGGCCGCGCCATGGAGCGGCTGGACGGCAGCTCGGCGGTTCCCGCGCGGCTTCGCGGCGGCATCGTCGCGCTGGGCAATTTCGATGGATTTCACGCGGGGCACCAGGCCGTGGTCGGCCGCGCCGTGGCGCGCGCGCGTGCCGAGGGGCGGCCGGCGATCGTCGCCACCTTCGATCCGCATCCCCAGCGCTATTTCCAGCCGCAGACCGAGCATTTCCGCCTCACCACGCTCGACCAGCGCCAGCGCCTGTTCGCCGAAGCCGGCGCCGATGCGATGCTGGTCTTCCACTTCGACGCGGCGCTGGCCGCACTGAGCGCGCGCGGCTTTGCCGAGGAGCGGCTGGTCGCGACGATCGGTGCGGGCGGGGTCGTGACCGGGGGCGATTTCACCTTCGGCAAGGCGCGGCAGGGCGATGTCGCGATGCTGGCGGCGCTGGGCGGGGAACTCGGTTTCTCGGTCGAAGTCGAGCCGCCGGTGATGCTCGATGGCCTCACCGTCTCGTCGAGCAGCATCCGCGCGCATCTGCGCGAAGGCCGCCCGCGCGACGCGGCGCGGCTGCTGACCCGGCCCTTCGCGGTGGAGGGCATGGTCGAGCATGGCGCCAAGCTGGGCCGCACCTTGGGCTATCCGACCGCGAATCAGCGGCTCGGCAACTATCTGCGCCCGGCCTATGGCATCTATGCAGTGCGCGGGCGGCTCGCCGACGGGCGCATGCTAGAGGGTGTGGCGAATCTCGGCATCCGCCCCAGCTTCGATCCGCCGGTGGAGCTGCTCGAAAGCTACTTCTTCGATTTCGCCGGCGATCTGTACGGCCAGGCGATTGAGGTCTCGCTGATCGACTATCTGCGGCCCGAGGCGAAGTTCGAGTCGCTAGAGGCGCTGACGGTCCAGATGGACGCGGACGCGGCGGCGGCACGCGCGGCACTGCACGCCTGATCCCGAACCGTCCGCGGCGCGGCCGGACTCAATCCTTCACATGCTCGGGCTTTCCCTTGCGCTTGGTCGACGCCATTTCGTCGAGTTCCTTCTCGGTCATCGACTCTTCCATATGCTTCGACGCCCCCTTGAGCGCGGACTTGGGGGCATCGCCGCGCTTGGCGGACAGAGCGGCGCCTGCGGCTTTTTGCTGGGCGGCGGATTTGGCGGGCATGGGCATCTCCTCGGTTGCGCAGTATCAACCGGGGGACCCGTCTGCCTGTTCCCGCGAGTGAGTGATGCATCTGATCCCCGATCCCGCCGCTGCCCCCGCCGATACGATCGGCTTCGACCAGTTCCTGGCGGTCGACATCCGCGTCGGCACGATCGTCGAGGCGCTGCCCTTTCCCGAGGCGCGCAAGCCCGCTTACAAATTGCTGATCGACTTCGGCCCGCTGCTCGGCCGCAAGCGCTCCTCGGCGCAGATCACCGAACATTACGCGCTGGAGCAATTGGTGGGGATGCAGGTCGCCGCGGTCGTCAACTTCCCGCCGCGGCAGATCGGGCCGGTGATGTCCGAAGTGCTGACGTTGGGTTTTCCGGATGCCGAGGGGAAGGTCGTCCTCGTTCAACCCGGCACGGCCGTGCCGGACGGCGGACGTCTGTTTTGACGATCCGGCCCCCTCAGGGCCGGGCTCGGGCCTGCCGATAGGTGCCCAGCACGCGCGTCCATTTGGTGTGGAACTGCAATTCCTCCAGCGCGCGGTCGACTGCGGGGTCGCCCGGCCGCCCGACGATGTCGGCATAGAATTCGGTCGCCGCGAAGCTGCCGCCGCGCTGATAGCTTTCCAGCTTGGTCATGTTGACGCCATTGGTCGCGAAGCCGCCCAGCGCCTTGTAGAGCGCGGCGGGGACATTCTTCACTTCGAAGATGAAGGTGGTCATGAACGGCCCGTCGCCGCTCGGCGCACCCGCGCCCCGCGCCAGCACCACGAAGCGAGTCATATTATGCGCGGCATCGGCCAGGTCGGTGGCGAACTGCTCGAGCCCGTAGAGCGCCGCGGCGCCTGGGGGCGCGAGCGCCGCGACGCCCGGATCGGCCAGTTCGGCGACCACCGCGGCGGCGCCCGCCGTATCGGGATAGGCGACCGGGGCGATACCATGCGCCTTGAGCCACTGCCGGCACTGGCCCAGCGCCTGCGGATGGCTCATGGCCTCGCGCACCTGCGCCAGCGTCCCCATGCCCATCAGCGCGTAGCGGATCGGCAGGAAATGCTCGCCGGTGATCGACAGCCCCGATTCGGGCAGCAGGAAATGCATGTCGGCGACCCGGCCGTGGAGCGAATTCTCGATCGGGATGATCGCGCAATCGGCACGGCCGTCGCGCACCGCGTCGATCGCATCCTCGAACGAGAAGCAGGGCAGCGGCAGTCCGTCGGGAAAGGCTTCGAGCGCGGCGATATGCGAATTTGCCCCCGGCGCGCCCTGGAAAGCAACCGCACGCGCCGGCTCGGCAGCGGCTGCCGCCATCATGTTCGCGACGATGGGCCGCGCAGGGCTTGCGAAATTCTCCATGGGGCCGCGGGCTAGCCGCCTATGCTTCTGCGGGCAAGCCGCGCTTGCGATAGGAAAAACCGCACTCTAAAGGGCGGACGACTTTTCCTCAGGGGCGCAAAATGGACGATCGCTTCAATACGATTGCAGGCTGGGCATTGGCAGGCGGCATTGCGGCGCTGAGCCTCTCGATCGTGAGCGGCATGGTGTTTCACTCCGAACGCCCCGAGAAGATGGGCTATGCCATCGAAGGCGTCGAGGAAACCGGTGGCGAGGGCGCTGCCGCGGTGCTGCCGATCGCGACTCGCCTCGCCAGTGCCGACGTCGCCAAGGGCGCGGACGTGTTCAAGCAGTGCACCGCCTGCCACACGATCAACCAGGGCGGCGCGTCGGGCATCGGCCCGAACCTCTATGCCAGCGTCGGCAAGGCGCATGGTCATGTCCCGGGCTTCGCTTATTCGGACGCGCTCAAGGCGGTTCCCGGCACTTGGACCTTCGACGCGCTCGATTCCTGGCTGGCAAGCCCGCGCAAATATGCGCCGGGCACCAAGATGACCTTCGCGGGCATCGCCAATCCGCAGGACCGCGCGAACGTCATCGCCTATCTCAACAGCCAGGGCTCGAACCTGCCGCTGCCGACCGCGCCGGCGGCAGAGCCCGCGGCCGATGCCGAAGCCCAGGCGAATGTCGCCGAGGGCGCGGATCCGGCCGAAATCTCGAACCAGGCGACGCCCGGCCAGGGCACGCCCGCGCAGAGCAAGCAGAATGCGATCCAGGCCGAGGAAAAGGGCGTCACGCCCAACGCCACGCACTGATATCGATCCGGCCTCACGCCGTCATTCGCAGGAATGGCGGCGTGAGATTGAGTGGCTTTAGCTCTTGGCTTCCTTGTCGCGCCAGAAGTCCTGGACGATCTCCCAGCCTTCCTCCGCCGTCTCGACGAAGTGGAACAGCTCCAGGTCGCGCGGGCCGATCACGCCTTCCTCGCACAGCGCCTCGAAATTGACGACGCGCTGCCAGAATTCCTTGCCGTAGAAGAGCACCGGGATCGGATCGATCTTGCCGGTCTGGATCAGCGTCAGCAGCTCGAAACTCTCGTCGAACGTCCCGAACCCGCCGGGGAACACCGCCACGGCGCGCGCATGCAGCAGGAAGTGCATTTTCCGCAGCGCGAAATAGTGGAACTGCAGGCTTAGCCCGGGGGTCACATAGGGGTTCGGCGCCTGCTCGTGCGGCAGGACGATGTTGAGCCCTACCGAATCGGCGCCGACGTCCTGCGCGCCGCGATTCGCCGCTTCCATGATCGACGGCCCGCCGCCCGAGCACACCACGAAGTGGCGCTTCCCCGCCTCATCCAGCGGAAAGTTGCTTACGATCTGCGCGAGCTCGCGCGCAACGTCATAATAATGCGATTTCGCGATCAGCCGCTCGGCGATCAGTTTCTGCTGCGGCGTGTCCGCCAGCTCGAGCAGCGCCTGCGCCTTTGATGGTTCGGGAATCCGCGCCGAGCCATAGACCACGAAGGTCGAAGCGATCTTCGCCGCGTCTAGGATCAGCTGGGGCTTGAGCAGTTCGAGCTGGAAGCGGACCGGGCGCAGATCCTCGCGCAGCAGGAAATCCATGTCCTGGAAGGCGAGCCGATAGGCGGGATGCTCGGTCTGGGGGGTGCCGCTATTGGTGTTGGCGCTTTCCGCTTCCTCCTGGGCAGGGCGGAAGACGCGGCTCGGTACGCGGGTGTCGTTGCTCATTTGGCCCGGCTTAGAAGCAATGCCGCGCGGCTGCAAATGCGCTCAGCGGCAGAAGGGGCCGCGTCCCATGTCGAGATGGAGATGGTTGTAGTGCGCGGCGTTGTAATCGGGGCCTAGGACGGTGCGGAAACGCTTGCACGCCGATTGCTGGATCACCCGCAGGAATTCGCGGACTTCGGGGTCATTCGAGCGCCAGTGCGTCTCGATCCGGATCCGCCGCCCGTCGGCGAGTACGAAGCCGCCCACATCGACAGCATTGCCCAGTCCATGTTCGGAGATGCGTGCGCTCGAGGCGGCGCCGTTGCCGATGATGCCGCGGCACGAATAGGTGCCGAAACTCTCGACGCGCACCAACTCGCTCCCCAATATCTGCTTGGCCGCCGGGGCGACGGCATAGCGCACCCAGGCGGTGAAGGTCCGCGCCAGGGGGCAGCGCATCGATTTGAGGCTGGTGACCGGCACGCCGATGTCGAGCAATTCGACCGCCCCGGTTACGATGCAGCCGCTGCCGAAATCGCGATCGGGCAGCGGCGAGAAGCGCACTTCCTCGCGCGACAGATCGGCGTAACATTGCTGCGTCTCGCGCCGGGTCGGACCGTTGAGGGTGATCGGCCCCGAGACACGTTCGCGGATCGGCGCCGGACGATCGTCCACACCGTCGCCGCCGGAGATGCAGCTGGCGAGCGCGAAGGGGAGCAGAGCCGCAAATATCCGCATCCCGGCTGGCCTACCAGCCGCGACCCGAGGCGTGCAAGGCGAGCGGTTTGACACGCATGCTGGTAGCGCTACCATTGCGACGAAACGGGGGAGGCATATGGTCAGACTGCTCGCAATGCTGTGCTCGGCGCTTGCCCTGATAGGGCCCGCCCTCGCCCAGCAGCCGCCGCCCGCGCCGCAACGCATCGCGCTCTGGGCCGATGGCGCGCCAGGTTTCGAGAGCCGCAAGTCGATCCCCGAGCAGTCGGAAGCCTATAGGACCAAGCCGATCAACGATCCCAGCATCACCTATTTCCCCGCGCGCGCCGGGCGCGAGACCGGCGCTGCGGTGGTGCTCATGCCGGGCGGCGCGCACGAATTCCTGGTGATCACCAGCGAGGGCAATGATGCCGCACGCTGGTTCAACGAGCGCGGGATCGCCGCCTTCGTCCTGCGCTACCGCCTCTTCCGCGGCACCGATTCGCCGTACAAGTTCGAACATGCCCGCCAGGATGCGGAGCGCGCGATGCGGCTGATCCGCAGCCGCGCCGACACATGGAAGCTCGACCCCAAACGGATCGGCGTGGTCGGCTTCTCCGCCGGCGGCGAACTGGCGCGGGTGACCCTGCTCAGCCCGCCGCTGCCGGCGCCCGGCAAGGGAGATGCCGTGGACCGCCTTTCGGCGCGTCCCGATTTCGGTGTGCTCGTCTTTCCCGGGCCGCTCCATGCCGAAGAGAAGATCGACAAGGATTCGCCGCCTTTGCTGATGACCGCAACCAACGACGATGCCTGCTGCTCGCAGCCGATCATCGACTTGCTCAACGCCTATCGCGCCGCGGGCGCCTCGTCGGAACTGCACATGTATGCGGCCGGCGGCCATGCCTTCAACATGGGCGAGACCACGCCGATGGTGTCCTTGCGCAACTGGCCCGCGCGCATCACCGACTGGATGACGGATCGGGGGCTGCTGGCGGCGTGGAAGCCCGTATCGAAACCCTAGCCAGGCTCCGCGCCGAAGCCGCGAACGGCTCGAACAATGCCGCGCGCACGCCATGCGGATCGGTCTCGCCATCCTCGACGCCGA
The DNA here is from genome assembly GCF_026167525.1 of Sphingomonas sp. M1-B02. Classification (NCBI taxonomy): domain Bacteria; kingdom Pseudomonadati; phylum Pseudomonadota; class Alphaproteobacteria; order Sphingomonadales; family Sphingomonadaceae; genus Sphingomonas; species Sphingomonas sp. M1-B02. The sequence continues at coordinate 2,864,499 of NZ_CP110679.1, read as the reverse complement.
AGCGCAGCGCCTCGCGCTTGGGCGCGGGCATGTGGAAGGTGCCGAACAGCCGGTCGAACAGGGCAAGGCTGCTGCCCAGATTGGTGTTGAAGTGCCGCGGGTCCGCCGAATGGTGGATCTGGTGATGCGCGGGGCCCAGCAGCACCCGGCCCCAGCGCGGGCCGAAGCCGACCCAGAGATGCGAATGCTGGAGATGCGTCACCAGGATCGCGGCGGTCATGATGAGCAGGTTCGTACCGCCCAGCGCAAGCGGAGTCGCCACGCCCAGCACCTGTTCGAGCAGCGCGCCGGTCAGCCCCAGAATCAGCGCCACCAGATTGTAGAAGCCGATCGATTCGAGCGGATGGACACGTCCGTTGGTGAAGATCGACAGGCTCTCGGCCTGGTGATGGACCTTGTGGAAGTGCCACAGGATCGGCACGCGGTGCATCAGCCAATGATCGAGCCAGTAGGCGAATTCATAAGCGAGGAAGAGGATCGGCGTCGCGATCAGGGCATTCGCCCAGCCCGGTAGCCGCGGCGCAGGCGGCGCCCCCAGCACGCCCGCCGCAAAGTGCCGCACCTGCTCGGCCGAAAAGACCGCCCAGCCGACCAGCGCACCTGCAAACAGCAAGCCGAACAGGAAATAGGCCAGATCGGTGCGCCCCGACGCGCTGCCGAACAGCCGCCGCGGAAGCAGCACGCGGCGCAAGACCGCGAGCCGCACCGGCCGCTTGCGCCCGCGCGGGACCGCCAGCACGACGAAGCAGGCGAGCGTCACCGCCAGCGCCGCGATCGAATGCGTCGATCCGGGCATGAGCAGGGTCCCGCCAAGCTGGGTCCATGCACCCGCCAGCAGCCCTTCCAATCCGGTCCGCAATCCCTCGATCATGGCGTCCGCAATAGACCGTCACCTTTGCCCAAGCGTTAAGCCTTGCGCCCTCCACGGTTGACTTCGCGCCCGCCGCCGCTAGGGCCGTCGACGGGCCACGCGGTCCCAACGCCGCGCGTGCTCTCTGTAAGGAGAGACTGACATGACTGATTCTGCCGTTACCGACGCCACAGCCGCGTCCGCCGCCAAGCCCGCAACGAAGCCGGCGCGCCCCTATTTCTCCTCCGGTCCCTGCGCCAAGCCTCCGGGCTGGGATGCGTCCAAGCTTGCCGTGGATTCGCTCGGCCGCTCGCATCGCTCGAAGATCGGCAAGACCCGCTTGCAATATGCGATCGACCTGATGCGCGAGATGCTCAAGCTCCCCGACACGCATCGTATCGGCATCGTTCCCGGCTCCGACACCGGCGCTTTCGAAATGGCGATGTGGACGATGCTGGGCGCAAAGCCGGTCACCGCGCTCGCCTGGGAAAGCTTCGGCGAAGGCTGGGTGACCGACGCAGTCAAGCAGCTCAAGATCGACCCCACGGTGCTGCGCGCCGATTATGGCCAGCTGCCCGATCTGGCCGCGGTCGATTGGTCGAACGACGTGCTGTTCACCTGGAACGGTACCACCTCGGGCGTGCGCGTCCCCAATGGCGATTGGATCCCCGACGATCGCGAAGGGCTGAGCTTCGCCGACGCGACCAGCGCGGTGTTCGCCTATGACCTTCCCTGGGACAAGATCGATGTCGCCACTTTCTCCTGGCAGAAGGTGCTGGGCGGCGAAGGCGGCCACGGCGTCCTGATCCTCGGCCCCCGCGCCGTCGAGCGGCTGGAGACCTATTCCCCCGCCTGGCCGCTGCCCAAGGTGTTCCGCCTGGTCTCCAAGGGCAAGCTGACCGAAGGCGTGTTCAAGGGCGAGACGATCAATACCCCCTCGATGCTCGCGGTCGAGGACGCGATCTTCGCGCTCGAATGGGCGAAGCGCCTGGGCGGGCTCGAAGGGCTGATCGCCCGCTCGGACGCCAATGCCGCCGCACTTGAGGAGATCGTCGCGACCCGCGACTGGCTGGGCAATCTTGCCGCCGATGCGTCGATCCGCTCGACCACCAGCGTCTGCCTGACCGTCGAAGGCGCCGACGAAGCGCTGATCAAGACGATGGCGTCGCTGCTCGAGAAGGAAGGCGCGGCGCTCGACGTCGCCGGCTATCGCGACGCTCCTCCCGGCTTGCGCATCTGGTGCGGCGCGACCGTCGAGACCGCCGATGTGGAGGCGCTCGGCCCCTGGCTCGACTGGGCCTACGCGACCGCCCGCGCCTCGTAATCGTCATCCCGGCGAAAGCCGGGATCCAGAGCCAAAAGCGACATCCTTTGTAACCCTGGATTCCGGCTTTCGCCGGAATGACGGGGCGGAGAAACAAAATGCCAAAAGTACTCATCAGCGACAAAATGGACCCCAAGGCCGCCGAGATCTTCCGCGCGCGCGGCGTCGAAGTGGACGAGATCACCGGCAAGACCCCCGAAGAACTGAAGGCGATCATCGGCCAGTATGACGGCCTCGCGATCCGCAGCTCGACCAAGGTCACCCCGGAAATCCTCGAAGCCGCGACCAACCTCAAGGTCGTCGGCCGAGCCGGCATCGGCGTCGACAATGTCGATATCCCCGCAGCCAGCGCCAAGGGCGTGGTCGTCATGAACACCCCCTTCGGCAACTCGATCACCACCGCCGAACATGCCATCGCTTTGATGTTCGCGCTCGCCCGCGATCTCCCCGAGGCCGACAAGTCGACCCAGGCCGGCAAGTGGGAGAAGAACCGCTTCATGGGCGTCGAAGTCACCGGCAAGACGCTGGGGCTGATCGGCGCGGGCAATATCGGCTCGATCGTCGCCGATCGCGCCTTGGGCCTCAAGATGAAGGTGATCGCCTACGATCCCTTCCTCACGCCCGAGCGCGCGATCGAGATGGGGGTCGAGAAGATGAGCCTCGACGATCTGCTGCTGCGCGCCGATTTCATCACGCTGCACACGCCGCTGACCGATCAGACGCGCAACATCCTATCGGCCGAAAACCTCGCCAAGACCAAGAAGGGCGTGCGCATCGTCAATTGCGCGCGCGGCGGGCTGATCGACGAGGCCGCGCTCAAGGCGGGGCTCGACAGCGGCCATATCGGCGGCGCCGCGCTCGACGTGTTCGTGACCGAGCCGGCCAAGGAATCGCCCCTGTTCGGCACGCCCAACTTCATTTCCACCCCACATCTCGGCGCCTCGACCAACGAGGCGCAGGTCAATGTCGCGATCCAGGTCGCCGAGCAGATGGCCGACTTCCTCGTCTCGGGCGGCGTCACCAACGCGCTCAACATGCCGTCGCTCTCCGCCGAGGAGGCCCCGCGGCTCAAGCCCTATATGGCGCTCGCCGAGCGGCTCGGCAGCCTCGTCGGTCAGCTCGCGCATGATTCGCTCAGCTCGATCTCGATCGAAGTCGAGGGTGCCGCCGCCGAGCTCAACCAGAAGCCGATCACCGGCGCGGTGCTCGCCGGGCTGATGCGCGTCCATTCGGACACGGTGAACATGGTCAACGCACCCTTCCTCGCGAAGGAGCGCGGGCTCGACGTGCGCGAAGTGCGCCACGAGCGCGAAGGCGATTACCACACGCTGGTGCGCGTCACCGTCGGCACCCAGGCGGGTGACCGCTCGGTGGCGGGCACCCTGTTCGGCAATCAGGCGCCGCGGCTGGTCGAGCTGTTCGGCATCAAGGTCGAGGCCGATCTCGCCGGCCACATGCTCTACATCGTCAACGAGGATGCCCCCGGCTTCATCGGCCGGCTCGGTACCACATTGGGCGAGGCCGGCGTCAACATCGGCACCTTCCACCTCGGCCGTCGCCAGGCCGGCGGCGAGGCGGTGCTCCTCCTCTCGGTCGACGACGAAGTGACCGCCGAGCTGATCGGCAAGGTCCGGAGCCTGCCGGGGGTCAAGACCGCGATGGCGCTGAAGTTCTGACGTGCGACGCGCGTCATCCTGACGAAAGTCAGGATCTCGTGCCGCAGGCGAACGCCAGGTGGCACGAGATCCTGGCTTTCGCCGGGATGACGGATTGTTCTAGGGGAGGCGCATGACAGGACTCCTGCCCGAGGGCTTCCACGATCGCCTGCCCCCCGCCGCCGATGCCGCGGCAGGGCTGGAAGCGCGCATTCTCGGCGTCGCGCGGCTCTATGGCTATGAACAGGTCGATCCGCCGCTCGCCGAATTCGCTGACGAACTGGCGAGCCGGCTCAAGGCGGGCGGGCTGCGTGACGCAGTGCGCTTCGTCGATCCCGTGTCGCAGCGCACGCTGGCGATCCGACCCGACCTCACCGCGCAGGTCGGCCGGATCGCAGCGACCCGCATGGCCCATCATCCGCGGCCGGTGCGGCTATCCTATGCGGGGCAAGGGCTGAAGCTCAGTGCCTCGGCGCTCAACCCCCAGCGCTCGAAGCGCCAGATCGGCTGCGAGCTGATCGGGCTCGATACCGTTGCCGCCGCCAGCGAGATCGTCCAGGTCGCGATCGAGGCGCTCCAGGCGGCGGGGGTGACCGGCCTCTCGCTCGATTTCACGCTTCCCGATCTGGTCGACACGCTCGCCGCCGATGCGCCGCAGCTCGAGGCCTTGCGCGAGCGGCTCGACGCCAAGGATGCTGGCGGAGTCGCGGCGATCGATCCTGCCTATCTGCCGCTGATCGAGGCGGCGGGGCCGTTCGATGCGGCGATGGCGCGGCTCCGCGCGATCGATACCGGGCAGCTCACCAGCCGGCTCGACGGGCTGGCGCAGATCGCCGCGGCGATCGACGGCCAGGCGACGCTCACGCTCGACCCGACCGAGCGACACGGCTTCGAATATCAGAGCTGGCTCGGCTTCTCGATCTTCGCCCGGGGCGTCCGCGGCGAGATCGGCCGTGGCGGCAGCTACACCGTGGTGCATGACGGCGGGCGCGAGGAACCTGCGGTGGGCTTCTCGCTGTTCGCGGACCCGATCCTCGATTCAGGCTTCGGCACCGGCGAGCGGCGGCGACTGTTCCTCCCCTTCGGCACCCCGAAGGCGACGGGCGCGGCGCTGCGCCACGAAGGCTGGGTCACGGTCGCGGCGCTGGAGACCGACGATACGCCCGAGGCGCAGCTCTGCAGCCACGCCCTCACGGCCGAGGGTCCCGCCCCGCTTTAGCGCGCCAGCAGCGCGGCGATGTCGCCCTTCGCGATATGCTCGAAGGCATCGGTCAGCGCTTTCCCGAAGCGTTCGTCCTGCGCGAGTCGCGCGCCGAATACCGGCTCGATCGCGAGCATCGCGCCGACCGGGCTGCCCGATGTCGCGGCCTCCGCCAGCGTATCGGCCAGCGGATCGGTGATCGTCTCGCCTGCCTCGGCCTTGCCGCGCACGAAGGCGATCCACGCCGCGATAGGCACCGCCAGCCGCTCCACGCCGCGCCCCGCATCCAGCGCCGCCCGCACCGTATCGAGCAGGCGATAGGGCAATTTCTGCGAACCATCCCAGGCGATCTGCGAGAGCAGATGCCGGATCGCCGGATTGCGGAAACGATCGAGCACCGCATCGGCATAGGCAGCGACGTCCAGCCCCTCCACCGGGCTCAGCGACGCGGCGATATCGTGATGGACCAGCCGCGTCACGAACGCTTCGAGTTCGGGATCGGCCATCGCCTCGAACACCGTTTCATGGCCCCGCGCCAAGCCGATATAGGCAAGCGAGGAATGCGCGCCGTTGAGGATGCGCAGCTTGGCCTGCTCATAGCCGCGGACATCGCTGGTCATCGTCACTCCGGCGGCTTCGAAGTCGGGGCCGTCGGCCATGTCGAAGCGCTGGAGCACCCATTGTGCGAAGGATTCGCGCTGGACCGCGGCCTGATCCTCGACCCCCAGCGCCGCGCCGACGCTGGCCAGGAATGCCGGATCGCTCGCCGGGGTGATCGAATCGACCATCGAATCGGGAAAGGCCACCGCCCCCTCGATCCAGTCGGCCAAAGCCGGGTCCTGCGCCTGTGCGAGCGCGATGCAGGCGGCGCGCAGCTTCGCGCCGTTGCCGGTCATGTTGTCGCAGCACAGCATTGCGAAGGGGTCCGCCCCCGCCGCGCGGCGATCGCTCAGGCCCGCGACGATCCAGCCGATCACGCTCGCCGGCTCGGCCGGGCGCTGCCGGTCATGGACGATATCGGGATGCGCGAAATCCAGCGTCCCGTCGCCGCCCAGGCAATAGCCCTTCTCGGTCACCGTGCTCGTCGCCAGCCGCACTGCGGGATCGGCGAGCAAGGTGCGCAGCCGCGCGCCCTCGCCCGGGCCGATCGCATCCGAATGCGCGGCGATGATCCGCATGCTCGGCTCCCGATCGAGCACCGCAAGCGTGTAGAGCCCGTCCTGCGCCTTGAGTGCCGCGACCGTGCCCGGGCTGCGCAGCGAGACCGCGGCGATTCCCCAGCGCGGATCCTGATCGAGCAGCCGGTCGACATAGGCCGCCTGGTGCGCGCGGTGGAAGGCGCCGGGGCCGAAATGGACGATGCCGGTGCGGATCGAATCGGGCGCGTGCCCGGGGCGGGCGATGGCGGCGGGAAGGGCGGCGAGCGCGGCGCGCGAAAGGATGGTCATGCCGCCCTGAGACAGGCGGCGAGCTATCGAGTCAATCTGGTCAGTAGCTTTTGACCGGCGAACTGCCCTTCACCCCCGGCATGATCGACGAGCTCGTCGTATTGAGCTCGATCCGAGTGCCCTTGGGCATCAGGAAGCGCACCTGCCGATTGGGAAAGTCGATATCGACTCGGCGGAAGCTGCGCAGTGCATCCATGCCCAGCAGCAGCGCCGGGCGCTTGGTCAGCCCGAAACGCTCGAACGGCGCGACATCGGCAAAGGCGACCGGCATTGCGCCGAAGAGTATCTCGCCCACCTTGATGTTCGGCACGAACGTATAGTCGGCCATGGCGGTGTCGCCCGTCACGCTCGTGAGCAGGATCGGTTTGGCCCGATTTCCGAGGCGCCCCACCCGCTTGCGCAGCGCGCTGTTGCCCATCGTCACCTGCGATCCGGTGTCGAGCACGACCTGTACCCGAGTCGCGCCGTAATAGGCATCGGTGACGATCAACTGGCCGAACACGCTCTTCGCGGTGACGACGATCGTGTTGGGGTCGCGGCGAGTGTATCTGGGCCGGCGCGTGCTCGGCTGCACTGCCATGGTGCCCTTCTCGAAATCGATCGAGACCTGATGATTGCGCAGCGTGTCGATGCCGAGCAACCCGGCGGCGCCCAGGTTGCGCGCGAACAGGGCCGGGGCCACCACGGTATGCAGATCGCCGACCGCCTTGATCGCCAGATCGGGGACGACCACCGTCGCAACGCGGCTGGTGCCCGTCATCGACGTGAGCTGCACCGGCGCGCCGGGCGCCAGCTGCAACAGCCCCGCCAGCTCACGCGAGACCACGGTACGCTCGGCGCCGGTATCGATGATGAAATTATAGGGTCCGTGCATCCCCACGGCGACCGGCACGGTCAGCCGCGCGTCGAGCTCGCCCAACGTGAGAAGCGTAGTCTCTACCGTTCCGCCGGTGGCTATAAGCTCGGGATCCTGGCCGGGCTGGCGCACATCCGCGACCGGGGCGAGCGGGGCCAGGAAGAGCATGAACGGGCGAAGGACTCCGAACATGGCATCCTTCTATACCTTCGCATGTTGCGCAGCAATCGCTGTTTCAGTCGGGCCGCATCGCCTCCGCCGCGATCCCCTCTGCTTCCACCAGCAACGCATCCTCGCCCGAACCCTGGACGATCTTCTCGCGCCCGATCATGATCAGCACCGGCACCGCCATCGGGCTCACCCGTTCCAGATCGACATGGAGCATCGTCTCGGCGGCGGTATCGAGCAGATGGGCGAGCCGCCCGACATCGGTCATCCGCGCGCGGGCATCGGCCCAGGCCGCGGTGAGCAACAGATGGTCGGGCTCGTACTTCCGGAGCACATCATAGATCAGATCCGTCGAAAAGGTGACCTGCCGCCCGGTCTTCTTCTTGCCCGGATGCTGCCGCTCGACCAGCCCGCCGATGATCGCGACTTCCCGGAAGGCGCGCTTGAGCAGCGCCGACTGCTGGACCCAGTCGACGAATTCATGCTCGAGAATGTCGGGCGAGAAGAGCGCGGCGGGATCGACGATCTTCTCGAGCCCATAGACCGCCAGCGCATAATCGTTGGCGACGAAGCCCAACGGCTTGAGCCCCATCGCCTCCATCCGCCGGGTGATCAGCATGCCGAGCGACTGGTGCGCGTTCCATCCCTCGAAGCTATAGGCGACCATATGGTGCTTGCCCTCGTGCGGGAAGGTTTCGACCAGCAACTGCGCGGGGGCGGGCAGCGCCGATCGCCGGTCCTGCATCTCCAGCCACTCGCGGACATCGTCGGGAAAGCGCGGCCATTGGCTGCGATCGTGGAGATAGCGGCGCACCCGGTTCGCCAGCGTCGAGGTGATCGCCAGTCGCGCGCCCATATAGGAAACGTAGCGCGCCTGCTTGGCGGTCGCGCGGACGATCATGTCGGTCCCCTCGATTCGCTCCACCTCGAGGCTCAGCCCGGCGAAGAAGAAGGTGTCGCCCGGCGACAGGGTCGAACCGAACCCCTCCTCGATCTTGCCCAGCCTGCGCCCGTTCTTGAAGCGCACGTCCAGCATCGGCGCCTCGACGATGATCCCCGCATTGAGCCGATGCTGCGCAACAAAGGTCGGCTTGGTCACCCGCCACATCCCGTCCGGCCCCTGCGTCAGCCGCTTGAACTTGTCATAGGCGCGCAGCGAATAGCCGCCGTCGGCGATGAACTGCAGCACCCGCTCGAACGTTTCCTGATCGAGCGCGGAATAAGGCAATGCTGCGCGCACTTCCTGCAGCATATCCGCGGCCTGAAACGGCGCGGCGCAGGCACAGGCCATGATATGCTGGGCCAGCACGTCGAGCGCTCCGGCGCGGAATATGTCGGGATCGAGCTCGCCTTCCTCGACCGCGTCGAGCGCCGCGCGCGCCTCCAGATATTCGAAGCGATTGCCGGGCACGAGGATCGCCTCGGACGATTCGTCGAGCCGGTGGTTGGCCCGCCCGATCCGCTGGAGCAGCCGCGACGAACCCTTGGGCGCGCCCATCTGGATCACGCAGTCGACATCGCCCCAATCGACTCCCAGATCGAGGCTGGCGGTCGCGACCAGCGCGCGCAGCTTGCCGTCGGCCATCGCCTGCTCGGCCTTGCGCCGCGCCTCCAGGCTCAAACTGCCATGGTGGACCGCGATCGGCAGCTTGAGCTCGTTATATTTCCACAATTGCTGGAAGATCAGTTCGGCAAGTCCGCGCGTGTTGCAGAAGACGATCGTCGTCTTGTGCGTCTCGATCTCGGCCATCACCTGCGGCATCGCATAGACGCCCGAATGCCCGGCCCAGGGCACCCGGCCTTCGGGCAGCAGGATCGCGATGTCGGGGTCGGCGCCCTTCTCGCCCTGCACCAGCGTCACCGCATCGATATCGCCATGCGGCGCCAGCCAGGCGCGATACCCATCGGGATCGGCGACGGTGGCGGAGAGCGCCACGCGGCGCAGGTTCGGCGCCAGCGCCTGCAGCCGCGCCATCGCCAGCGAGAGCAGGTCGCCGCGCTTGCCGGTGGCGAAGGCATGGACCTCGTCGATCACCACCGTCTTCAGGTCGGCAAACATCATCATGCTGTCTTCGTAGGACAGCAGCAGGCTCAGCGATTCGGGGGTGGTGAGCAGGATTTCGGGCGGTCGCGCGCGCTGGCGGACCTTCCGGTCCCAGGGCGTGTCACCGGTGCGCGTCTCCACCCGGATCGAGAGCCCCATCTCCTCGATCGGCGTCAGCAAATTGCGTTGGACGTCGACCGCGAGCGCCTTGAGCGGCGAGATGTAGAGCGTGTGGAGACGATCGGTGGGCGCCTCGATCAACTCGACCAGACTGGGCAGAAACCCCGCCAGCGTCTTGCCGGCACCCGTCGGCGCGACCAGCAAGGCATGTTCGCCCGCTTGCGCCGCCGCCAGCATCTCCAGCTGATGCCGCCTGGGCGTCCAGCCGCGCGCGGCGAACCAGTCGGTCAGGGGTCTGGGGAGGTCCGTGGGCGCCACCTCAGCCATCTAGGTCGGCGCCGGGCGCCCCGCTAGGCGTCGTCGCGATCCTTGTCTTCTTGGTCCTGCCGATCATAGTTCGCGCGCGTCGCCTCTTCGGTCCGCGCGACTTCGCTGCGCGTGCCGCGATTGTGGAACATCGCCCAGGCGATCGCGATCGCCAGCAGGATCGGCGCGACGACGACGATCACTCCCTGCATGCTCGATAGATCCATGTGGTTCCTCCTGTGCCGTTCGCCCGATCCAACGAAAGGCGGCGCGCTTTCGATCCGTTTGGAACCTCGGCGGCACATAACCATATGGAGGATATGGCATTAGGCAACTGGATCGAGCCGCATCCTACGGGCATCTACATCCCCTCCGCAGACGCCTGGGTCGATCCTAGCGTCCCCGTCCCGCGCGCGCTCGTCACCCACGGCCACGCCGATCACGCACGCGGCGGACATGGCCAGGTCTGGGCCACGCCCGAGACGCTGGCCATCATGGAATGCCGCTATGGCCCGCAAGCCGGCAATCCGGTCGCCTATGGCGAATCGATCCGGATGGGGGAGGTCGAGGTCGGCTTCGTCCCCGCGGGCCACGTGCTCGGATCGGCCCAGCTCGTGCTCGATCACAAAGGCGAGCGGATCGTCGTCTCGGGCGACTATAAGCGCCGCGACGACCCGACCTGCGCGCGCTTCGAGCCGGTGCCCTGCGACATTTTCATCACCGAGGCGACCTTCGGCTTACCCGTGTTCCGTCATCCCGAAACGCATGACGAGCTCGACAAATTGCTCGCCGCGCTCCGCGCAAACCCCACGCGCTGCGTCCTCGTCGGCGCCTATGCGCTCGGCAAGGCGCAGCGCGTGATCGGCGAGCTGCGGGTGATGGGGTTCGACGATCCGATCTACCTCCACGGCGCGCTCCAGCGGCTGTGCGATCTCTATGTCGAACTCGGTGTCGATCTCGGCGACCTGCGCCCCGCCACCGGCGTCGCCAAGGCCGAACTCGAGGGGCGGATCATCCTCGCCCCGCCAGGCGCGCTCAACGATCGCTGGTCGCGCCGCCTGCCCGATCCGATCACCGCGATGGCGAGCGGCTGGATGCGCGTCCGCCAGCGCGCCGTACAGCGCAATATCGAGCTGCCGCTGATACTGTCCGATCATGCGGATTGGGACGAACTCACCACCACGATCCGCGAAATAGCACCACGCGAAGTATGGGTTACGCATGGCCGCGAGGACGCCTTGGTCCATTGGTGCGGACTGCACCAGATCAAGGCCCGCGCGCTCGATCTCGTCGGCTTCGAGGACGAGGACGACTGAGCATTGCCCGCCACTCTTGTTAGCGATACCATGATCGCAAAAGAGGAGAGGCTGGATGCGTATGCTTGAACTTGCGGCGGTGGCTGTCGCTTTGACTCTGTCCGGCGAGGCTTTTGCCCAAACTGCGCCCCCGCCTTCAGTCCAGGCCCCCCAGCCGCCCTCACCGGAGATGCGCGGCCCCGACGATCGGGTGACCGATTTCCTGCGGATGCGCGACGAGGTCGCAGGGCGCCGCGCAGGCCCCACCAAGTCCAAGAATCCGGTCCCCGCAAGTCCAGAAGACATTATCCAGGGCAGCGAGGTGCGCGATTCGAAAGGCGTTCCGCTCGGGACGATCGAGTCGGTCGGCAAGGAATTTGCGGTGGTCGCCGGCGAGGCGGGCAAGGTCGAAGTGGAATTCGACTCTTTCGCGAAGAATTACAAAGGGCTGCTGATCAACCTGCCCAAGGCCAAGTTCGACTCGATCGTCTCCGGCAACAAGCCAGCGCGCTGACCGGTCAGGCGCTCTGCCGCAGCGGTGGGGCGCCTTTCTCGGCGAACAGCCAGGCTTCCGCATCCGCCACCGTGTCGAAGCAGTATGCGCCCCGTCCACACAAGGCGCGCAGCAGCTGGCTGCGTGCCAGCGTCCGCCCGATCACGAAGGCGAGGCGGCGCGAGCGATAGACCGGGTCGGCGAGCACCTCCTGGAAACGGGCGACGCTTTCCTGCGGCTGGATCTTCATCGCGCGCAGATCATTGAGCGTGAGATGCTGGTTGGGGGCGCAGCGCAGTTCGGCGTGCGCGCGGCGGCGCATCTCCAGAAAATCCTGAATGTCCTCGGGTGCGAACAGCCCGCCCATCTGCATCCGGACCAGATCCACCGAGGGATCGACGGTGATCGAGAATTCCGCGCTCATCCTGCTCGAATAAGCGGCAAGCGTTTCGAAATCCTAAAGTCGCCGCGATCGTATCGACTTACCCGACGCCTTCCAATGCCTTCTGGCGGCGACGCTGCACCGAACTGCCGATCCCCAATGCTTCGCGATATTTGGCCACTGTCCGGCGGGCGATGTCGAATCCCTTTTCCCGCAGCAGATCGACCAGCGTGTCGTCGGACAGGATCGCCTTGGCATCTTCCGCAGTGATGAGCGCGCGGATCGCGCTCTTCACTGCCTGCGCCGAGACCGCGTCGCCGCCATCGGCCGACTGGATCGCGCTGGTGAAGAAATATTTGAGCTCGAACAGCCCGCGCGCGCAGCTCAGATATTTGTTCGACGTCACCCGGCTTACGGTCGATTCGTGCATCTCGATCGCGTCGGCAACCTGACGCAACGTCATCGGCTTGAGGTGGGCGACGCCCTTCAGGAAGAATGCCTCCTGCTGCTTCACGATCTCGCTCGCCACCTTGATGATCGTACGCTGGCGCTGGTCGAGTGCCTTTACCAGCCAATTGGCGCTGGCGAGCATGTCGGAAAGCCAGGCCTTGCTGCTCTTGTCCTGATGCCCGGTCGCGATCTCCGTATAATAAGCCCGGTTGACCAGCACCCGCGGCAGCGTCGCCGCATTGATCTCGATCGCCCAGCCCGCGCCGCGCCGCGCGACGAAGATGTCCGGCACCACCGACAGCGTCGGCTCGCCGCCATAGCGGCAGCCGGGCTTGGGGTCGTAGTTGCGCAGCTCGCGGATCATGTCGGCCAGATCTTCCTCGTCGACGTCGCAGATCCGCCGCAGCCGCGCCATGTCGCCGCGCGCGACCAGATCGAGATTGTCGATCAGCCGCGCCATGCACGGATCGTAGCGATCGGCCTCCTTGGCCTGCAGCGCCAGGCATTCGGCCAGGTTGCGCGCGCCCACCCCGGTGGGATCGAAGCCGTGGATGATGCCGAGCACCGCCTCGACCCGCGCCAGCGGCACGTTCAAGCGATTGGCGACGTCGAGCAGCGACGCGGTCAGATAGCCCGCTTCGTCGATCTGGTCGATCAGATGCGCGGCAATGAACAGGTCCGCGCCGCTCACGCTGGCCCCCGCCTGCGCCATCAGATGGTCGGCCAGGCTCAGCTGGCTGCTACCGAAATTGTCGAAGTCGGGCCCATCCTCGGATCCGCTGCCGCCGCTCGCCCCGCTCAGCCCCAGGCTGCCGTCGAGGCTGCCGACCGAGTCCGAGGCGCTGTCATGGTGAAAGCTTTCGGCGGTGAAATCCACGTCGAGCGCAGCCTCGCCCGCCGCCTCGCCGCCTTGGATCAGCTCGCTTGCATCGGCCGGACCATCGCGTACCTCCTCGAAATCGGGCACCGGCTCGGGTGCCGCCACGTCGGGCGCATCCTCGCCGCCGCCCTGCGATTCGAGCAGGGGATTCTTTTCCAGCTCCTCGGCGATGAAAGTCTCGATCTCGAGGTTCGACAGCGCAAGCAGCTTTATCGCCTGCTGCAGCTGCGGCGTCATCACCAGCGATTGCGACTGCCGCAGGTCGAGGCGAGGCGCGAGACTCATCGCTGGCCCCGAGCGGCACCGGCCCGCTCCCCCACCCGGCCACCCATATGATACTGCCGTTGGGTGGCCGGGTGGGGGAGCGGGCCGGTGCCGTAAACCATTGTCAGAGCTCGAAGCTCTCGCCGAGATAGAGGCGACGGACATTCTCGTCCTTGACGAGATCGCCCGGCGATCCGGCGAACAGCACGCGGCCGTCATAGATGATATAGCCGCGATCGACGATCTCGAGCGTCTCGCGGACATTATGGTCGGTGATCAGCACACCGATCCCGCGCTGCTTCAGCTGGATCACCAGGTCGCGAATGTCGGAGATGGAGATCGGATCGATGCCGGCGAACGGTTCGTCGAGCAGGATGATCGTCGGGTCCGCTGCAAGCGCGCGGGCGATCTCGGCCCGCCGCCGCTCGCCACCAGACAGCGCCATCGCCGGCGCGGTGCGCAGCCGGGTGAGCCCGAACTCGTCGAGCAACGTATCCAGCCGCGCCTGCCGCGCGTCGCGCTGCGGCTCGCTCAGCTCGAGCACCGCGAGGATGTTCTTCTCCACCGTCAGCCCGCGGAAGATCGAGGTTTCCTGTGGAAGATAGCCGAGCCCCAGGATCGCCCGGCGATACATGGGCAGCTTGGTGATATCCTCGTTATCGAGCATGATACGGCCCGAATCCGGCTTCACCAGCCCCATCACCGAATAGAAGCAGGTCGTCTTGCCGGCACCGTTGGGCCCGAGCAGGCCGACCACTTCGCCGCGCGCGACCGAGACCGAGACGTCGGTCAGCACCACGCGCTTGTCGTATGATTTGGCGATCGAGACCACCGCCAGCCCCTTGTCGGGCAGCGGCACCGGATCCGCGACGGGCATTTCAAGCGTGGCGACGTCGTTCATGGCAGTTCCCGCATGGACTGGCTCGGTTACCGCAAGCTTAGCGCGGCGCTATTTGGCAGGATTCCTGCATGAGATTTGCATCGCTGGGAAGGGGTGCTGCGATGCACCGTGGAAAAAGGGCGACTATTGCCGGGGTGCGGGCGGGGCCGCCGGCGTGCTCGTCCCGCGGCTAGGCACCGAGAAGCGGCCTGTGACGCGCCCGCCTTGCTGCTGGACTCCGGGCTGGCCGGGAACCGAGCCGCCGCTCACGCCCGAGCCGTCGATCGTCGCGCGCCCGGTATCCAGGTCGATCGAAAGCCGTCCGCCCGAAACCGTGTTGCTGCCCTGGCGCAGCGTCACTGCGCCGATCATCGTGATCACCCGGCGATTGAGGTCGTAAACCGCATATTGCGAGCGCGCGGTCTGGTCGGGCCGTGCCACGGTAACCCCGCCCGAGGCATCGAGGCGCGAAACCTGGGGCGATCCGTTGGTGATCTGGCCGGTATAGAGGACCGTCATCCGCGCCGCGGTGAGCGTCATCGGACCCTGGGTGATTCGAACATTGCCGTTCAGCAGCACGCGATTCGCGCGGTCCTGCAGCTCGATTCGATCCGACGCGAAGTCGATCGGCGCAGACGAATCGTGCCGCGTCTGCGCGGCAGCGGGCGCCACCACGAGCAGTGCCAGAGGCAGAGCGAGCGAGCGCAGGGCGGATCGGCGGTTCATCATTGTCTATTTGCGCGGCTCGGCACGATCCGCAAGCGCGCATTGCCTTCCAGTGCGACCGTTCGTCCTTCCAGGTCGGCGGTCAGCTTGTTCGCGCTGAACACGCCGGTGGGGGTATTGCCGGTCACTGCGCCCCCGCTTTGCATCGTCCGCGTCTTCAGATCGACCGTCGCGTCATGCGTATTGAGCACATAGCCGTCGGAGGTCTGGAAGCGCAGCGGGCCGTCCACTGCGACGCGTTCGGTGGTCATGTCGTAATGGCCGCGATCGGCCTTGAGCGAGGCGGGTCCGTCATCGAGCCGAATCTCGGCGGCCAGATCGTTGAGCTGGACCACCGGTTCGGCCGAACTGCGCTGTACTGCCGATCCGGCATGGAGATGGAAGGGCCGGCCCTTGCCGTCTTCGCCGCGATACTCGGCCTTGTCTATCCGCAGCCGCTCCTCGGCGATATCGACCTTGTTCTTGTCGAGCACGAAGCTCGCATCGCCGCCCATCAGCAGCGGCGCCACCACCAGGAAGGCGCCGAGCACGCCGATCCCCATCGGCAGCACGATCAGCGCCAGTTGCACCATGCGATCGTGATGGCTGCCCGGATGCGCCCAGCCGCGCCTCTGCGAGCGAAGCCGCGCGGCCACGTCAGACATTGCGCGCCTCGCGGTGCAGTCGAGGATCAGATGTGCGCAAAGACATCCACCTCGGGCCAGCCCGCCAGATCGAGCTCGGCGCGCCAGGGCAGGAAATTGAAACAGGCTTCGGCAAGCGGCATCCGCCCTTCACGCTCGAGACGCTTGTCGAGTTCCGCCTTCATCGCATGCAAATAGCGCACGTCCGATGCGGCATAGTCTTTCTGCGCGTCCGAAAGCTCGGGGCCGCCCCAGTCCGACGACTGCTGCTGCTTGCTGATTTCCTGGCCGAGCAATTCGCGGACCAGCTCCTTCAGCCCATGCCGATCGGTATAGGTGCGCACGAGCCGGGAGGCGATCTTGGTGCAATAGACCGGGGCCGCGGTGACCCCCAGATAGAAGCGGATCGCCGCCAGGTCGAAGCGCGCGAAATGATAGAGTTTCAGCCGCTCGGGATCGCTCAGCAGGGCGCGCAGGTTCGGCGCGTCATAGGCCGATCGCGGGCCGAAGCGCACCAGATGCTCGTCGGGTCCGCCGTCGGAAAGCTGGACGACGCACAGCCGGTCGCGCGGGGTGATCAGCCCCATCGTCTCTGTGTCGACGGCAATCGAGGCGCCGGGGGCGAAAATGCCCTCGGGCAGGTCTTCTTCGTGGAAATATACGGTCATGGCTGCCGCCTAGACCGGTTCGCCTCTCACCTCAATGGCCCGGGGCATCGCCGCGCTTGGCCGCCGCCTTGCGATCCTTCGCCCGGCGCGACCAGATGTTGAGCCCCTCGACCCCGGCGGAGAAGCCCATCGCCGCGTAGATATAGCCCTTGGGCACATGCGCGCCGAAGCCCTCGGCGATCAGCACCATGCCGATCATCAGCAGGAAGCCGAGCGCCAGCATCACCACCGTCGGGTTGCCGTTGATGAAATTGGCGAGCGGATCGGCGGCGAGCAGCATCACCATCACCGCGAAGATCACCGCGACATACATGATCTCGACATGCTCGGTCATGCCGACCGCGGTCAGGATCGAATCGATCGAGAAGACGATGTCGAGCAGCAGGATCTGCACGATCGCCGCGGCGAAGGTCATCTGCACCACCTTGGTCTTGTCGAGCAGCGTGTCGGTATCGTGGCTGTCGGTATCGACGCTGTGGTGGATCTCGGTGGTCGCCTTCCACATCAGGAACAGCCCGCCCGCGATCAGGATCAGGTCGCGCCACGAAAATTCCGTCTCGAACGCCGGTTCGCCATGCGCGCCGAGCGGTCCGACGATCCCCAGGTCGAACACCGGCTGCACCAGTCCGACGATCCAGGCGATCATCGTCAGCAGCCCCAGCCGCATCACCAGCGCGAGCGAAATGCCGATCCGCCGCGCCTTCTGGCGCTGCTCGACAGGCAGCTTGTTCGACAGGATCGAGATGAAGATCAGATTGTCGATGCCCAGCACGACCTCCATCACGATCAGCGTGACGAGCGCGGCCCAGGCGGCCGGGCTGGCGAGCAATTCCATGATAGAGTCCATGCGGCTTTCCTGCCGCGCGATGCGCGCCGGCGCAAGCGGGGACGTACGATGACAGGAAGGTCCGAAATCGCTATATCGGCGCCATGGTCGAGATGCATGTTTCCCTGCCGGAGCGCTTGAAGATCTGGGCCGACGCCAGGGTGGCCGATGGCGGCTATGACAGTATGAGCGATTATGTGCGCGATCTGATGCAGCGCGATCTCGACGATTCGGAAGCGGGACAACGGCTCCAGGCCGCGACCGACCTTGGCCGCGCATCCGGCGTTGGCGATCGCACGATCGAAGATATCATCGCTGCGTCGCGCAGCGGCTGAACCTTTTTGCTTCGCGTCGAGATCAGCGCAGCGGCTGCTTCCGACCTCGCCGAAATCCTCGCATATGGCGTCCAGGCTTTCGGCAGAAACACCGCGGAATCGTACCTGCGATCCAGCGCGTGCAGCATAAGGCGATGGACGTCCGCCGCTGGATCGAGCGCTGGCGTCGCTTGATCAATTCGAGTTTCCGCACAGGGCAGAGCTGACTTGCCCTCTCCCGGGCAGCACCGCAGTTGCGTGCGAATCAAGCCATGCTAGAGCGAGTGACATGTCTATCCGCATCGCCCCCTCGATCCTGTCCGCCGATTTCGCACGTCTGGGCGAGGAAGTGCGCGCGATCGATGCGGCGGGGGCGGACTGGATCCATGTCGATGTGATGGACGGGCATTTCGTCCCCAACCTCACGATCGGGCCCGCGGTGATCAAGGCGCTGCGCCCGCACAGCGCCAAGCCGTTCGACGTCCATCTGATGATCGCGCCGGTCGATTCGATGCTCGCCGCCTTCGCCGATGCCGGGGCGGACACGATCTCGGTGCATCCCGAGGCGGGGCCGCATCTCCATCGCACGCTCCAGACGATCAAGGCGCTGGGCAAGCGCGCCGGAGTCGTCCTCAATCCGGCGACGCCGGTCGACGCGATCGATCATGTCATGGACATGATCGATCTGATCATGGTGATGAGCGTCAATCCCGGTTTCGGCGGACAGAAGTTCATCGAGGGGCAGCTTCCCAAGATCAGCGAATTGCGCCGCCGGATCGACGCGAGCGGCCGCGCGATCGATCTCGAGGTCGATGGCGGTATCGATCGCGAGACCGCGCCGCGGGTGATCGCCGCCGGCGCCGACGCCCTGGTCGCCGGCACCGCCACCTTCCAGGGCGGCCCGTCGCATTATGCGGCGAACATCGCCGCGCTGCGCGGCGGGTGAACGCCACGCCGCCGGATTCCGCCGCCGACGGAATCGAGGCAGGCAAAAGGCTCATCCGCAGCGGCGGCGATCGCGGGCTCAGCCTTGCCGAGCGCATCGCCGAACGGTTCCAGCGGCTGACCTGGGGCACGCCGCTCCACGCGATGCGGCTGAAGGGCCGCCACCCGCTCAAGCTCATCGCGGTCCCCGACGATCCCTTTTTCGGCGACGTCGATCGGGGCAATGCGCTGCTCGACGGCCGCATCGTCCTGCGCGGCGAGGAACGCGCGATCGACACGCTCGATTTCGCCCGGCCCGATTGGTCGCCCGCCTTCGCCGAATATCTCCAGAGCTTCGCCTGGCTGCGCGACCTCTCCAGCGTCACCACCCGCGCGGTCGGCGCGCCGATCGCCGAGGACATCATGCGCCGCTGGCTTGCGGTGCATTGCGAGAAGGTGACCGACACTGCCTGGCGCGCCGATCTGTGGGGCCGGCGCATCCTGTTCTGGACCGCGCATGCGCCGCTGATCCTCTCGGCCGAGAATCTGATCTATCGCTCCAGCGTGCTCCACGCGCTGGCCCGCGGCGCGCGGCATCTCGATCGCAGCGCCGATCGCGTCCAGCCGGGCACCCCGCGGCTGGCGTCGTGGTGCGGGGTGCTGGTCGCCGGTCTCGCTTTGCCCGGCGGCGATCCGCGCCGGGCGTTCGGCGAGAACGGCCTGCGCCGCGCAATCGAGCAATCGGTGTTCGACGATGGCGGCACGGTGGCCCGCTCGCCCGCCGGCCAGCTCGAGGCGATCCAGCTGCTCACCTTGCTGTCCGAAGCCTATATCGCCCGTCGGATCGAGCCGCCCGCCTTCGTCCAGGCGGCGCTCGGCCGGATGGTCACTGCCTTGCTCGGCGTCTGCCACGGCGATCGCGGGCTTTCGAGCTGGCAGGGATCGGGGCCGATCGCGGGCGAGGTCATCGCCCAGGCGATCGCGGCGACCGGCGTGCGTACCCGCCCGCTCAAGCAGGCGCGCGAATGGGGCTATCAGCGCCTCTCTGCCGGACAGACGGTCCTTATCCTCGACGCCGCCCCGCCGCCGCTCGCGCGGCTGGTGGAAGGCGGCTGCGCCTCGACGCTGGCGTTAGAATTGTCCGACGGGGCGCAGCGCCTCATAGTCAATTGCGGCGGTGCCCGCGCGGCCGTCGCGAGCCTCCCCAAGGCGCTGTGCGACGGGCTTCGCACCACCGCCGCGCATTCCACGCTGGTGGTGGCGGAGAGCAATTCGACCGCGATCCACGCCGATGGCACGCTCGGCCGCGGCGTGATCGAAGTCGAGCTCGCCCGGCACGAGACCGACAATGGCAGCCGGGTCGAGGCCAGCCATGACGGCTATGCCCGCCGCTTCGGCTATATCCACCGCCGCGTCGTCGCGCTGTCGCACGATGGGCGTGACCTGCGCGGCGAGGATATGCTGCTCCCCTCGGATCGTCGCCGGAGCAAGAAGGGCGCGACTCCCTTCGTCGTCCGCTTCCATCTCCATCCCGCGGTCGAACCCTCGCCCACCGCCGATGGCCTCGCGGCGATCCTGCGCACGCCGCAGGGAAATCTCTGGCAGTTCCGATGCAAGGGCGGGGTCGTCACGATCGAGGACAGCGTCTGGATCGACCCGAGGGGCCGTGCCCTGCCGAGCCAGCAACTCGTCATCGCCGCCGAATCCCCCGCCGGCGGCGCCAATGTGAGCTGGCTCTTCCACCGCGCGAAATAGCTTCCCCCGCTCGTACCCGATTATCCGCGAAGGGACTTGCCTCTTGCGTCCCGATCCATGACAGGGCTCGCGCATGGACCAGGTCAAGATCTCCCGCGCCCTCCTCTCGGTCTCCGACAAGAGCGGCATCGTCGAACTCGGACAAGCGCTCGCCGCCCAGGGCGTGGAACTGGTCTCCACCGGCGGCACCGCCAAGGCATTGCGCGACGCGGGACTAGAGGTCCGCGACATCTCCGATCTCACCGGTTTTCCGGAGATGATGGACGGCCGCGTCAAGACGCTCCACCCCAAGGTCCATGGCGGGCTGCTCGCGGTGCGCGGCAACGCCGAGCATGTCGCGGCGATGGACGCGCACGATATCGGCGCGATCGACCTGGTCGTGGTCAATCTCTACCCCTTCGCCCAGACCGTCGCGCGCGGCGCCGGGCGCGAAGAAGTGATCGAGAACATCGATATCGGCGGCCCGTCGATGGTGCGCTCGGCCGCCAAGAACCACGAATCGGTCGCGATCCTCACCGATCCGGCCGACTATCCTTTGGTTTTCGGCGGCGAGACCAGCCTCGACCAGCGCCGGAAGTTCGCCGCGAAGGCTTATGCCGCCACGGCCGCGTATGACGCCGCGATCGCCGGCTGGTTCGCGCATGTCGACCAGGGCGAGCGCTTCCCGGCCAGCGTCGTCGTGCCGATGATCAAGCAGTCCGAACTGCGTTACGGCGAAAATCCGCACCAGATCGCAGCGCTCTACACCCAGGCCGCCGGCGGGGTGAACGGCATTGCCCAGGCGCGCCAGGTCCAGGGCAAGGAACTCAGCTACAATAATTATAACGACGCCGATGCAGCGCTCGAACTGGTCAGCGAATTCCGCGACGGCCCGCCCACCGTGGTCATCGTCAAGCATGCCAATCCCTGCGGCGTAGCGACCGGCGCGACCCTGGTCGAGGCCTATGAAGCCGCCTTCGCCTGCGACACGGTCTCGGCATTCGGCGGGATCATCGCGGTCAACCGCCCGCTCGACGGGCCGACCGCCGAGGCGATCTCGGGCATCTTCACCGAAGTCGTCGCCGCCCCCGATGCCGACGATGCGGCGCGTGCCGTCTTCGCGCGCAAGAAGAATCTCCGTTTGCTGCTCACCGGCGACTTGCCCGATCCCGCGCGCCGCGGCCGGACGATGAAGTCGATCGCCGGCGGCTTCCTGATCCAGTCGCGCGACAATGGCGCGCTCGGCGATCTCAAGATCGTCACCAAACGCCAGCCGACCGAGCAGGAGCTGGCCGACTGCCGCTTCGCCTGGACCGTCGCCAAGCACGTAAAGTCCAACGCGATCGTCTATGCCAGGGACGGCGCGATCGCCGGAATCGGCGCGGGCCAGATGAACCGCCTCGAATCGGCGCGCATCGCCGCCTGGAAGGCGAAGGACGCCGCCGAAAAGGCCGGCTGGGACCAGCCCCGTACGATCGGCTCGGCAGTCGCCTCGGACGCCTTCTTTCCCTTTGCCGACGGGCTGCTTGCGGCCGTCGAAGCAGGCGCCACCGCGGTCATCCAGCCGGGCGGATCGATCCGCGACGACGAGGTCATCGCGGCCGCCGACGAAGCGGGCCTCGCGATGGTCTTCACCGGCATCCGCCACTTCCGGCACTGATCGGCTAAAGCTTCTCCTCGGTCGGCAGCGTCGCCTCCACCGCCGGCATCTTCCGGAACAAGGCCCGGTCCTCGGCGTCGAAGCCGAACTTGATGATCACGTAGAAGAAGGTGACCAGGATCGCGGGCATGCCGATGCTCAGTTCGGCCCATTCATATTGCGGCGGCAGCGACATGAACGCCGCGCCGACCAGCCCGGCAATCCCGATCGCCGCGAAGAAGCTGGGCCGCACGCGGAACACCGATGCGCCCAGGATCCGCCGCAGCAAGATGGCCTTGATCGCCGATCCGATCGTCAGCGAGATCGCCAGCGCCACCGCCGGCGCCGCGGCCTGCCATCCCTCGGACCAGCCCTGCGCCCGCGCGATATAGATGAACACGAAGCTCAGCACGATCTGGAGCAACAGGATGCACAGCGAAATCACCAGGTTCCGCATCCGCGCGGTGTAGACGAGCGCGGTCTCGCAGACGGCGCCGGTAGAGGCGAGCACCTCAGCCACCAGCAGGATGCACATCGCCCCCGCGCCGACGACGAATTCGGGGCCGAGCAGCCCCATCACGCCCTCGGCGGGGATGCCGAAGGTCACCAGGCACGCAGCCTGCGCGCCGGTGATCCAGAAGCCGACCTGGCGCACCTGCTTGGCGACTGACGCCTTGTCCCCCGCTGCGAGGCTCTGCGTCACGACCGGCGCCAGGATCGGATCGAAGCTAGATTTTAGCCGCTGCGGCACCGAAGCGACCTGCTGCGCCATGAAATAGATGCCCACCACCGCCGGCGAGAACATCAGCGCCAGGATGAAGCGATCGACGTTGCGCGTGCCCCATTCGATCGCGTCGGCGCCGGCAAGCGGGGCGTTGCGGCGGGCGAGCGCGATCATTTCCGAAGGCCGCGGCCGCCAGCCGCGCGGCAGGCCATATTCCCGCAGGAAGGGCACCACCGACGCGACCAGCGCCGCGACCATCGACAGCACATAGGCCATCATCAGCCCGTCGCGGGTCGAGACGTAGCTGAACCCCCAGGCGGCGATGCTGATGGTCCAGGGCTCGATGATCGCCCGCGCAGTCACCGCCGCGCCGATATTGTGGCGATAGGCGAGCGCGGAGAGTGTCACGTCCGATATCGCCACTGCGAAGACCACCATCGGCAGGAATCGCTCGAGCCCCATCACCGGGCTGTTTGGATACATCGCCTGTGGAAAGGCGATCAGCACCCCGCTGGCGAGCAGCGACGCGACCAGCGCCACCATCACCGCATCCCACACGACATGGGCATGCGGCCGATCGGTCGAGGCCAGCGCCTGCGCCAGCCCGCGCTTGAGTCCCAGCGTCGCCAGCAGGGCGGCAACTTCGATCACCAGCACCGCGATCGCATAGCGCCCGACGATGTCGGGGCCGTACGCGCGCCCGGCGATGAACAGGAAAGGCAGGCGCGCGGCGAGGCGCAGCAGGAAGCCCAATATATTGGTCCGTCCGCCCTTCGCCAGCGTGTTGATGTCCTGCGTGGACGCGGCGTCGCTCAATGCGCGGCGCCCCAGCTCTTGCCCGTTCCGATCTCGACCCCCAGCGGCACGCTCAGCTTGATCGCAGGCTCGGCCGCGTTTGCCATGACATGCTCGATCACGCCCCGCGCCGCTTCGACATCGCCCTCGGGCAGTTCGAACACCAGTTCGTCATGCACCTGCATCAGCATCCGGACCTCGGGCAGCCCGGCGTCGAGCAACGCCGGCCCCATCCGCGCCATCGCGCGCTTGATGATGTCGGCGCTGGTGCCCTGGATCGGCGCGTTGATCGCCGCGCGCTCGGCGCCCTGCCGCTCGTGCTGGACCTTCGATCGGATCCGCGGGAAATGCGTCTTCCGGCCGAAAAGCGTGGTCGTATAGCCCTTCTCGCGCACCTGCTCGATCGTCGCGCCGATATAATTGTTGATGCCGGGGAAGCGCTCGAAATAGCGGTCGATCATCGCCTGCGCCTCGTCGGCGGTCACGTCGAGCCGGCCCGCCAGCCCCCAGCGCGAGATGCCGTAGAGAATCGCGAAGTTGATCGTCTTGGCCCGCCCGCGGGTGTCGCGATTCACCTCGCCGAACAGCTCCATCGCGGTCATGCTGTGGATATCGTCGCCATTTTCGAACGCAGTGCGCAGCGCCGGCACGTCGGCGATATGCGCCGCCAGCCGCAGCTCGATCTGCGAATAATCGGCGGCGAGGATGACGTTGCCCGGTTCCGCCACGAAGGCGTCGCGAATCTGCCGGCCCACTTCGGTGCGGATCGGGATGTTCTGGAGGTTGGGATCGGTCGAGGAAAGCCGCCCGGTCTGCGCCCCGGTCAGCGAGTAAGACGTGTGGACGCGCCCCGTCTCCGGATTGATCTGCGCCTGCAGCGCATCGGTATAGGTCGATTTGAGCTTCGAAAGCTGGCGCCAGTCGAGCACCTTCGCCGCCATCACCCGCCCCGGCGAATCCTTGTCCGCAGCGATCCGCTCGAGCTCGTTGACGTCGGTCGAATAGACGCCCGATTTTCCCTTGCGCCCGCCCTTGATGCCCATCCCCTCGAACAGCACGTCGCCCAATTGCTTGGGGCTGCCGATCGTGAACTTGAAGCCGGCGATGCCGTGGATTTCCTCCTCCAGCCTGGCCATCTGCAGCGAGAATTCGTCCGACAGCCGCGCGAGCGTCGCCGCGTCGACCTTGACGCCCTGCTGCTCCATCCCGGCGATCACCGAGACCAGCGCGCGATCGACCATCTCATAGACGCGGGTCGCGCCCTCATAGGCCAGCCGCGGCTTGAAGCGCTGCCACAACCGCAACGTCACATCGGCATCCTCGGCGGCGTAGCGCGTCGCGGTCTTGAGGTCGATTTCGCGGAAGCTGAGCTGCTTCTTGCCCGTCCCCACCACGTCCTTATACGCGATGCAGCTGTGCGAGAGATGCGTCGCCGCCAGCTCGTCCATGCCGTGCCCGTGCAGCCCGGCGTCCAGATCGAAGCTCATCACGATCGTGTCGTCATAGGGTGCGACCTGGATGCCGCGCCGCGCGAAGACGATCATGTCATATTTCAGATTATGGCCGATCTTGAGCACGGCCGGATCCTCGAGCAGGCCCTTCAGCCGCGCAAGGGCGGCGTCATGGTCGAGCTGTTCGGGCCGCTCGGCAAACATGTCGCTGCCGCCATGGGCGAGCGGAATGTAGCAGGCCTTGTTGGGCGCCAGCGCCATCGATACGCCGCACAGCCCGGCGCGCATCGCGTCCAGCTCGCTGGTCTCGGTATCGATCGCCACCCAGCCCTGATGCTTCGCCTCGGCGATCCAGCGGTCGAGCGCCTCGTCGGTGACGACCGTCTCATAGGCGTCGTGATCGCAGGGCGGGTCCTCGGGGAGGCCGGGCGTCTCGTGCGTCTCGACCGGCGCATCCGCCACCGCCGACAGCCGCGCCAGCAGCGTCCGAAAGCCATGATGCTCCAGGAACGCCCGCAGCGGCGCATCCGGAATCCCCTGCAGCTCCAGCGAATCGAGCGGATCGGGCAACGGCACGTCGCACGCCAGCGCCACCAATTTGCGCGACAGCCGCGCCATCTCGGCATGTTCGATCAGATTGTCGCGCAGCTTGCTCGGCTTCATCGAAGGCGCCGCAGCGAGCACAGCTTCGATGTCGCCATGCTCCTGGATCAGCTTGGCGGCGGTCTTCGGGCCCACGCCCGGAACGCCCGGGACATTGTCGACGCTGTCGCCCATCAGCCCCAGCACTTCGCCCAACTGGCCGGGCGGCACGCCGAACTTCTCGATCACCGCCTCTGCGCCCAACCGCCGGTTGTTCATGGTGTCATACATGTCGAGCCCGGGCTCGATCAGCTGCATCAGATCCTTGTCCGAGCTCACGATCGTCACTTCCCAGCCCTGGCGCAGCGCCTCCTTGGCATAGCTCGCGATCAGGTCGTCCGCCTCCCAGCCCTGCTCCTCGATGCACGGCAGCGAAAAGGCGCGGGTGGCGTCGCGGATCATCGGGAATTGCGGCTTGAGATCCTCGGGCGCGGGCGGCCTTTGCGCCTTGTATTTATCGTACAGCTCGTTGCGGAAGGTATGCTCGCTCTTGTCGAGGATCACCGCCATGTGCGTCGGGCCATCGGCCTTGTGCAGCTCGTCGACGAGCTTCCACAGCATCGTCGTATAGCCATAGACCGCGCCCACCGGCTCGCCATGCTTGTTGGTGAGCGGCGGCAGCCGATGATAGGCGCGGAAGATATAGCCGGAGCCGTCGACGAGATAGAGATGGGGCATCGCGGGGGGATAGCAGTGCTTAAGCGGGCCGTCATCCGGGCATCGCGGAATGTGAACCCAGTACCGGCGAGTAAGCTCAATCTTTCCCCTCCCTGAAAGGGAGGGGCTAGCGGCGGGCGAGGCTCGATGCCTCGACCGACGCTGTTATGCCGCGACGTGAGTGAGTCTTAGAGGCGCGCAGACGCGCGCACCCACCCATCATGGCCTGAACAGCGCCCCGCGCTGTTCAGGCCATGCCGGGGGCATGGCCGACCCGATGATCCCTCCCTTTCAGGGAGGGGAGCAAATTTACCGGTGGTTGGCCACCACCGTCGCCGCAACCGCCTGCATCAGCGCCTGCCGCTCCCGCACCGGGCGCGCCGTATCGCCGATCATCACCGCCAGCGCATAAGAGCGGCCGTCGGGCGCGATCAGGATGCCGACATCGTTGAAGCCCGCGGTACGGCTGCGCAGATCCTGTCCCGTGCCGGTCTTGTGCGCGAATTCCCAGCCAACGGGCAGGCCGCCGCGTATGCGCGCCTTGCCGGTGCGCGATGCCGCCATCGTACGGACCAGCCAGTCGGTCGAGGATGCCGAGAGCAGCTCGCCGCGCTTCAGCCGCGCCAGTGCATCGGCGATCGCCTGCGGCGCCGCGCCATCGGGCGGATCCTTCACATAGGCCTCGAACGCCGCCAGGCGCACCTCGGGCGAGAGCCGCGCTCGCGCCTGCGCAAAGGCGTTGCCCAGCGAATATTCGGGTTTCCACTCGAGCCCCGCGGTCCCCGCCTGGAGCAGGCGTTCGCCGGGGCCGAACCAAATTGCGCCCAGCTGCCGCCGCGCGATGAAGTCCCTCACTGCCTGCGGCCCGCCGGCCAGTCGCAGCAATTTGTCGTTGCAGCTATTGTCGCTCATCTGCATCGAACGGCGCATCAGCTCGCTGACGGTGGCGGTGTAGCCGGTGTCGGGCTTGATCAGCGCCGCGATCGGCTGGTGGAAGAGCGTGAGATCGGAGCGCGTCATCGTCACCGACTGGTCGAGACGGAGCACGCCACGGTCGACTGCGTCGAGCACGGTCATAGCCACCCAAAGCTTGCTCACGCTCTGCTGCGGCATCCGGCGCTGGGCCTGGCCGCTGGCAACCACCCAGCCACTATCGATGCTGGTCACCGCGGCGCCCGCGACTCCGCTGAAATTGCGGAACAGCGTATCCATCGAGCTGACCAGCGCCTGCGGGGCGGCCACGCGCGGCTTCGGCGCCGCCGCCGGCGCCGGGAACGGCAAAGCGACACGATAGGTCGGCGCGGGCAGATGCGCGGCGATCTGCGTCTCATTGTGCACCGCACAGCCGACGAGCATCGCCGGACCCAGCCCTGCGATCGTCACCGCCCGCTCGATCCTCGAAAAACCCTTGAAATTCTTCACGAATGCAGCCCCTTGCCCGCCGCGAACCATGCTGCGGATGCGTTGTCCGTCAAAGCCCAATCGCACGGCGATGCGACGAATGCGGTAGCTATAGCGACGAAGCGTGAACGGGGCGGAAACGAAAGTCATGCAAATTCAACGAACCAGCTAAGGAAATGGGCTCAGGGCACCAGGATCGTGTCGACCGCGTCGTCGGCCGTCTCGGGATAATCGAGCGTATAGTGCAAGCCCCGGCTCTCCTTGCGGTGCAGCGCGGAGCGCACGATCAGGTCGGCCGATTCGAGCAGGTTGCGCAGCTCGATCAGATCGGGCGTCACTCGGAAATGGCCGTAATAGTCGCCGACTTCCTCGCGCAGCGCCGCGATCCGCCGCGCCGCGCGCTCGAGCCGCTTGGTCGTCCGCACGATGCCGACATAATTCCACATGAAGCGGCGGATCTCGGTCCAATTCTGCTTGATGACGACTTCCTCGTCCGAATCGGTCACCCGGCTTTCGTCCCACGGCCGGATCGCCGGCGGCGGCGCGAGATCGCCCCAATTGGCCGCGATATGGTCCGCCGCCGCCTCGCCGAACACGAAACATTCGAGCAGCGAGTTGCTCGCCAGCCGGTTGGCGCCGTGCAGCCCCGATTGGCTGACTTCGCCCGCGGCATAGAGATGCGGCAGGTCGGTACGCCCGTGCCGGTCGATCACCACCCCGCCGCAGGTATAATGTTGCGCGGGCACCACCGGAATCGGATCGCTGGTCATGTCGATGCCGAGCCCCAGCAGCCGGGCGTGGATCATCGGGAAGTGCTGCTTCACGAAATCCGCGCCCATATGGCTGATGTCGAGATGGACATAATCGAGCCCGAGCCGCTTGATCTCATGATCGATCGCGCGCGCCACCACGTCGCGCGGCGCCAGCTCCAGCCGCGGATCGAAATCGGGCATGAAGCGGTATCCGCTGCCTGGAATCTTCAGCTGCCCGCCCTCGCCGCGCACCGCCTCGGTGATCAGGAAATTCTTGACCTCCAGATTGTAGAGGCAGGTCGGGTGGAACTGCATGAACTCCATGTTCGAGATGCGGCATCCCGCCCGCCACGCCATCGCGATCCCGTCGCCGGTCGCCCCGCGTGGCGCGGTCGAGAAGAGATAGGTCCGCCCCGCCCCGCCGGTCGCCAGCACGGTCGCGCGCGCGGTGAACAATTCCACCCGGTTGGTCGCGCGGTTGAAGGCATAGACCCCCCAGACATTGCCCGCCCCCGAATAGCGTTCCTCGTGCCGGCTCGTGGCGAGATCGATCACCACCATGTCGGGCACCAGCGTGATGTTGGGATTGGCGTGCGCCGCCTTGAGCAACGCCTCCTGCACCGCCCAGCCGGTCGCGTCGTCGACATGGACGATCCGGCGATGGCTGTGCCCGCCCTCGCGGGTCAGGTGCAGCGCATTCCCCTCGGTGTTGAAGGGCACGCCCAGCTCGCCCAGCCGCGCGATCGCCTTGGGCGCATTCTCGACGACGAACTCCACCGTGGCGCGGTCGTTGAGCCCCGCCCCGGCGATCATCGTATCCTCGATATGGCTGTCGAACGTGTCGCCCGGCTCGAGTACCGCGGCGATTCCCCCCTGCGCCCAGGCGGTCGATCCCTCGTTGAACCCGCCCTTGGCGAGGACGGTCACCTTGAACCGCGAGGCGAGGTTCAGCGCCGCGGTAAGCCCGGCGGCGCCCGATCCGATGACGAGGATTTCGGAGACATGGTCCATCCTATTCCCCTCCCTGCAAGGGAGGGGTCAGGGGCGCGAATAGCAGCTTAAGCATCCGCCCTCGTCAGGTTCAGGAACACATCCTCCAGATCCGCCTCGCGGGTCGACACATCGACGATGCCGAAGCCATCGGCCTGCACCGCCCCCAGCACTTCCCCGGCATTGGCCAGATCCTTGCGGAAGGTAATCACCAGCGTCCGCTCGCCCTTCAATTCGATCTTCTGGAAGCAGGCGTTCGCCGGAGCCGAGGCAATGTCGCGGTCAACGGTCACCTCGACGACCTTTTCCTGCGCCATCCCCACCAGTTCGCGAGTCGGCTTGTTCGCGATCAGCTTGCCATGGTTGATGATCGCGATCCGGTCGCAAAGCTGCTCGGCTTCCTCCAGATAATGCGTCGTCAGCACCACGGTGACGCCGCGCGCATTCAGCTCGCGCACATAGGCCCAGAGCTGCTGGCGAAGCTCGACGTCCACCCCCGCCGTCGGCTCGTCGAGCACCAGCACCGGCGGCGAATGGACCATCGCCTTGGCGACCATCAGCCGTCGCTTCATGCCGCCCGAAAGCGTGCGGGCATAGGCATCGGCCTTGTCCTCGAGATGCACCGCGCGCAGCAGCTCCATCGTCCGCCGTTGCGCCTTGGGAACGCCATAGAGCCCGGCCTGAATATCGAGCGTCTCGGCAGGCGAAAAGAAGGGATCGAACATGATCTCCTGGTTGACGATCCCGATCGATGCTTTGGCATTGCGCGGATGCGCGTCGATATCGAAGCCCCAGATCGAGGCGCGCCCGTCCGTCTTGTTTACCAGCCCGGCCAGTATGTTGATCAGCGTCGATTTGCCCGCGCCGTTCGGCCCCAGCAGCCCGAAAATTGTCCCACGCGGCACATCGAGGCTCACCCCGTCCAGCGCACGCTTGCCGCCGGCGTAGGTCTTGCAGAGGTCCTGGATCTCGATCGCGGCCTGGGTCATCGCCTGCGCATAAGGCGCTCGGCAGGCGATTGCGAGCCCTCTCCGGCTTTGCTAGGCCAGCGGCATGATCGCACCCCCCGAGAGCATTCGCACCTCCCACGCCCGCGTAAGCTGCGACGGCAGCGGCCCCGGCGTGCCCGCAGCGCTCGGCCACCCGCGCGTGTTTCTCCAGATCGACGAGCATGGCTATGTCGACTGCGGCTATTGCGACCGCCGCTTCATCCTGATCGGCGGGCCCGCCGACGGCGCGGATCAGAGCGAATTGCCGGATCACCCCGCTGGCGCGAGCATCTGATCCATGGCAGCGCGCCGTACCGAATGGGCGGGCGTGCTGATCACTGCGGGGCTTGCAGCGGCCATCACGGCATTTGGTGGCTCATCGGCCAGCAGCTCAAGGAAAGCCAAGCGTCGGCAGTGAAGCGCTGCGAGATCGCGGCGGGCTTCTTGCAGGATGAGACGCCCTCGCCCTATATTAGCGAAGGCGCACGCGCGGCGCTGGTCGATGCCAGTACGCGCAGCTTCGTGCGTTGCATGAAGGAGTAGGGCTCGAATGTCCGGTTATTTCGCCTTGCTGGCCCTTGGCCTGGCCCTAATTGCCGCAGGGCTTTTTCTGCAGCTCCGCGATTTGCGCCGCGAGCGCCATTTGGAGAACTAAACGCGTCGGGAGCATCGCCGCCGGGTGACAGCGCCGGATCGCTGCCTATATCGGTGGGATGACCATTCCCTCCGATCCCCGCGCCTTCCTCTATCGCGACGCCCTCGATCCCGAAACCGCAACCCGCCTGACCGCCGAGGCATTGTCGAGCGCCGAGGATGGCGAACTCTATCTCCAATATCGCAAGTCCGAGGCATTCGGCTTCGACGACGGCCGGCTCAAGACCGCCTCCTACGACACCCAGTCGGGCTTCGGCCTTCGTGCAGTCTCCGGCGAGACCACCGCCTTCGCCCACGCCAACGAGATCAGCCCCGCCGCGATCCGCCGCGCCGCCGAGACGATGGCGCTGATCGAGCCTGGCAAATCGGCCAAGGCGGCCCCGCCCCAGGGCAATAACCGCCATCTCTACACCCACGCCGATCCGCTCGATCTCGTCCCCTTCGCCGACAAGGTGAATCTCTGCCAGACGATCGACGCCGCCGCGCGCGCGCGCGATCCCCGCGTCGTCCAGGTCTCGGTCGGGCTCATCGGATCATGGAGCGTGGTCGAGATCGTGCGACCCGACGGCTTCATCGCCACCGACGTCCGCCCACTCGTCCGCCTCAACGTCACCGTCGTCGTCGAGCAGGGCGGTCGCCGCGAGACCGGCACCTTCGGCACCGGCGGTCGCACCCTTTACGATCGGCTGTTCGAACCCGCGACCTGGAACCGCGCGATCGACGAGGCGCTGGCGCAGGCTCTGGTAAACCTTGATGCCGAGGATGCCCCGGCCGGCGACATGACCGTGCTGTGCGGCCCAGGCTGGCCCGGCGTCCTCCTCCACGAAGCGATCGGCCACGGGCTGGAGGGCGATTTCAACCGCAAGGGCACCAGCGCCTTCTCGGGACGCATCGGCGAGCGCGTTGCCGCCCCCGGGGTCACCGTGGTCGACGACGGCTCGCTCCACGATCGCCGCGGTTCGCTGTCGATCGACGACGAAGGCACGCCCACCCGCGAGACGATCCTGATCGAGGACGGCATCCTCAAAGGCTATATGCAGGATCGCCTCAACGCCCGGCTGATGGGGGTCGAGGCCACCGGCAACGGCCGTCGTGAATCGTTCCAGCACGCGCCGATGCCGCGCATGACAAACACGTTCATGAAGGGGGGACGCGACGATCCCGCCGAGCTGATGAGTCGCGTGAAGAAAGGCATCTACGCCAAGAGCTTCGGCGGCGGCCAGGTCGATATTGTCTCGGGCAAGTTCGTCTTCTCCTGCACCGAGGCCTACCGGATCGAGAATGGCAAGCTCGGCCGCCCGATCAAGGGCGCGACGCTGATCGGCGACGGCCCTTCGGTGCTCACCCGCGTCACCGGCATCGGCAACGATTTCGCGCTCGACGAAGGCGTCGGCATGTGCGGCAAGGGCGGGCAGAGCGTTCCGGCCGGCGTCGGCCAGCCAAGCCTGCTGGTCGAGGGGCTGACGGTGGGCGGGACCGCGGCCTGATCAGACCCCGGTGAGCAATAGATCGACTGCGCCGACGATCGTATAGCGATCTGCCGCCAGTGACTCGATCGGCCTCGACAATTCACGCGCCGGTATCGATGCGGTCATCTGCACGGCGAGCACGAACGGGCTTCCGTCTACCATCAATATGGGGTGCAGCCGGTCGGTAGCAGGCGGCACCTGTGCGACCGGGAGCAGGGGAACCACCAGGCGCGTATTCAGATGGGAAAGCGTGTCAGCCTGGCAGTCGACCAGCAGCGTGCCGTTTGCCGCACGGTGCACATCGAATTGTGCCATCAGAACTGGCGATATTCGGCAAGCGGAAGCCCATGTTCGTCGATCCAGGCGTTCCACGCGTCGATCCGCTCGCGGTTCTCTTCCTGCCAGCGCCGCGTCATTTCCTTTCGGGTTGCCTCGCGTATTGCGGCTTCGCACACTTGCGAAAGATTGAGCCCTGCCTCGCGCGCGAACGCCACGATGCCGGTATCGAGCGAGATATTGACTGCCTTACGCTTGCCAGAAGAGAGCGGGTCGTGCTTCATGCGCAGAGGATATGCGCATGAACCGAAGCGCGTCAACTAAGGAAGCGGCGCATGACCGACTGGCCCGTCCTCGCTTGGTCCGGATGGCGCGAAACCGCGCTGCATCTCCAGTTGATGACCCAGATCGTCGGCAAGGTCCGCCTCGCGCTGACGCCCTGGCTCAATCATGGCTGGCACGTCCCGCTCTACGTGACCCCACGCGGCCTCGGCACCTCGCCGATCCCGTCGGAAACCGGCCCGTTCGAGATCGACTTCGACTTCCGCGACCATCAGCTCCGCATCGCCTGCGTCTCGGGCGAAACCCGCGCGCTGCCGCTCCAGGCGGGCAGCATCGCCGATTTCCATACGGCGGTGATGGCCACGCTGGCCGAACTCGGTGTTACGGTCACGATCAATACGCTCCCCAACGAGATGCCCGATCCCATCCGCTTCCCCGACGACCGCGCGAAGCGCCCTTACGACCCCGCCGCGGTCGAGGCCTTTCACGTCGCGCTCATCCAGGTCGATCATGCCTTCAAACGCTTCCGCACCGGCTTCCTCGGCAAGGCGAGCCCGGTCCATTTCTTCTGGGGCAGCTTCGATCTCGCAGTCACCCGCTTCTCGGGCCGCCGCGCGCCGCCGCATCCCGGGGGCGTCCCCGGCCTGCCCGACGATGTGACTCGCGAAGCCTATAGTCACGAAGTGTCGAGCGCCGGCTTCTGGCCGGGCAGCGACGCCTACCCGCACGCGGCTTTCTATTCCTATGCCTACCCCGGGCCCGAGGGCTTCGCCGAAGCCAAGGTGCGACCCGAAGCCGCGCGCTTCGACGCCGCCCTGGGCGAATTCCTCCTCGATTATGAAGCGGTCCGCACCGCGCCTGATCCGCAGGCTGCGCTCGCCGACTTCCTACAATCGACTTATGACGCCGCCGCCGACCTCGCGCACTGGGACTGCTCCGCGTTCGACTGCCCAATCGGCGTCCCCCGCCGGCCCCGGCCGCTCTGATGGCACTCGTCGAACTCGGCCGCTTCGATCGGCAGGAGGCCCATATCGTCCAGGGCCGTCTCGAGTCCGAGGAGATCATGTCCTTCGTCTTCGACGCGGGAACGAGCATCGCAGACGGCAGTTATTTCCTGATCCCCGTCCGCGTGATGGTCGACGACGACGACTATGTCGCGGCGCTGAAAATACTGGAAGATCCTGCCTGATTTTTGAGCAGGCTTTCGCATCTGCACAAAAATTTACCTTTCGCTAATAGATGATTGCGCCGCCAAGCGCTGGAATCGCTGGATTCTTCCGTCTGGCATGGCCCTTGCTCCTACGTCCCCGGGTAACCAGCCAATAGGGGGCGAAATGAAGCTGATCATCGCCATCATCAAACCGTTCAAGCTCGATGAGGTCCGCGAGGCGCTCACGGGCGTGGGCGTGACGGGCATGACCGTGTCCGAGGTCAAGGGGTTCGGCCGCCAGAAGGGCCAGACCGAAATCTATCGGGGCGCGGAATACAGCACCAACATGGTGCCGAAGATAAAGATCGAGGTCGCCTGCGGCTCGGATGTCGCCGACCGGGTGGTCGAAGCGATCCAGGCGGCGGCCAGCACCGGCGCGATCGGCGACGGCAAGATTTTCGTCCTCGATGTCGGTCAGGCCGTGCGCATCCGCACCGGCGAGACCAACGAGACCGCGCTGTGATGAAGGGGGATCAGATGAAGCTAGCAACCAAATTCGCCGCCGGAGCGGGGTTCGCCCTCTTCGCGGCCTTGCCTGCCTGGGCGCAGGAGGCTGCCGCACCCGCGGCGCCGTTCACGCCGACCGCGGAGATGGTCAACAAGGGCGATGTCGCCTGGATGCTCGTCGCCTCCGCATTCGTGCTGATGATGTCGGTGCCCGCGCTCGCGCTCTTCTATGGCGGCCTGGTCCGCACCAAGAACATGCTCTCGGTGCTGATGCAGGTACTGACGATCGTCTGCGTCGCGGCCCTGGTCTGGTTCAGCTGGGGCTATTCGATGGCCTTCACCTCGACCGGCTCGCCCTTCCCGAGCCTGTTCGGCGGCCTCGACAAGATGTTCCTAAAGGGAGTCGATCCGACGACCCTGGCGGCGACCTTCTCGAATTCGGTCTATCTGCCCGAATATATCTTCGTGATCTTCCAGATGACCTTCGCCTGCATCACGCCGGCGCTGATCGTCGGGGCGTTCGCCGAGCGCGTGAAGTTCACCCCGCTGATCATCTTCACGGTGCTGTGGCTGACCTTCGCCTATTTCCCGCTCGCCCACATGGTCTGGTACTGGCCGGGTCCGGACTTCCTCCACACCGCGCCGACCGACACCGGTCTGCTGTGGGGCTGGGGCGCACTCGACTTCGCCGGTGGCACCGTGGTGCACATCAATGCGGGTGTCGCCGGCCTGGTCGGCTGCCTCGTGATCGGCAAGCGCATCGGCTATCAGACCGAGCCGATGCCGCCGCACAGCCTGGTGATGACCATGATCGGTGCCTCCTTGCTGTGGATCGGCTGGTTCGGCTTCAACGCCGGCTCGGGCCTCGAGGCGAACGCCTTCGGTGCGCTGGCCTTCATCAACACGCTGACCGCCACGGCGGCCGCCGGTGCCGCCTGGGCGATCATCGAGCAGATCGTGCACAAGAAGCCGTCGCTGCTCGGCGCGGCCTCGGGCGTCGTCGCCGGTCTGGTGGCGATCACGCCGGCGGCGGGCTTCGCCCACCCCGGCACCGCGATCCTGCTCGGCGCGGTCGCCAGCCTGGTCTGCTTCTTCTTCGTCAGCACGGTGAAGAACAAGCTGAAATATGACGATACGCTCGACGTGTTCGGCATCCATGCCGTCGGCGGCATCATCGGCGCGATCGGCACCGGCATCGTCGCCGATCCCGCGCTCGGCGGCCAGGGCTGGATCGATTACACCGCGCCCGTCGCCAAGGCCGGCGAATATGTCATGGGCACCCAGGTGATCACCCAGCTCTGGGCAGTCGGCGTCACCGTCCTGTGGACCGGCACCGTCTCGGCGATCCTGTTCCTCGGCCTCAAATACACGATCGGCCTTCGCCCGAGCGCTGAAGTCGAAGTCGAAGGGCTCGACATCAACGAACATGGCGAGCGCGCCTACAACTACTGACAAGTTCGGGCCGCCGCGCTTCCTCTCCGGCGCGGCGTCCCACCCGACGTTCCTCCTGCGGACACACTGGGCCGGTGGTTTTCGAACCGCCGGCCCTTTTTTATCTCCCCGTGCCGGGGAGGATCGCTACCCCAGATCCTCAGCCACGAACGCCGCGCAGCGCTCGCCGATCAATATGCTCGGCGCATTGGTATTTCCCCCCACCAGCCGCGGCATCACCGAGGCGTCAGCGACATAGAGCCCGTCCACCCCGCGCACCCGAAGCCGCGGATCGACCACCGCGCCCGCGTCCGATCCCATCCGCGCCGTCCCCACCGGGTGATAGACGGTGTCCGCCCGCGCCCGGATCAGCCGTTCGAGCGCGGCATCGTCGGCCAGGTCGATCGGATAGCGGTCGCGGCCCTTATAGTCGGCCATCGGCGGCGTCTGCAGGATGCGGTACATCGCCCGCACCCCCTGCTTGAGCACCTCGACGTCGCGCTGGTCCGCGAGGAAGTTGGGATCGATCCGCGGCGGCGCGCTGGCATCGAGCGACTGCAGCCGCACCGTCCCCCGGCTCTCGGGGCGGAGCACGCAGGCATGGCAGCTAAACCCATGCCCCTTGACCTTCGCGCGGCCATGATCCTCGACGATCGCGATCAGGAAATGAAGCTGGACGTCGGGACGCTCCCCGGCGAATTCGGTCCGCACGAACCCCCCCGCCTCGGCATAAGGCGACGTCATTCCCCCGCGCCGCGTGAACAGCCACTGCGCCATCGCCCCCAGCGACTTGATCGTCCCCGCCGGCGATCGCCCGAGGAACAGGCTGCCGTCGGTCTCGAACGCCGCGGTATAGTCGATATGGTCCTGCAGACCCTCGCCCACTTCGGGCCGATCGACCCGCACCGCCAGCCCCATCTCGCGCAGATGCGCGCCGGGTCCGATGCCGGAGAGCATCAGAACCTGCGGCGTCTGGAACGCCCCCGCCGCCAGCACCACCGCCCGCCGCGCCCGAATCTCGCGCGCCTGCCCGTCGCGCCGATAGGCCACGCCCCACACGCGACCATCCTCGAACAGGATCCGCTCGACCATCGCGTCGCAAAGGATCTCCAGAGTGTCGCGCTTCTGCGAGAGATAGGCGCGCGACGCGGTCCAGCGCTCGCCGCCCTTCTGCGTCACCTGGTAGAGGCCGACGCCATCCTGCCGCGGCCCGTTGAAATCGTCGTTCACCGGAATCTGCAGCCGCGACGCCGCCTCGATGAAGGCACGGCTGCCGGGGTGCGCAAACGCCTGGTCGCTCACCCATAGCGGGCCGTCATCGCCATGATACTCGTCGGCGCCGCGGACATTATGCTCGCACTTTCTGAACCAGGGGAGGACGTCGTCCCAGCCCCAGCCGGTGCAGCCCAGATCGCGCCACTCGTCATAATCGCCCGGATGCCCACGGACATAGAGCATCGCGTTGATCGCCGAGGATCCGCCCAGCCCCCGCCCGCGCGGCTGGTAGCCGCGGCGGCCGTTGAGCCCCGCCTGCGGCACCGTCTCGAAGCGCCAGTTGGTCTTGTCCGACTGGAAGGGCATCATGCCCGGCATGATCGTCTTCAGGCTGGTGTTGCGCCCGCCCGCCTCGATCACCGCGACGCTATATTTTCCGCCCTCGCTCAGGCGACCTGCGGCGGCGCTCCCGCCCGATCCTCCGCCGATGACGACGATGTCGGCTTCTTCCACGCTGCCCCCTCCTGTTGCCGCGCCTCCCAGCGCCTTTTTATCGTTTCGGATGTATCGCGGCTGCCGTCATGGCTCCAGCCCGGCGGGCGAACCATATAGCCGATCCGCGAACGCCAATCGGGCGCGTGCCACACGTCCTTGGCAATCCCCACCCACTCATGCGTCGCCGCCCAGATCAGGTTGAAGCTGCCCAGATCCTTGACGATGCCATAGCGGGGCCTGTCATCGTCGCGCTCGGGCTCGAACGTGCCGAACAGCCGGTCCCAGACGATGAACACCCCGGCATAGTTGCGGTCGAGATAGCGCGGGTTGGTCGCATGATGGACGCGGTGGTGCGAGGGCGTGTTCATCACCGCCTCGAACCAGCCCGGCATCCTCCGAATCGCTTCGGTATGGATCCAGAATTGATAGACCAAATTCAGCCCCGCCACGAAGAACACCATCGCCGGCGGAAAGCCGATCAGGAACAAGGGCAGGCGAAAAAGGAAGCCCAGGCTGAAGAAGCCCGTCCAGGTCTGCCTGAGCGCGGTCGACAGATTATAATGCTGGCTCGAATGGTGGATGACATGGCTCGCCCAGAACCAGCGCACCCGGTGCGCCGAGCGGTGGAAGACATAGTAAGCCAGATCGTCGATCACGAAGGCGATCACGAACCAATACCAGGCAAAACCGATGTCGAAGAGGCGGAACTGCCACACCCACAGTGCCAGCGCGAACACCAGCCCGCCCGAAAGCAGCCCCGCCACCGTGCTCCCCAGCCCGAGCGAAAGCGACGTCAGCGTATCGCGCGATTCGTAGCGGCTGCGATCGCGGAGCCGCGCGACGATCATCTCCGCCAGGACCAGCAGCACGAAGGCGGGCACCGCCAGCGTCACGGGATCGGGAAGCTCCATCCCGCGATACTTACATCACTGTCAGTTGCGATTCCAGCCTCGCGACATCCTCGGGCAGCACACCGAGCAGGGTGACCGGCCCGAACATCCGCTCGCCGGTCTCGATCGTCACCCCTTCGGCGGCGGGGCGCCGCCACAAGGGCGCGCTCATCCGCCGCGCCGCGACCTTCGCGCCGTGCCGCTTGAGCAGCGCAATCGCGCCATTGCCCAGAACCAGCGCCGCCGATCCGTCGCTGCTGACCAGCGCCTCGCGCGCGGTGAAGCCGGGCAATATCTCCTCGGCCATCTCAGCCGCGGTCTTTTCGTCGGAGATGCGGCTCTCGCCCAGCTTGAGCAGCCGAGCGATCCAGGCGAGGACGAGGATCGCGGCGAGCGAGCCGCCAAGCTCGGTCCAGTTCATGCCTGCCCCGAAAGCCCGTCGAGCAGCGGCCGAATCCCCGAAATATCATAGCCCGCGCCCGCCGCCTTCGCGGTCAGTTCCTCGGGATCGCCGCCGCGGCTCGCCTGCGCCAGCGCCCATAAATTGCACGAACGCGTCCCCGATCGGCAGAAAGCGAGCACCGGGCCGTCCGCCGCCGCGAGCGCCTCGGCCATCGCCTCCACCTGCCACGCCGCGAATCCGGCATGCGTCACCGGTATCGCCACGTAGGAAAGCCCCGCCGCCTCCGCCGCGGCGCGCACCGCATCGCCCGCGGGCTGGTCATATTCTTCTTCTTCCGGACGGTTGTTGACGATCGCCTTGAAGCCCGCCGCCGCCAGCGCGGGCACTTCCTCGGGGGCGATCTGCGGGGCGACGCTGATGGTCTCGTCGATTCGGCGCAACGTCATTCGGGCTTCTCCACTTCGCGTGTCTCGATCGTCTTGCCCGCCTGCGCCCAGCCGGCCACCAGCGCATTCGCCGCCTGCAAATCGTCGAGCACCCGCCGCGCCGTCGAATCGCGACAACCGCTGTCGAACGCCAGCGCCGCTACCGAACCGCTCTGCCGCAGCCAACGCACGCTGCCATAAGGCTGGTCCGTCATCCGATCGGCGCAGGGCAGGTCCGCCCCACCGCGTGCTTCGGCGCGTCCGAGCAGCACGCGCATCCGGCGGAACCCGCTCGTCCCCACCGCAAAGCCGCGCGTCACGAGCGCCTTGGCCTCGAACGCATTCGGCTCGGCGCGGGTCTCGCGGCCATTGCCCTGCGCGTCGATCGTCCAGCGCGTCACCGGCCGGCCCCAGGAAAGCGTCTCCATCTCGATCGAGTCGATCACGCGCGCCGGCGGCAGGGCCGGCACCTCCTGCGCCCCGCCCGGCGCCGCCAGCGCCACCAGCGCCATTGCGATCAAACTCTTCATGCCGCCTCGCGGATCACCTGGAGGAAGGCCGAACCATAAGCCTCCAGCTTGCGCACGCCAACGCCCGAGATGCGGCCCAGCGCATCGATGCTCGCGGGCCGCGCCGCCGCCATGTCGCGCAGCACCGAATCGTGGAAGATCACATAAGGCGGCACCTGCGCCTCCTGCGCCAGCTCGCGCCGCTTCGCCCGCAGTGCCTCGAACAGCGGATCGCCGATCGGATTGGCCCCGCCCGGTCTGCCGTCACCGCGCCGCCCGCGCCGCTCGCGCTTGGGCGGCAGCACCAGCTTGAGTTCCGCCTCGCCCTTCAGCAGCGCCTTGGCCTCGGGCCCGAATTCGAGCCCGCCATGCGCATTGGCGCGCAACGCGTCGCGCAGCAGCAGCGCCCGCGCCACGGGCTTCAGCAACGCGGCCTCGTCGCCCGATACGATCCCGAAGACCGACAATTTCTCATGCCCGTTCATCAGACTGCGTTCGGTCGACTGGCCGAGCAGCAGGCTCTCGATATAGCCGACCCCGAAGGTCATGTTGGTGCGGAACACCGCCGACAGGAATTTCTGCGCGGTCACGCTCGCGTCGATCGCGCTCGGCGGGCTCAGGCAATTGTCGCAATTGCCGCAATTCTCCGGCGCATCCCTCTCTCCGAAATGCCTGAGCAGGATCCGCCGCCGGCATCCGGCCGTCTCGACCAGCGCCCCCAGCGCCGAAAGCCGCGTCCGCTCGCCCGGCTGCCGCCGCGGCTCGACTTCGCCGATCCGCTGCCGCGCCCGCGCGAAATCGTCCGCGCCCCAAAACAAATGCGCCACCGCCGGATCGCCGTCGCGCCCGGCACGGCCGGTTTCCTGATAATAAGCCTCGATCGATTTGGGCAGCCCGGCGTGGGCCACGAAACGGACGTCGGGCTTGTCGATCCCCATTCCGAACGCGACCGTCGCGACGATCACCATCTCCTCGCTCGCCACGAACGCCGCCTGGTTGCGCCGCCGCACCGCGGGATCGAGCCCGGCATGATAAGGCAGCACCGTCCGCCCATTCTCGCCGAGCTTGTCCGCCAGCTTCTCCACCGAGGCGCGCGTCTGCGCATAGACGATCCCCGGCCCCGGCTGCTCGGCGAGCAAATCCTGCACCTGCCGGGTCGTGTTTTCGCGGGGGGAGATCAGGTAGCGGATATTGGGCCGGTCGAACCCGGCAATGATCAGCCCGTCGCTCGGAATGCCGAGCTGTTCGAGGATGTCGGCGCGGGTATGCGCATCGGCGGTCGCGGTCAGCGCGAGCCGCGGCACCTCGGGAAAGCGATCGAGCAACGGTCGCAACAGCCGGTAATCCGGCCGGAAATCATGCCCCCATTCGGACACGCAATGCGCCTCGTCGATCGCAAACAGGCTCAGCCGCGTCTGGCTCAGCAGGTTGCGGAACCCCTCCCCCGACGCCCGCTCGGGCGCGACATAGAGCAGGTCGAGCTGCCCGCCGCGAAACCGCGCGATCGTCTCCTCGCGATTGTCGTCGGCGCTGGTCAGCGTCGCCGCGCGGATCCCCACCGCCTCGGCCGCGCGCAGCTGGTCGTGCATCAGCGCGATCAGCGGCGAGACGACGACGCAGGTTCCCTCCAAGGCCAGGCTCGGCACCTGATAGCAAAGCGACTTGCCCGCGCCGGTCGGC
Organism: Sphingomonas sp. M1-B02; assembly: GCF_026167525.1. Classification (NCBI taxonomy): domain Bacteria; kingdom Pseudomonadati; phylum Pseudomonadota; class Alphaproteobacteria; order Sphingomonadales; family Sphingomonadaceae; genus Sphingomonas; species Sphingomonas sp. M1-B02. Next base: position 2,822,642 of record NZ_CP110679.1, on the reverse strand, counting down.
ATCACCGCCAGCGTATTCTGCGCCGCCATCACCCGCTCGATCACCTGCGGCTGCACTCCCCGGAAGCCGGGGAAGCCGAAGGTCGTGCGGAGGATTTCAAGCGGATCGTTCACGGGGGTGCGTTAAGGCGGCGCAGGGGGTGCTGTCGAGGGTTCGCGTTGGCGATCACCCTCACCCTTCCGGCGCTTCGCGCCTCCCTCCCTCTCCCATTGGGAGAGGGAGAGGGCCCGCCGCCGCAGGCGGTGGGAAGGGTGAGGGTGAGCGCGCACCCACTCCATCCACAGCCTTGCGCCAGTCCGCATCACACCCGGCTTGCGCCCGGCACCCCCGATCCGGCAAAGCGCCCGCGTGACGGTCAGCGTGGATATGGGCAAGGACAGCGGCGGGGCGCCGGTGGCGATGGACCTGGAGGAGCTCCTGGCCACGCGTCTGCTCGTCCAGGGCAATTCGGGTTCGGGCAAGTCGCATCTGCTGCGCCGCCTGCTCGAGCAATCGGCGGGCCACGTCCAGCAGATCGTGATCGATCCCGAAGGCGATTTCGTCACCTTGTCCGAACGCTACGGTCATGTCGCGATCGAGGCGGCGGACCATGACGAGCGCGACGTCGCGCGTTTCGCCGCCCGCATCCGCGAGCATCGCGCATCGGTGGTGCTCAGCCTCGAGGGGCTGGAGGCGGAGGGCCAGATGAAATGTGCCGCCGCCTTCCTCTCCGGCCTGTTCGATGCCCCGCGCGAGTTCTGGTATCCGGCGCTGGTCGTGGTCGACGAAGCCCAGCTCTTCGCCCCCGCCGGCGGCGGCGAAGTCGCCGAGGAGGTTCGCCGTGCGTCGCTCGGCGCGATGACCAACCTGATGTGCCGCGGGCGCAAGCGCGGGCTTGCCGGCGTCATCGCTACCCAGCGCCTCGCCAAGCTCGCCAAGAATGTCGCCGCCGAAGCCTCCAATTTTCTGATGGGCCGCACCTTCCTCGATATCGACATGGCGCGCGCCGCCGATCTGCTCGGCATGGAGCGCCGCCAGGCCGAACAAATCCGCGATCTCGAGCGCGGCACCTTCCTCGCGCTCGGCCCCGCGGTCGCGCGCCGCCCGGTGTCGATCCGGATCGGCGCGGTCGAGACGTCGGCGCGCAGCGCCAGCCCCAAGCTGATGCCGCTACCGCAGGCGACCGGCGAGGGAATGAAGGACATGCTGCTCGCCCCCGCCGAGCCGAGCTGGACTCCGCCCGCGCCTCCGGCTCCCGCGCCGGTGCCCTCCGAACGGCTGATCGAGGCGCTGGCCCGCTCGGCGCCGTCGCTGCCCGATGCCGGCCCTGAAGTGGATGCCGAAGAGGCCGCCGAACGCATCGCCGAGGTGCTGCGCAATATCGTCGAGGATCCCGATTCGGCGTTCCGCGCGCCGGCGGTGCTCTATCAGGATTTCCTGGTGCGCTGCCGGATGGTCGGGCTCGCCCGCCCGCCGCTCGATCTCTCGGGCTTCGTCCGCCGGCTTTCGGCTGCGCGCGCCGGGATCCACGGCGATCCCGATGCCGAATGGGGCCAGGCGCTGGAGGCGGCGCGCGCACTCCCCGACGACATGCTCGGCCCCTTCCTGCTCGTCGCCCGCGCCGCCCGCGAAGGCGCGCCCTGCCCGAGCGACGCCGAGATCGCCGCTACCTACGGCACCAGCTCATTGGGCCGCGCGCGGCGGCTGATCACCTATATCGAGAGCCGCGAATTGTTCGTCACCCGGGTCGATCTGTCGGGCAAGCGCTCGATCACGATACCCCGGCTCGGCTGGTCGACGATGCCCGCCGAAGCCGCCTAGCCCAGCCCGCGCAGCCAGGCCTCGGTGGCCTCCGCATGCGTCACCGGCAGCATATGCCCGCCTTCGATCAGCGCCAGCGTCGCGCCCGCTATCTCCGCCACGGTCTTCTCGCCGTTTAGCTCGGGATCGAGCACCGCATCCCCGCGCCCATAGAGGATCGCCACCGGCATCTTGAGCTCGCCATAGCGCGCGACGATCCCCGCCACCTCCCCCGGCGAGTTTCGGACTTCGAACGCGCCGGCCAGGTAGCTCGCCGGCCGGATCGCGAGCGCCCCTCCGCCGCGGGTCGCGAAGTCGGCCGGCACCGGATCGGGCGCGAACACGGCGCGCGCGGTCTTCGCGGCGGTGGCCATCCCCGCAGGCACCGCCATCGTCCAGGCGAGGAAGGGAGTCAGCGGCGGCGGCGCCATCAGCCCGGCGAAGGGGGCAGGGACCTTCGTCACCACCTGGCTCAGCGGCGCGATCAACGCCAGCCCGCGGATCCGCCCGGGATGGTCGAGCGCCAGCGCCAGGCTCACCGCGCCGCCCATCGAATGGCCGACCAGCAGCGGCTTCTCGAGCCCGATCTGCTCGATCAGCGCGGCGATCATCGCGGCCTGCTTGACGATTCCGGGGCGCCCACCCTCGACGGTGGAATAGCCCCAGCCGGGCCGGTCGACCAGGATCACCCGGTGGTCGCTCGCCAGCCGCTCGGCCAGCGAGTGCGAGAAATTGCGCAGCTGCCCCATCAGCCCGTGGACCATCACGATCGCCGGCGCATCCTTGCGGCCCAGCTCGACATAATGGAGCCGCGCCCCCGCCACGTCGGCGAACTGGCCGTCCGGCGGCACCATCTCCTCGGCCTTGCGCGCGACATAGGCCGACCAGCCCGCCAGCCCGGCCCCGAAAATCCCGGCGAAACCCAATGGGATCAGCATCGTCGCATATCCTTTTCCTGCCGCGATCGTAATAGGGTCCAACTGCGGCCAAATCGCGCCGTGCTAGCCAAGGGTGCCCCATGAGCGACGTTCGTGACAATGTCGAAGATCAGCGGTTCGAACTGGAGGAGCAGGGCCACACCGCCTTCGCGGCCTATACGATCGAAGGCGAGGTGATCGCTTTCACCCACACCGTGGTGCCCTCGTCGCTGCAGGGGATGGGCGTCGGCAGCCGGCTGATCGAAGGCGCGCTGGCCGCGGCACGCGAGCGTGGGCTCAAGGTGCGTCCCGAATGCAGCTTCGTCGCCGCTTATATCGCGAAGCATGCCGAATGGCGGGACTTGCTCGCTTAAGTATTGCAGGACGCCTTGCCCCAAGCTCGTCACCCCCGCCTTCGCGGGGGTGACGGTAGAACCAGCTAACCTGCCGCCACTTCTTCCTCGCGCTCCTGCGCCTGCCGCATCCACATCTCGGCATAAAGCCCGCCCCGGCGCAGCAATTCGCCATGCGTGCCCCGCTCGGCCACCCGCCCCGCCTCGAGCACCACGATCTGGTCGGCATGCACCACCGTCGAGAGCCGATGCGCGATGACGATCGTCGTCCGCCCGCGCTCGATCGCCTCCAGCGTCGCCTGGATATCGGCTTCGGTGCGGCTATCGAGCGCGCTGGTCGCCTCGTCGAGGATCAGGATCGGCGGGTTCTTCACCAGCGTCCGCGCGATCGCCACGCGCTGCTTCTCGCCGCCCGATAGCTTCAGCCCGCGCTCGCCGACGCGCGTGTCGAACCCGTCGGGCAGCGATTGGATGAACCCCGCAATCGCCGCCCCGCGCGCCGCATCGGCGACTTCGTCCGGACCGGCGCCTTCGCGGCCATAAGCGATATTATAGCCGACCGTGTCGTTGAACAGCACCGTATCCTGCGGCACGATCCCGATCGCCGCGCGCAGAGTCGATTGCGTCACGTCGCGGATGTCCTGCCCGTCGATCGTGATCCGCCCGCCGGTCACGTCGTAGAATCGGTACATCAGCCGCGCGAGCGTCGATTTGCCCGCGCCCGAGGGCCCCACCACCGCCACCGTGCTTCCGGCAGGAATGTCGAGGTCGATCCCCTTCAAGATCTCGCGCTCGGGGTCGTAGGCGAACAGCACATTCTCGAACCGGACATGCCCGTTCGCGACGACCAGCGGCACCGCATCGGCCGAATCGACGATCTCGGAAGGGGTATCGATCAGGTCGAACATGGACCCCATGTCGATCACGCCCTGACGGATCGTGCGATAGACCATGCCGAGCAGGTCGAGCGGGCGAAACAATTGCACCAGCAGCGTCGAGACCAGGACGACATCGCCCGGGCTGAACCGCCCGCTGCTCCAGCCGAACACGATCAGCGCCATGCCTGCGCCCAGCATCACATTGGTGATCACCGACTGGCCGACATTGAGCAAGGCCAGCGAATTTTCGGACTTCACCGCGGCCTGCATATAGGCCGCCATCGCATCCTCGTAGCGCTTCGATTCGCGCCGCTCGGCGTTGAAATATTTGACCGTCTCGAAATTGAGCAGCGAATCCACCGCATGCGCCACTGCGCCGGTGTCCATCTCGTTCATCCGCTCGCGCAGCTTGGCGCGCCAGTCGGTCACCCAGCGCGTATAGGCGATATAGACCACCACCATCGTCACCGTGCCCGCCACCAGCCCGAAGCCGAAGCGCGTCCAGAAGATGCCGAGCACGAGGCCAAGCTCCAGGATCGTCGGGGCGATGTTGAACAACAGGAAATAGAGCATCGTGTCGATGCTCTTGGTCCCGCGCTCGACCACCTTGGTCACCGCGCCCGTCCGCCGCTCGAGGTGGAAGCGCAGCGACAGGTTGTGGAGATGCCGGAACACGTCCGACGCCAGCCGCCGCGTCGCATCCTGCCCGACCTTCTCGAACACCGCGTTGCGCAGATTGTCGAAGATCACCCCGCTCAGCCGCGCCGCCGCATAGCCGGTGACGAGCGCCACCACGAGCCACAGCGCATCGCGCGAGCCGCTCGCCATCCGGTCGATCGCGCCCTGCAGCGCGAACGGCGCGCCATAGACCTGGACGAGCTTCGAGCAGACCACGAGCAGCATCGCGATCACGATCCGCGCGCGCAGGTTCGGCGCATCCCGCGGCCACAGATAGGGCAGGAAACGCTTCATCGTGCCGAGCAGCGGACGCTCGGGCGCGGAGTCGGATATATCGGGAGGCATTGCCTGTGATCTGGGGCCGAAGCCGCTGCGATGCAACGGTCTTGGGGAACGGCAGAGCGATTGCTTCGTTGTCAGCCCCGAAGGGAAGCGATGATGGAACCGATCCTCTACGTGCTGGCGATCATGGGCTGCGGCGACGATTCGTCGAGCTGTCAGCAGGCGCGGGTCGAGCCGGTTCGCTACACCTCGATCGCCCAGTGCCAGCAGGCAATGCCCGCCGCGCTCGAGCGCAACACCGACATCGCCTTCCCCGTGATCAGCGCCGCCTGCCAGCGCCAGGGCGAGCATCTGGTCGAATCGAAGCCGGTTTCGCAGCGCGGCGGAAGGTGAGCCGATGGCCGGCGTTCGAGGTTCGCATCCCGCCTAGCCAATCCCATTCCCCTCCCTCTCAGGGAGGGGTTAGGGGTGGGTTTAGCGGCGGACGAGGCTCGATGCCTCGACCGACGCTGTTCCGCCGCGACGCTTATGAGTCTTTTTAGCGCGCAGACGCGCGCACCCACCCCCAGCCCCTCCCTTTCAGGGAGGGAGGATCACTCGCGCGGTCGCGTCCACAAATTTGCGGGCCGGGGTTTACCCCGATACTGCGCACGCCCCCGCGCCTGGCCGTAAGCGCGCACGATCCAGCCTAGCTTCTCCGCCTTCGTCGTGCTGACCCGAGCATCCCAGGCGCCCGCGCCCCGCTCGGCCACCCGTCGCGCAATATCCCCGTAAATCCCCGCCGCCGCCAGCACCGCCCAGGCCGAGCGGAACGACAAGGCCGGCGTCCCGCCCCGCGCGCTCGCCTCATAGGCCTCGGCCCGCTCGGCCAGCCGCCGTGCCAGCACGACGCGATCCTGGGTCTCCGCCAGCCACGCGGCGGGCAGATAACAGCGCCCTGCCGCTTCATCCTCGGCCAGATCCCGCGCGATATTGGCGAGCTGGAACGCGAGGCCAAGGTCGCAGGCGCGGTCGAGCGTCGCTTGGTCGTCGGGGCTGACCCCCATCACCACCGCCATCATGCAGCCGACCGCCCCGGCGACATGGTAGCAATATTGCATCAGATCGGCCTCGCTCGCCGGCCGCCAGCCCGCCGCATCGAGCGCAAAGCCCTGGACCACGTCCCACACCAGTCGGTGCGGGATGCCGGTTTCCGCCACGACGATGCGCAGCGCGTCGAAGGCGGGATCACCGACCCACTGCCCGTCCAGCGCCGCTTGCGTCCGCGCGCGGATGGTCGCGAGCCGCACTTCCGGATCGGAAACCACCACCATTTCGTGGCCATGCTCCTGCCCGTCGGCTAGGTCGTCGCAGGCACGACACCAGGCGTAGAGCAGCCAGGCCCGCTCGCGCGTCGCCCGGTCGAACAGCCGGCTCGCCGCGGCGAAGCTCTTCGATCCAACCGCGATCGATTCCCCCGCAGTCGCGACGATCGCGTCGCGGCTGGGCGTCACAGATCCTCGCGCTTCATGTGGATGATCGGCACCGTTGGCACTTGCTCCGCCATCAGCGTCAGCAGCACGTCGAGATCGTCGGAGACGTGGAGCAGCCCCTGATGCTGCGGCCGCACGAAGCCCACCGTCCCCATATGCGCCCAGAATTCGACCAGCTTGTCATAATAGCCGGCGACGTTGAGCAGCCCGATCGGATCGCTGTGATAGCCCAATTGCGCCCAGCTCAGCGCCTCCCACAATTCGTCCATCGTGCCGGTCCCGCCGGGCAGGTTGACGAAGCCGTCGGCCAGCTCGGTGAAGCGCGCCTTGCGCTCGTGCATCGTGTCGACGACGTGAAGCTCGCTCAGATTGCGATGCGCGACCTCGGCATTGACCAATGCGGTCGGGATCACCCCGATCACCTCGCCCCCCGCGGCCAGCGCCGAATCGGCCACCGCCCCCATCAGCCCCAGCCTGCCGCCGCCATAGACGATTCCGATCCCTCGCTCGGCCAGCCCACGCCCGACGCTGCGCGCACTTTCGATGTAGACGGGGTCCGCAGGCGATGCGGAGCCGCAATAGACTGCGAGACGCTTCATGCCTGACTCCCCTCCCTGCAAGGGAGGGGTTGGGGGTGGGTGCGAGCGAAGCGAGCTCCGCCGACCACAAAAAGCGCCGGCCGGGGCATCGAGCCCCGCCCGACGCTGGACCCACCCCTTGATCCCCTCCCTTTCAGGGAGGGGAGGATCAGATATTTCACTTCGCATCCTCCAGCATCAGCGCCGCAGTCGCCTTGGCGCTCCCCACGACCCCCGGTATCCCCGCCCCCGGATGCGTCCCCGCGCCCACGAAATAGAGGTTCGAGATCGCATCGTCGCGATTGTGCACGCGGAAATAGGCGCTCTGCGTCAGCAGCGGCTCCAGGCTGAACGCCGAACCCAGATGCGAGCGCAAATCGGTCTGGAAATCGGGCGGCATGTAGGCGAATTTGGTGACGACCCGCTCCTTGATGTCGGGGATCATCAGCCGCCGGCCCATCTCGGCGAAGATGCGCTCCTCCAATATCGGCCCAACCTCGCTCCAGTCGGCCGGGAACTTGCCCAGATGCGGCACCGGCGCCAACACATAGAAGGTCGAATGCCCCTCGGGCGCCATCGACGGATCGGTCGCGGTCGGGTGGTGGAGATAGAGCGAGAAATCCTCGGGCAGCACGCCATGATCGTACAGATCCTCGAGCAGCCCCTTGTAGCGCGGTCCGAACAGGATCGAATGGTGCGGAATATGGGGGAAGGTCCCGCGCAACCCGAAATGGAGCACGAACAGGCTCGGCGAGAATTTCATCCGCTCCAGCCGCGCCGCCTTGCGCTGCGCGCTGCGCGAATCCTTGAGCAGATGGCGATAGCTGTGCACCACCTCGGCATTGCTCGCGACCGCGTCGACCTCCATCGCGAAGCCGCTCTCGGTGCGCACCCCGGTCACCCGATCGCCCAGCGTGTCGATCGCCGCGACCGGATCGTTCAGCCGCAGCACCCCGCCCAGCCGCTCGAAATGGCGCACCATCCCCGCAACCAGCTTGTTGGTCCCGCCTTGGGCGAACCAAACCCCGCCGTCGCGCTCCAGCTTGTGGATCAGCGCATAGATGCTGCTCGTCGCCATCGGATTGCCGCCGACCAGCAGCGTGTGGAAGCTCAACGCCTCGCGCAATTTCTCGTTCTTCACGAAGGAAGAGACCATCGAATAGACCGAGCGCCAGGCCTGGTGCTTCATCAGCGCCGGCGCCGCCTTTATCATCGACTTGAAGTCGAGGAAGGCGACATGGCCGAGCTTCACATAGCCTTCCTGATAGACGGCTTCGGAATATTTCAGGAACTTCTGATAGCCGGCGATATCGTCGGGATTGAGCTTGGCGATCTCGGCGTTGAGCACCGTATCGTCGTTGGTATAGTCGAATGCCGTGCCGTCGGGCCAGGAAAGCCGGTAGAAAGGCGAGATCGGCAGGAGCTTCACATCCTCCGAAATGTCGTGCCCCGAAAGCTTCCACAATTCGGCCAGCGCCTCGGGCGCGGTGATCACCGTCGGTCCCGCGTCGAAGACGAAGCCGTCGCGCTCCCAAAAATAAGCCCGGCCGCCCGGCTTGTCGCGCGCTTCCAGGATCGTCGTGTCGATCCCCGCCGATTGCAGTCGGATCGCCAGCGCCAGCCCGCCGAAGCCGGCGCCGATCACCGCGACGCGCTTCATGCCCGCCCCGCAATCGCGCGAATTGCGCGGCCCACCGGCACCGGCGGCTTGCCCGTCAATATGCGTGCCTTGTCGTACATGCTCGATTGTCCTGCATAAAATCGCCCGATCAGCCCTGCGTCGAGCCGGTAGAAGCGTTCCAACACTTTGTAGCGCTGCTCGGGCTCGGCGGCCTTGAACAGCATCTTCGTGAGCATCCGGTAATAGCGCCCGCGCCGCCAGCCGGCCCGGGCATGCCCGTGCAGCAAATCGTGCAACTGCGCGCCCTCCACCAGCCCCGATTTCGCAATCAGCGCGGCGGTGCGGACCGCGTCGGGCAGCGAGTAGCTGGTGAGCGAGTGGAACAGCCCGGCGCGCATCCCGGCCTTGGCCACGCCGACCCCGCCCGATCGCCAATAGGCCTCGAAATCGCCGCTCAGCACCACCGGCAGCACGCCGCCCTCCTGCCGCACGATTTGTTCGACCTGCCAGCCGCGCGCGGCGACATAGGCGTCGATCCGCGTGCCCAGCACTGCGCTATCCAGCTCGGGGCCGTCGCTATAATAAGTGTCCTCGACGAACATCCGCGTCGCCGCGAAGGGCAGGCAATAGACGAAGCGATAGCCGTCATGCTGGGCGACGGTCGCGTCCATCACCACCGGCCGGTCGGCCCCGTGTGGCTCGGCGAGCTCCAGCTCGCGGCCATAGAATTTCTGCCAGCCGAGCTCGAGCGCGTTCAGGTCCGCGGGGCCGCGGCAATCGATCACTCCCTTGGCCTCGATCCGCGCGCCATCGGCGAGGACGACCGTGGTCGGGCTCAGCTCGACCACCTGGCGGCCCAGCATCACGGAAGCTTCGGGCAAGGCGGCGCGGACCACCGCGTCGAACCGGCTCGATTCGATCGAATAATAAGCCGCCTTCAGCGTGCGGGCATGCGCGGGGAAGGCGATGTCGTAGCGCGTCCAGCCATGCGTGATCAGCGGCGCGACCAGCCAGCGATCGGCGGGCGCCACGTCGCTTGCGAAGAAGGACCATAGATGGTTGCCGCCGATGCTCGGGCCGCCGTCGATCAGCCGGATGTCGCAGCCGGGCCGCTGTCCGGCGAGCGCGAGCGCGATCAGTCCGCCGGCAAGCCCCCCGCCGACGATGGCGACGTCACAAGTGATCGGTGCCGACATGCCCATCGCCTAGCCGATGGACCGGGGGCTTCCAACAAAAACCCTCCCCTTGTGCGCGGCACCCACCCAAATCGTTCGCGCTGAACCTGTCGAAGCGCCGCTCTCAACCGCCCCAGACCTGTGCAGGGCGAGCGCCCTTCGACAAGCTCAGGGCGAACGGGGGAGGGGACTTAATTTCTTTGCAGCGATCCTGCGGTACAAGGAAGCGTGATAAGCCCACGCCCGCCGCTCCGCATCCCACCTCGCGCACTCCTCGCCGCGCTCGTACTGGCCATACTCGTCGCGCTCCTCCTGCTCGCGATGCAGCGCCCGCCGATCTGCCCCTGCGGCACGATCAAGCTCTGGCACGGCGCGGTCCAGTCGAGCGAGAACAGCCAGCATCTCGCCGACTGGTACAGTTTCAGCCACATCATCCACGGCTTCCTCTTCTACGCCGCCGCGCATTTCGCCCTGCGCGGCGGCGCGCGCAGCTGGGCGCTCCCCGCCGCGGTCGCGATCGAGGGGCTGTGGGAGCTGCTCGAAAACTCGCCGATCATCATCAACCGCTATCGCGACGCGACGATCGCGCTTGGCTATTCGGGCGACAGCATCGTCAATTCGCTCGCCGATATCGGCTGGATGGCGTTCGGCTTTGTGCTGGCAGGCCGGCTGCCCGCAAAGGTCACGATCGCGCTCGCCTTGGTCTTCGAATTCGGCACCTTGCTGCTGATCCGCGACAATCTCACCCTCAACGTGCTGATGCTCGTCTGGCCGATCGAGGCAATCAAGACATGGCAGGGTGCGGGCGGAATGTTGTAAGGGGCCGGCGATGCTGCTCGCCATCCTCCTCTCCGCGCTCGCGATGACCCTCATCGTCGGGCTTCGCTATCTGGCGGCGAGCGGCGGTTTCGCGCTTGCGACTCGGATCAAGCATCCCGGCCTCTACACCGGGCTCGACGCCCAGATGCGCCGCGAGATCGGCTGGAGCCTCGCTTCCGCCGCGATCTACGGCATCCCCGCCGGCGTGGTCGCCTGGGGCTGGCAGAATCGCGGCTGGACCCAGATCTACACCGACGCCGCCGCCTGGCCGCTCTGGTATCTGCCGCTGTCGGTGCTGCTCTATCTCTTCGCGCACGACACCTGGTTCTACTGGACGCACCGCTGGATGCACCGCCCCAGGCCGTTCCGCATCGCCCACGCCGTCCACCACGCCAGCCGTCCACCCACCGCCTGGGCGGCGATGAGCTTCCATCCCATCGAGGCGCTCACCGGCGCGGTCGTCATCCCCGCGCTGGTCTTCCTGATTCCGATCCATGTCGGTGCGTTGGGGGTGGTTCTCGCCGTGATGACCGTTATGGGAGTAACCAATCACATGGGCTGGGAGGTTTTCCCCCGGTTCATGCACGCGGGTCCATTGGGAGCATGGCTCATCACCGCGAGCCATCACCAGCGGCACCACCAACTCTACGGATGCAATTTTGGCCTTTATTTTCGCTTCTGGGATCGTCTTTGCGGCACCGACAAGGGGCTGGGCGATTTCACGCGCGAGCATCGCCGCCGCGTGCCTGCCGCTGCTGGCGGGGATGTCGCCCGTAGCGCTGTCGAGCCTTGAGGTCGACGTCGACGGACTCCGCTCGGCGAAGGGCATGCTCCAGATCTGCCTGACGTCGGACACCGGCGACTTCCCCGATTGCCGCAACGGCGACACCGCGATCAAGCGCACCGTCTCCGCATCCGCGCCGCGCGTCCGCTTCGAAGGCCTGCCGCAGGGCGACTATGCCGTCGCGGTGATCCACGACGCCAACGGCAATGCCAGGCTCGATACGATGATGGGCATTCCGCGCGAAGGCTTCGGCTTCTCGCGCAATCCCACCATCGGCTTCGGCCCGCCCCGCTTCACGGCGGCGCGCTTCACCGTCGGCGCGCAGGGCCAGGTCCAGAAGATCCGCATGCGATACCTGCTCTAGTACTTCCCCCCGCAATGCCCTACGACTCGGCAATCCCCGGGGGAGCGCCGTTCCGCGCTTGAGAGGAGGGCAGGAGCCCTCGACCCGCTGAACCTGATCCGGTTGACACCGGCGTAGGGAGGGAGCGGTCTTTACCCCGAAGGTCCGTTTTCTCCCCTTTGAGGAGAACACGCATGGCCGACCTTCCCGCCCGTACCGAAATCGGCGTCACCACCGGCCCGATCCGCGGCAGCCGCAAAGTCCATGTCGGCCCGCACCGCGTGGCGATGCGCGAGATCCACCTCGATCCCAGTTCCGGCGAAGCCCCCGTCCGTGTCTACGACCCCTCGGGCCCTTACACCGATTCGGACGCGCGCATCGATATCGGCGCCGGCCTGCCCCCGATCCGGCGCGACTGGATCCTCGGCCGCGGCGACGTCGAGCAGGTCGCCGCGCGCGAAGTCCGCCCCGAGGATAACGGCCAGCTAGGCCCGGACCGCAGCGGCGGCGTCGCCCCCTTCCCCAACGTCGTCAAGCAGCCGCTGCGGGCCAAGCCCGGCATGAACGTCAGCCAGATGCACTATGCCCGCCGCGGCATCATCACCCCCGAGATGGAATATGTCGCGGTCCGCGAAAATCTAGGCCGCGAGCGGCTCGCCGAGTATATCCGCGACGGCCAGGATTTCGGCGCGTCGATCCCCGATTACGTCACCCCCGAATTCGTCCGCGACGAAGTGGCCCGCGGCCGCGCGATCATCCCCAACAACATCAACCACCCCGAATCCGAACCGATGGCGATCGGCCGCAACTTCCTGGTCAAGATCAACGCCAATATCGGCAACAGCGCGGTCGCCTCCAACGTCGCCGCCGAAGTCGACAAGATGGTCTGGTCGATCCGCTGGGGCGCGGACACGGTGATGGACCTCTCCACCGGCCGCAACATCCACGACACCCGCGAATGGATCCTGCGCAATTCCCCCGTCCCGATCGGCACCGTCCCGATCTACCAGGCGCTCGAAAAGGTCGGCGGCGTCGCCGAGGAGCTGACCTGGGAAATCTATCGCGACACGCTGATCGAGCAGGCCGAGCAGGGCGTCGACTATTTCACCATCCACGCCGGCGTGCGGCTCGGCTACATCCCGATGGCGGCGAAGCGCGTCACCGGCATCGTCAGCCGCGGCGGCAGCATCATGGCCAAATGGTGCCTCGCCCACCACCGCGAGTCCTTCCTCTACGAGCGCTTCGACGAAATCACCGAGATCCTGAAGGCCTATGACATCGCCTACAGCCTCGGCGACGGCCTGCGCCCCGGCAGCATCGCCGACGCCAATGACGAAGCCCAGTTCAGCGAGCTCTACACGCTCGGCGAGCTCACCCACCGCGCCTGGCGCCAAGACGTCCAGGTGATGATCGAAGGCCCCGGCCATGTGCCGATGCACAAGATCAAGGAGAATATGGACAAGCAGCTCGAGGTCTGCGGCGAAGCGCCCTTCTACACGCTCGGGCCGCTCACCACCGATATCGCCCCCGGCTATGACCATATCACCAGCGGCATCGGCGCCGCGATGATCGGCTGGTACGGCACCGCGATGCTCTGCTACGTCACCCCCAAGGAGCATCTCGGCCTCCCCGACCGCGACGATGTCAAGGTCGGTGTCGTCACCTACAAGCTCGCCGCCCACGCCGCCGATCTCGCCAAGGGGCATCCGGCGGCGCAGGTCCGCGACAATGCCCTGTCCAAGGCGCGCTTCGAATTCCGCTGGCGCGACCAGTTCAACCTCTCGCTCGATCCCGACACGGCCGAGGAATATCACGACCAGACCCTTCCCGCGGAAGGCGCGAAGACCGCGCATTTCTGCTCGATGTGCGGGCCGAAATTCTGCTCGATGCAGATCAGCCAGGAAGTCCGCGACTTCGCGAGCAAGCAGAACCAGGGCGTCGAGGGCTTCATCGCCACCGGGCCTACGGGGGCGGAGACTGCCGCGGCGAGCAAGGCGGCGGCGCTCAAGGGGATGGAAGAGATGAGCCGGGTGTTCAAGGAGACTGGGAGCGAGTTGTATATGGGGGCTGGTGGCAGGGAGCATGACTAAGAAGGAAGAGCGGTAGCATGTTCCCCAGGCTTCTCGCCTTGATTGGCCTGCGCCGGGCTCATGCTTCCGTCGAACCCTTCCGGCTGCCGCCCCATCCGGCAAATGTGCCCGGCCCATTTTACGTCGAGGACGGCTGCTGCATCAGCTGCGGCGTCTGGGAGGATGTCGCGCCGGACCTGCTGGCCTGGCAGGAGGACGGTCAAAGCTCGCATTGCTACGTCGCGCGCCAGCCCGAAACCGATGCAGAGTTTGGTCGCATGATGGCGGCGATGCAGGTCGGCGAGGTTGACTGCATCCGAGTCCACAACTGTCAGCCAGACTGGGCCCGCCGTCTGCGCGAGGCGAAACTCTCGCACCACATAGACCCGGAAGACGGTCCGGCAAAGCGCTGAGAATTGCCGGGTGTTTAAGGAGACCGGGAGCGAGTTGTATATGGGCCAGGGCGGTCGGGAGCACGACTGACCCGCCCCCCGGCTTGACAAGGTCGAAACATATGCGGAACATAGCAGCCTAACCCCTGGGGTCCGACCATGTCTTCCGATCATTGCACCGATTTCGATTTCGAGTTCGGCCGCTGGCGCGTCATCCACCGCCGCCTCAAGCAACGCCTCGCCGATTGCCGGGATTGGGAGACGTTCGAAGGCACCAGCGAGACGCGCCCCGTCCTCGGCGGCAATGGCAATGTCGAGGACCAGCTTCTCCACATCTCGACCGGCAGCTATCGCGCAATCGCGGTCCGTTCGTTTGACCCTGCCACGCGCGCCTGGGCGATCTGGTGGCTCGATTCGCGCGCACCCCATGGGCTCGACGTGCCCGTTATCGGCGGCTTCGCAGACGGCGTCGGTACCTTCCTCGCCGACGACACGCACGAGGGCCGCCCGATCAAGCTGCGCTTCCTTTGGCTGAACACCCACACCGATAGCCCCCGCTGGGAACAGGCGATGTCGGCCGATGGCGGGCAAAGCTGGGAAACCAACTGGACGATGGACTTCGCCCGCGCCGATTGAGGCGAAACCTGGCGCCGACACCGCTGCGAGCGGGCGCAGCGGGCCCGACTGAATCCGGCGCGGAATATCTTCCAGAACGGATAGATTTCGCTCCAATTGCGACGCAGATGCCGATAGTCTCGGCGGCGGCATCTGCATCGGGGGGAGCGGGCCTTGGAACATCGCAGCGAATCCATGCGGCGGGCCGCCCGGCCAGCGTGCCTGGCGACCGGCGCGATCGCGCTGGCGCTGCTGGCGCCGCCCCCGCTGGTGAGCGCCGCGCGGACGCCGGCCGCCCAGCAGGTCCCTGCGCCACCCCTCGCGCCCGATTATGCTACGATCACCACCCGCGTCGCCGCCGCCAAGCTGGTCCGCAAGCGGCTATTGGTGCGGATTCACTTCTTCCCCGTCGAACTGGGCGGCCCAAAGGGGCGCACCAATATCGGCTACGTCACCCCCGAAGCGGCTCTCTCGCACGCGCAGCTGATCGAGATGCTGGCCATCTATATCGAGCGCGATCTGATCGACCATCTCGAAGTCGTCCCCGAATATAAGGGCGAGAGCATCATTCCCACCCGCATCCGCATGATCGCCCATCACAGCCGGAGCGCCGAACGTCATGAGCGGATGATCGACGTCTGGGACTGCGACTTCTGCGCCCCCTTCGAGCCGCTGCCCGAGCCCGATGGGCGCGAGGCGGTGAGGGCGTGAGGGTGGGGCGGAGGCGACAAGCGGGCCGAACTGCTGTGCGATGCAGATTTCGGAGGAGGCATGCGAATTCGAAAATAGGTAAACCAGAGCATCGAAGGCTCCCTCACCGCTGGCCTACAGCGCGGAACCCGCCACCGCGGCTCACCTGAAGAAAGGGATATTGGCCGAAAGATTCGGCTTTCCCAAAAATAACGGAATCCCCACCTCAATAATGATACCGGCACTGCGCCACTTCCACGGTCTGTGCCTCGCCGCTCCCCGTCACGCGATACACCAGCCGGTGCTCGCGATCGATCCGGCGGGACCACCAGCAGGACATGTTTTTGCCCAGGGGCTCCGGCTTGCCCAGCCCACGAAAAGGATCGCGCCGGCACTCCTTGAGTAGCGCGTTCACGCGCTCCAGCAACCGCGTGTCTTCGGCCTGCCAATGGAGATAATCCTCCAAGGCGGTTGGCCAGAAGACGATCTTCACGGATCGATCAGTTCGTGCTCTTCGCCTCCGCCAGCCTGCAGCCCCCGGATCGCTTCCAGCAAGCGCTCAGCATTCTTGGGCGACGCCAGCAGATACATCGTCTCCTCGATCGAATCCCACTCGCTCTGCGAGACCATCACCACCCCCTCGCCCTTTGGACGCGAGATGCCGATCGGCGCGCGGTTGGCAACGACGCGGTCCATCACCGCCTTGATGTTCGCCCGGGCTTCGGAAGTGCTGAGAATTTCGATATATTCTATGTACAATGATCTGTACAAAACTCAAGCACGTGCTAGCCGGGACGCATGCCCCATCTCTCCCACCTCACGCTGATCGTCCGCGACTATGACGAAGCCCTGGCCTTCTACGTGGGCAAGCTCCGCTTCACCCTCGTCGAAGACACGCTCGTACCCGAGCAGGCCAAGCGCTGGGTAACGATCCGCCCGCCCGGCGCGCCCGGGCAAGCCACCACGCTGCTCCTCGCCCGCGCCGCCGGCCCCGAGCAAACGGCTGCGATCGGCAGGCAGGGCGCCGGCCGCGTGTTCCTCTTCCTCGCCACCGACGATTTCGCGCGCGATCATGCCGCCTTCACGGCCGCCGGGGTGCGCTTCGTCCGTCCGCCGGCCGTGCAACCCTATGGCATCGTCGCAGTGTTCGAGGATCTCTATGGCAATCGCTGGGATCTGATACAGTATCGTGCGACCACCGCCTCCCGGAGCCGCGCCATGCCCGATACCATCCACCCGCTCGCCACGCCGCAGACCGCCCGCGCCTCGATCCGCGCCGGCGATCGCGTCGTTCTGGAAAGCGAAGTCAGCGTCACGCCGCTGGGGCTGCTCGCGATCGGCGGGCTCGTCGCGGCGATCCTGCTCTCGGTGCCCCCGATCGTCCGCGCCAGCAGCCGCGCCGCCACCAAATTGCCGCCGCCCCCCGCTTGATCGCCGCGCGTCCGGGCGGTGCATATCTGCAACAGTACGCAGGTAGAATTTCCTACAGCCGCGCATGGGCACTCGACTAGTAGGATTTGGCTTGCTGCATCCTTGCCGATGAAACCGGAGAGCCACCGCGACACCATCGCGCGCGTTGCCGACGCGCCCGATTTCCTCCACCCCATGCCCGGGCCGGCGCCCGAATCCGGCGGTGCGCTCGCCGCGCTCCCGCCCGATGGCGCGGTCCGCGGCGCCGCGACCGAGGACGCGTCGCCCACCCCCTATATCGATACGAACGGCTTCGATCCCGACGACTATAGGTGGGTCCCCGTCCGCCGCAGCCCGCGCAAGGACGGCTTCTCCGAGGCCAAGCAGCGCGCCTTCATCGAGCTGCTCGCCGATAGCGGCTGCGTCGAGACCGCGGCGCAGGAAGTGGGGATGAGCGCCCGGAGCTGCTATCGCCTGCGTCGCGCCCCGGGGGCGGAGAATTTCGCGCGCGCTTGGGATGCCGCGATCCAGCAGGCTGCGCTCAAACTGGTCGATATCGCCTTCGATCGCGCGATCAACGGTTCGGACGAGCCCGTCTTCAATCGCGAAGGACGGCGCGTCGGCCGCCGCCAGAAGCCCAGCGATCGCTTGCTGATGTTCCTGTTGCGCGCGCATCTGCCCGATTGCTATCGCTTCGCGCACCACAGCAACCGCCAGCCCGGTGAGCCGCTGCCGGCGCCGCGGCCGCCGCTGGCCGATGCCATCGCCAGGCTCGAGCCCATGGCCCCTGCCGCGCCGCACCGGCTGCTGCCGCCCGATCGTCTCGATGCCGAGGTCGAGGTCGCCGATCTGTGCGACGGCGAACTGCCGCCCTGGTATCGCCACACGCGCGAAGAGGCGCCCGTCGAAAGCCCGCTGGGCGAGGCATTCGAGCGCCAGCTCGACGCGGCACGCGGCATCGTCCCGCGCGCGGAGGAGGATGAGGAGTTATGGGACGAGGAAGAGCCGTGGGACGAATCGTGAATGCGTCCTTGGTGTGACTTTCTGTGACTTTCGGGGTCGGAACGCGCGCGGCTCAGCGCTTCTTCACGAACTCTGCGCGCAACACCAGGCCCTTGATGCCCTCATATTTGCAGTCGATTTCCTGCGCGTCGCCGGTCAGACGGATCGCCTTGATCAGCGTCCCGCGCTTGAGCGTCTGCCCGGCGCCCTTGACGGTCAGATCCTTGATCAGCGTCACCTGGTCGCCATCCTGAAGCAGATTGCCCACCGCGTCGCGCACTTCGAGCGCGCCGCTGGATTGCACCTTGCGCGCCTGCTCCTCGGCATTGACCCACTCGCCGCTCGCCTCATCATAGACGAACGTGTCTTCATATCCCGACATGCGCGCGCTCAGCCCTTGATGTTGACCATGTGGACCGGCTTTTCCTTGGTCGAGGCGTTGGCCGCGATCGTCTTTGGCTTTTCAGCCTTGGGCTTGCGAACTTCCTTGTTCGACTTCTTCTGGCTCTTGGCCATGATGCATCCTCCGGAGGCCGGATGCCCCATGGTTTAGCGATAGCGCGAACCGGGCCGATAACCTGCATCAATTCTGGGACGGCAGATGCGAATTGGGGCGCCCGCCGCCGCGGACGCCCCATCTTCCATCGATCCGGTGTCAAATCGCCGTGCTTACATCCGGTTGGCGACCTGACCCTCGACTCGGGCGTCGTCACTGTCGTCGGCACGATCGGCCTCGCGCTCGCCCATATCCTCGACATTGTCGGCCTGCGCCTCCAGCGAGTCGTGGAGCTGATCGTTGCCCGCGGCGCGCGCGGCATCGGCCTGCGACTCGAGCGCGTCGGCGCGGTTCTCGGCCATCGCCTCGATATTGTCGGCGGCCTGGTCATCGGCATTGTTGCCGCATGCGGCCAGCGCGAGCAGCGTTGCCGCGCTTGCGGCCTTGAGCAGAATCTTCATCGAAAAACCCCTGATAAGCGTGCGCCGGCTGATACGCCGCGCAACGCACCAAATGCCGAAACCCCCTTGAGGTTCCGGCACGCGGCAGATCGAATCGGGGAAAACGCCGGCGCCGGGCGCGCCGTGGCGCGCTTACTTGATCTTGGCTTCCTTGAACTCGACATGCTTGCGCACGACGGGATCATATTTGCGGAAGGACATCTTCTCGGTCTGGGTACGCGGATTCTTCTTGGTGACGTAATAGAAGCCCGTATCCGCCGAGCTGACGAGCTTGATCTTGACAGTGGTCGGCTTGGCCATGGCCCGAAACCCCAATATTCTCGCAAACGCGATTCTGATAAAAAAGGAAAAGCGGCACGCCGGGCGTACCGCTATCAGCCGCGGCGGATGCGGCAGCCGGCTGCAAAAGTCAAGCGCCGCGGCCTAATTGCCCCTTAACCCTGTTCGGGCAAGGTGGCTGCCATGGAGGCCATCGTCCCCGCATTCCTGCTCGCCTTGCTGAGCCAGCTCGGCGATCGCCCGGCATTGCTGACGGCGATCCTCGCCGATCGCTATCGCCGGCCGCTCGTCGTTGCCTGCGCAGCGGGGCTGGCGCATGCGCTGGGCAACGGGCTTGCCGCGCTGGCCGGCGTCGCGATGGCGCCGATCCTCAATCCCAATGCCCAGGCGCTGCTGCTCGCCTTCGCCTTGCTGGCGGGCGGCCTCGGCGGCTTCCTGAACGAGAAACGGCCGAGTCGCTACGAGTCGTGGAAGCTGGGCGCATTCTTTGCGCCGCTGCTGGGCATCTTCGTGCTGGCGCTGGGCGATCGAACCCAATTCTTCACCCTCGCGGTCGCGGCAAAGGGGATGCCCTGGTACGCCGCAGTCGGGGCGGCGATCGCCGCCTTCGCGGTCGGCTTCGTCGCGGCGCTGCTGGGAGAAGCGGGATGGCGCGCCCTCCCGCTGCGCTGGGTGCGGATCGTCAGCGCAGCGCTGTTCCTGGTCGCGGGCATCTATATCGGCCTGGGCGCGCTGCGGCTGCTCTGACCATATCTAAGGATGGGTTCGCATGGCGCCGGCGCGCGCTATGCCTATATCGGCAGGCGAACCTCATGCACGATGGAGAATCCCATGGCAGAATCGAAAGCGCTTCAGACGCCGACCGACCTCAATCGCAACGATACCAAGACCGTCGCCGACGCGCTCAACAGCGCGCTGGCCGATTGCTTCACGCTCTATCTCAAGACCAAGAATTTCCACTGGCACGTCTCCGGCCCGCATTTCCGCGACTATCATCTGATGCTCGACGATCAGGCGACGCAGATATTGGGCGTCACCGATGCGATCGCCGAGCGCGTGCGCAAGACCGGTAACACCACGCTGCGCTCGATCGGCGACGTCGCGCGCCGCCAGACGATCTCGGACAATGACAAGGAATTCGTCTCCGCCGAGGAGATGCTCGCCGAGCTGCGCGACGATAATCTCAAGCTGGTCGAGAGCTTCCGCGTCGTGAAGCAGGCATCCGAGGATGCCGGCGACAACGCCACCAGCGGCATTGTCGACGAATGGACCGATCAGGCCGAGGAGCGCGCCTGGTTCCTGTTCGAGGCCAGCCGCAAGGGCTGACGCAAAGCGGGCCGGACTTGCGTCCGGCCCGTCACGCTTACTTGATCGCGGCCAGGTTGGTCTCGACCTTCTTGAGCATCTCGTCGGTCAGTGCACCCTGCGAATAAGGCTGCACCATGCGCAGGCTCATTGTCTTGAACATCTCGTAGCTGGGATGGGTGGTCGTGCCGGGAATGTCGGCGTCGAGCACTGCCTTGGCAGCGGGATCGGCGACCAGTTGCTCGATCGGCGTATCGAGGTTGAACTTGGCGGCCGGCGCGGCGGTGGCCGTTGCGGGGGCGGCGGCAGGCGCAGTCTGGGCCGATGCGGCCGCGGGGATCAGGCAGGCGACCGCAGCGGCGGCGAGAATGGCGAATTTCATGGGGGACGTCTCCACTGATGGAAAAGCCAGCCTAACCGCAGCCCGCGGCTCTTGCCAGCGCGATTCAGCCTGCCGGTCCCAGTGTGAGCAGCCACCAATCGGGCACCGCGCCGTAGCGCAGCGGCAAAATGCTGGCCCCCAATCCCGATCCGACGACGACCGTCCGTGATCCCTCGCGAATCACCCCGCAGCGGTAGCGATCACCATAGTTCGAAGCGCTCGCTACTGCGCCCAGCAGGGGCAGCACGATCTGGCCGCAATGGGTGTGCCCGGCGAGGACCAGCGCGAAGCGCGGCGACAGACGCGGTACGAGATCGGGGCTGTGGCTGAGCAGGATCGCCGGGCCGGGCAACTTCGCGGCAGCGCGTTCAATTGCTGAGGGGTCGGCATGGCCGGTGTGGATATCGTCGGCGCCAACGAGCGTCACGGCTCCGGCGCGCACCGCCCGATTGCTCAACACGCGAATGCCGATTGTCTCGAGCGCGGCAGCCATGCTCGGCCCGTTCCGCCAATGATCGTGGTTGCCGAGCACCGCCCAAGTCCCGAGCGGGGCGCTGAGCCCGCGCAGCGCCTCGGCGATCTCGGCATCCGGATAGGCGCGCGTCGCGAGAAGGCGATCGCCAACGAAATCGCCGGCGAGCAGGATCAGATCCGGTTGCGCCGCATTCACTTGCGCTACGAGCCGCTTAACGCGCTCGGGCGGCATGTCGGGGCCCTGGACATGAACGTCGCCGATCAGCGCGACTTGCAGCGCGGCGGCGTCAATTGGCCAATCTGCCATACCGATCCGTGCCGCGCGCATCACCGGATCGCGTAGAATATTGGCGTATCCCCAGCCGGCCAGAGCGAGCAGGATCAGCGAAACAAGGGTAAGCCAACGCAGCATCGAAGCGGAGACTGGCACAAAAGCAGCTCGCAAACCATTTAGGCCGGATGCGCGTCTTCGCCGATCTGCTCGATGCCCTGATCTACACCCGCTCGCGCAACGCGAAGCTGCGGCTGATCGGCGATTATCTGGCGAGCACGGCCGATTCCGATCGCGGCTGGGCGATGGCGGCTTTGACCGGCAGCCTCGATTTGCCGGGGGTGAAGCCAGCGGTGATCCGCGGGCTGATCGAAGCGCGAGTCGACCCTGTCCTGTTCCGGCTGAGCCGCGATTTCGTCGGCGATACTGCCGAGACGGTCGCCTTGCTCTGGCCCGAACCGCAGGGCGCCCCGGTCGAGGCCACGCCCCTGACACTGTCCGAAGTGGTGGATCGCCTGGGCGCGCTTTCCAAATCCGATGCGCCGGCGGTGCTCGCGGAAATGCTCGATCGGCTTGAGGCCGACGAGCGCTTCGCCTTGCTCAAGCTCGCCACCGGCGGCTTGCGCGTTGGTGTCTCGGCCCGCCTCGCCAAGACCGCGCTGGCGCAGGCATTCAGGCTCGATGTCGATGCCGTCGAGGAAGTGTGGCACGGCCTCGCCCCGCCTTATGCGTCCTTGTTCGACTGGGCCGAGGGGCGCGGCGTGCAGCCGACCGCGCAGAATGTGCCGGTGTTCCGCCCCTTCATGCTCGCGCATCCGCTCGAAGACATGCAGGTCAGCCTCGACGACTATGTCGCCGAGTGGAAATGGGACGGCATTCGCGTCCAGATCGTCCATGTCGCGGGCGAGACCCGCCTTTACAGCCGCGCCGGCGACGATATCACCCACAGCTTCCCCGAAGTTGCGTCCGCTTTCGCCACGCCCGGCGTGCTCGACGGCGAATTGCTCGTAAAGGGCGCGGCACAGGGATTGACCATGGAGGACGGCGCCGGCGCCGCGAGCTTCAATGCGCTCCAGCAGCGGCTGGGCCGCAAGCTCGTGCCCGCCAAGACGCTTGCCGACTATCCCGCCTTTGTCCGCCTCTACGACCTGTTGTTCGACGGGCCCGAGGATCTCCGCGCATTGCCCTGGACCGAGCGGCGCGCGCGACTGGAGCGGTTCGCCGCCGCGCTCGATCCGGAGCGCTTCGACGTCTCGGTGGTAGTGGATGCCGAGGACTTTGCCGCGCTGGAGGAAATCCGCGCCGGTGCGCGCGATGCCGCGATCGAGGGTATGATGCTCAAGCGCCGCGATTCGCCGTACGTCTCGGGGCGGCGGGTCGGCTTGTGGTATAAATGGAAACGCGATCCGCTGACCGCCGATTGCGTGCTGATGTATGCCCAGCGTGGCAGCGGCAAGCGCAGTTCCTTTTACTCCGACTTCACCTTCGGCGCCTGGACGCCAGAGGGCGAACTGCTTCCGGTTGGGAAGGCCTATTTCGGCTTCACCGACGAGGAGCTGAAATGGCTCGATCGCTACGTCCGCAATCACACGACCAACCGCTTCGGCCCGGTGCGCGAGACCGACAAGACGCTGGTGCTCGAGGTCGCCTTCGATTCGATCCACGAATCGAAGCGGCATAAATCGGGGCTAGCGATGCGATTCCCCCGCATCAGCCGCATCCGGACAGACAAGCCGGTCAGCGAAGCCGACACGATCGCAGGCCTGAGGCGGTTGGCGACCTGACAGGGCCTGCCGCGAATTACACTGAGAATCCGCTTGCTCGATCGCCCCAGGATTCTAGCGTCACGCCCAACGAAATTCGTCAAGGACCCCCCCATGCGCCTATCTCGCTTGCTCGCCATCCTCCCAATGGCGCTCGCGCTATCTGCTGCCCCAGCTGCGACCAATGAGCCCGAATTCAGCCCCGAGCGTATTCGCGCCGACGTGGCCTTTCTTGCCGACGACAAGCTCGAAGGTCGACTGACCGTCGCGAACGGCTATTTCCTCGCCGCCGCCTATGTCGCCGATCGCTTTGCTCAGCTCGGCATGAAGCCCGGCGGCGACGTCGAGAAATGGTTTCAGCTCGTGCCGATCCGGCTGCCGGATGGTCGCGTCGAGCGCAGCTTTCGCTCTCCCAACGTCCTCGGCATCATTCCCGGGTCCGATCCTGCGCTCAAGGACGAATATGTCGTGATCAGCGCGCATCTCGATCATCTCGGCATGGGCCGGGTGGCGGCGGACGACAAGATCTTCAACGGGGCGATGGACAATGCATCCGGCGTCGCGACGATGCTCGAGGCGGCCCGCGCGTTCGCAGCCGGCGGCAAGCCTCCCCGGCGATCGATCCTGTTCGTCGCTTTTGCCGCCGAGGAACAAGGCCTGCTCGGTTCGGGCTTTCTGGCTAGGCACCCCCTGGTGGGCAGCGGCAAGTTCGTCGCCAATGTTAATCTCGATATGCCGATCCTGCTCTACGACTTTCAGGACGTGGTGGCGTTCGGGGCCGAGCGCTCCACCTTGGGGCCGATCGTTTCCGCAGCTGCGGCCAAGATGGGGGTATCTCTATCGCCCGATCCGATGCCCCAGGAGAATACGTTCGTACGCTCGGACCATTACAGCTTCGTCAAGGCGGGCGTCCCGGCGGTGCTCCTGGCCACCGGGTTCAAGAATGGCGGCGAGAAGGCAACCCGCGGCTTCCTGAAGACCCATTATCACCAGGTCACCGACGACATCGCCCTGCCGTTCGACTGGAAGGCAGCCGCCAAGTTCGCCGAACTCAACTATCGTATCGCACGCGAGATCGCCGATGCCGACGAGGCGCCTCGCTGGTATGCCAAGGACCCTTACGGTGAGCGCTACGCGAAACGCGCTCCAAAGGCCGCGAGACCCTGAAGTACGAATCCTTCCGTCAAGCAAAAGGGGCCGGGCGTTGCCGCCCGGCCCCTTCTTTATTCGATCCGAAAAGCCTTAGCTGCCCGGGGTCAGATTGACTGCCGCATATTTGCCGCGGCGATCGACTTCGAGTTCGAACTCGAGCCGGTCGCCCTCGTTGAGCGTCGGCATGCCGGCACGCTCGACGGCGGAGATGTGGACGAATGCGTCGGGCTGTCCGTCATCGCGCTGGATGAAGCCAAAGCCCTTCATCGCGTTGAAGAACTTGACCGTTCCGCTTGCCTTCTCGCCGGTCAGCTGACGCTGCGGGCCACCGGCGCCGCCCGCGCCGCCTGGACCAGCGCGCGGCGCATCGCGATCGCGCGGCGGACCTGCGTCGGTCACCGGCAACGGCTCGCCGTCGATCTTGAGCTCGGTTGCCGAGATGCGGCCGCCGCGATCGACGAGGGTGAAGCCGAGAGGCTGTCCCTCTGCAAGACCGGTCAGGCCGGCCTGCTCAACTGCGGAGATGTGCACGAACACATCCTCTGCGCCATCGTCACGAACGACGAAGCCGAAGCCCTTTTGCGAATTGAAGAATTTGACGACGCCCGTCGCTTCGCCGACGACTTGGGGGGGCATGCCGCGGCCACCGCCGCCACCGCCACCGCCACCGCCAAAGCCGCCACCGCCGCCGCCACCGAAGCCGCCGCCACCGCCGCCGCGGTAACCACCGCCGCCGCCGCCACCGAAGCCGCCACCGCCGCCAAAGCCGCCGCGATCACCGCCGCCACCGAAGCCGCCGCGGTCACCGAAACCGCCGCCGCCGCCGAAGCTGCTGCCGCCCTCGTCACCAAAACCGTCGCGCTTATCTCTGCCGCGCCCGCCGCGATCCCCGCGGCGCCCTCTATCGAAACTCATGCCCTGTTCGTCTTCCCGGTTCGCCCATCTGCACAATCAAAACCGAGCGCCGGACGAAAAACGCGGGTCTTCGCGCACTAAAAATGGTGCGGCTAGAATCAGCCATAGCCCAAAAACGGACAGAGCGCGAACGAAATTCGCCCCGATTGCGGCAGATTTCGATAGCGCGACCGCTTATTCGGCCCGTTTGAGCCTGGCGATGAAGAAGCCATCGAGTCCCCCGACCTCCGCCAACATACCGGGGAGCAGGCGTAGCGTGCCGTCGGGGCGGGCCGCAAGGCCTTCGGGCAGCTCCCTTGCCTCGACCGGGACGATCGAAAAGTCGGCGCGCTCGCCAAGGAAGCGCTTGAGTTGGCTTTCGCCCTCGCGCGGCTCGAGCGAGCAGGTGGCATAGATCAGGATGCCGCCGGGTTTCACCCAGTCGGCCACGCGGACGAACAGGCGCGCCTGCAGTTCCGCCATCTCGGTAATCAGCGAAGGGCGGACGCGATGCAGCACATCCGGGTGGCGACGGAAGATGCCGGTGGCGCTGCAGGGAGCATCGAGCAGAACGGCATCGGCCGGCGCATGGGGTTGCCAGCTCAGCAGATCGGCGGCGACGACCTTCGCCTCCAGCCGGGTCCGGGCCAGATTCTCGCGCAGGCGGGCCAGGCGCGCCTCCGATATGTCGACTGCGGTCACGTCCCAGCCCGCAGCGGCGAGCTGGAGCGTCTTGCCGCCCGGCGCGGCGCATAGATCGAGCGCGGTCCCTGCCCCCTTGCCGATCAGCCGGGCCGGGAGCGAGGCGGCGAGGTCCTGCACCCACCAATCGCCCTCGGCATAGCCTTCGAGCGTCGGGATCGCGGCCTTCTCGCCAAGGCGGAGATGGCCGGCGATAAGGCTGATGCCGGAAAGTTCGGGCGCGTTTCCCCAATCGCGGAGCGTGAGATCGATCGGCGGAGGGACGGCGATGGCGCGTTCGGCATCTTCGATCATCTGGTCGCCCCAGGCGGCATGCCAGCGCGGCGCCACCGCGTCGGGCAGCGTCGGCGGCTCGGGCAGCGTGGCACCCTGGCGGACCAGCGTTCCGAACACCCCGTGGACGAGTTTCCGAGGTCCGCCCTCGACCAGCGGCAGCACCGTGGCGATCGCGGCATGGCCCGGCGTGCCGAGGACGAGCGCCTGCACCAAAGCGATACGCAGCGCCGATCGCGCCTTGGCATCGTCCGGCAACGGACGCTGGGTCGCCGAATCGATCAGCGCGTCGAGATCAGGGAGGCGGCGCAGCGTCTCGGCGGCGATCGCGTGGGCGAGACCCCGATCGTTGGGGGCGAGTCCGCGGGCGGCGTCGTCGAGGGCCTGTTCGAGCGCGAGGCCGCGACGCAGCACCGCCTCGAGCAATTTGAGCGCAGCGCGGCGCGTCGACACGCCCGGCGCGTCGGGATTCTGAATTCGCTTATTGTCTGTCACGCGTTCTTGATCCCGTAGCCGTCGGACCCGATGTTGGGCGCTCAATCAATTGAGGCAATGCCCATGGGCCAGCGCCCGCTCCATCTCAAGCCGCCTGCACATTTGTCCGAGAGCCCGCCCGTGCCCGAGCCCGATGCCGCGGCGCCCGAACGCGACGGCGATCCGCTCGGCACCGATCCGACGCGCTATGGCGATTGGGAATTGAAGGGCATCGCCGTCGATTTCTAGGCGCGGGATATCAGACGGCAGATTCGGGGGTAGTGGTCTGGCTCCGGAAGCTGCGCAGGCTGTCCCAGGCGTAGAGCGCACAGCCGGCCCAGATCAGCACGAAGGTCACCATATGCGCCGGGCGCATCGGCTCGCCGAAGATCAGCACGGCTTCGGCGAACTGCAGCGTCGGGGCGATATATTGGAGCAGCCCAAGCGTGGCATAGGGCATCCGGCGCGCGGCGGCGGCGAACATCAACAGCGGCGCCGCGGTAACGACTCCGGCGCCGATCAGCAGCAGATCGATATGGGTGGATTGGCCGAATGCCCCGTCGCCACCCTCCGCGGCAAAGAGCAAGAGCGCCAGACTGGCGGGGGCGAGCAGCAGGGTCTCGACGGTCAATCCGCCGAGCGCGTCGATCGCCGCGATCTTCCGCAGCAGGCCATAGAGCGAAAAGGTGACCGCGAGCGTGAGCGAAACCCACAGCGCGCCGCCGCCGCTCGCCACCAGGATCAGCACGCCCACCGCAGCAATGGCGATGGCCACCCCCTGCCAGCGCCGCAACCGCTCGCCGAGCAGGACGATGCCCAGCGCGACATTGACCAATGGGTTGATGAAATAACCGAGGCTCGCCTCGAGGACATGATCGTTCTGGACTGCCCAGATATAGACCGTCCAGTTGACCGCGATCAGCGCGGCACTTCCGACCAGATAGAGCAGGGTCCGCCCGCGCGCGGCGGCGATCAAAGCGGGTACGCGGCGGAACAGCACTACGACGATCGCCAGCAGGACGAGCGACCAGAGCACGCGATGCGCGAGGAACTGCAGCGCCGGCACGTCGCGCAGCAAGTGGATGTAGAGCGGAAGGATTCCCCACAAGGTATAGGCGCCCACTCCTAGCGCTAGGCCCTTGGCGTCGGGTGCGGTGCTTTGGATCATGCCGATCCTCCACTCCATTGTGCGGCGCAGCGCAAGCAAGGCTCGCTATGTGCGGCTAAAGCGTCGTTGCGAGCCGCTGGCCTGCCGATTAGGGTGTGGCGAACGGGGGACGATCATGGACGACGTCGAAGAAGCGGGCGCTCGCGTGCCGCAAGGCAGCCCGATCCTGGCGACGCTGGCGGGCTGCGCCTTGCTGGTGGTGGCTGCGCTCGGGGCGCCCGCTCTGCTGCCCCGAATGCCCTACGCGACGCTGATCGGCACCGGCGCGGCGTTCGGCGGGTTGCTGTGGGCGATCGGCTATGTCGTGACGACGCGGCGTGCACCGCTCGGGTGGAAAGCCGGATCGCTGCTGCTTCTGCTCGGCGCGGGGGCGGTGGCCGGGACGGTCGCGCACGGCCAATATCAAACACAGGCGCGCACCGATGCGAGCGGCTTCGCGGAAGTCGAGTTCGGCGCACAGGGCTCAGTGCAATTGCCCGCGGGCGCCGGGTCGCGCGGACGGCTGTCGCGCGCCTTCGTGACGATCGTGCAGAGCGACGCGCAGGACCAGCGCGACTATATGAAAGCGCTGGGCAGGTTCGGCGTAGGGACGCTCAACAGCCCCTATCTGCTCGAGCAAGACGGGCGAGCGATCGCCAATTGCGGTGCGGTCGAGGACATCAAGGCGATGGCGCGGGGGCAGTTCGCCCGGCGGGCCGAACGCCGTGCGGAGCTGGAGCAGGCGCTGGCGGCTGTGTCTCTGCCCGAGACGGCGCGACGCGGGATCGGGACGATGGCCGGTCCGATCGCCACCGGCGGCAGCGATCCGGTGCTGACGAACCAGCTTGCACAGCTCGACGCGACGTCCGAGCTATGCGTGCTGCTGGCCAAGCGGAGCTGGACGAACCAGAGCGCCTATTTCGGCTTCAACAGCGATGCCGACAAGGCGCGCCATGACGCGATCGTGCAGCGGCGGCTCGCCATTGCTGGCGAAACGAGCCGGATCGAGCGCGCCGCGACCGA
Organism: Sphingomonas sp. M1-B02; assembly: GCF_026167525.1. Classification (NCBI taxonomy): domain Bacteria; kingdom Pseudomonadati; phylum Pseudomonadota; class Alphaproteobacteria; order Sphingomonadales; family Sphingomonadaceae; genus Sphingomonas; species Sphingomonas sp. M1-B02. The sequence goes on along the minus strand of NZ_CP110679.1, from coordinate 2,793,689 downwards.
GCGGATCCGCGAAGGCCGCGAACTGGTGCGTGCGGCGCTCAGCCGATCGGTCTACGCGCCCGAATAAGGCCGCACCGGGCCGGCGGCCTGCTCGCCGACCACCGTCGCCCAAGGCAGCACGCGCCACTTGGTGACCAGCCCATTGGCGACATAAGGGTCGGCCTCGGCGAAAGCGCTGGCGGCCTGGGGATCGGTAAAGAGCAGCAACGCCGATTCGACGGGATCGCCGACCGCGCCGGCGAGTAGCAGCGTACCGTGTTCCGACTCGGCCCAGGCGAGCGCGAGATGCCGGTCGCGAAATTCGCCGCGACGGTCGAGATAGTCAGGGGCAAGATCGTAGACCAGCAGATGATGCGCCATGCTCAATCCTCGCGCTTGGCGCGGTTGGCGGCCGCCACCGCCTCGCGCGTGCGACGGTCGCTTCGCTTGCGCGCCTGGCGAAGATTGACCAGCTCGCCCATCAGTCGGCGAACAGCAAAACCGGCGTCTCGAGCAGTTTCTTGAGCGCCTGGACGTAGCTGGCCGCATCCCAGCCGTCGACCACGCGGTGATCGCAGCTGATCGACAAGTTCATCAGCTTCGCCCGGACGATCTCGTCGCCCTGGAAGATGGGCCGCTCGACGATCTTGTTGGGGCCGATGATCGCGACTTCGGGCCGGTTGATCACCGGCGTGGTGGCGATGCCGCCGAGCGGCCCGAGCGAGGTGATGGTGAGCGTCGAGCCGCTGAGTTCCTCGCTCTTGGCCTTGCCGCTCCGTGCCGCCTCCGCAAGGCGGCCGATCTCGCTGGCGAGCTGCCAGACGTTGCGATCCTGCGCGTCGCGGATCACGGGGACCATCAGCCCGGCGTCGGTCTGCGTCGCCATGCCGAGATGGACGCTGCCATGGCGCGTCACCACCCCGGCCTCGTCGTCATAGCGCGCGTTGATCATCGGGAAATCGGGGATCGCCCGGCAGATCGCGACGATCATGAGCGGAAGCATCGTCAGTTTCGGCCGCGCGCCGCGATTGTCGTTCAGGTCGGCGCGCATCGCCTCCAGCGCGGTGACGTCGATTTCCTCGACATAGGCGAAATGCGGGATCGCGCGCTTCGACGCCGCCATATTCTCGGCGATGCGGCGCCGCATGCCGATGACCTTCACCGCCTCGTCGGGCCGCGCGCGGTTGGCGTGGGGGGCGTGATAGCCCTGGGCCTGGCCGTAGCGCAGATAGGCGTCGAGATCCGAATGGCGCAGGCGATCGGATTCGGCGCGGATCGAGGCAAGGTCGATGCCGAGGTCGCGGGCGCGGGCGCGGACCGCGGGCGAGGCGAGGACCTTATCCTCCCCGGCACGGGGAGGGGGACCAGCCGAAGGCTGGTGGAGGGGGCGCTCCTCCGGGCGAACCGCTTGGGGCTCGCCCCCTCCACCGCCGACTTCGTCGGCGGTCCCCCCCGTGCCGGGGAGGATTGCTTCCTCCACACCCGGATTCTCCGCCTCGATCTGCTCTTCGACTTCTTCCGAAACCGCGCCTTCCTCGGCATCGGTCTCGACGATCATCAGGGCCGAGCCGATCGCGACCTGATCGCCCACTTCGCCGGCAAGCTCGACGACCACGCCCGAGACCGGCGACTCCATCTCCACCGTAGCCTTGTCGGTCATCATGTCGGCAACCGGCATGTCCTCCTCGACCCGCTCGCCGACACGCACGTGCCAGGCGACGATCTCGGCCTCTGAGATGCCTTCGCCGATATCCGGCAGGCGAAAGGTAAAGCGAGCCATGCGGATCAGTCCTTCAGGAGTTTCTTGAGCGCCTCGCTGATGCGCACCGGGCCCGGGAAATAGGCCCATTCGAGGCTGTGGGGATAGGGCGTGTCGAAGCCGGTGACGCGCTCGATCGGGGCTTCGAGATGGTAGAAGCAGCGCTCTTGGACCAGCGCGGAAAGCTCGGCGCCGAAGCCGCCGGTGCGGGTGGCCTCATGGACGATCATGCAGCGGCCGGTTTTCTTCACCGATTGCTCGATTGCTTCGATATCGAGGGGGATCAGCGTGCGCAGATCGATGATTTCGGCATCCACGCCCATCTCGTCGATGGTGCTCGCGACGACATGGACCATCGTGCCGTAGCAGAGGATCGTGACTGCTTCGCCCTCACGGACGGTGGCGGCCTTGCCGAGCGGGATCTTGTAATAACCCTCGGGCACTTCGCCCATCGGGTGGTTCGACCAGTTCTTCGACGGGCGATTGTAATGGCCGTCGAACGGGCCGTTATAGATGCGCTTGGGCTCGAAAAAGAGCGTCGGGTCATTGTCCTCGATCGCCGAGATCAGCAGCCCCTTGGCGTCATAGGGGTTGGACGGGATCACCGTCTTGATACCCGAGACATGGGTGAAGATGCCCTCGGGGCTTTGACTATGCGTCTGGCCGCCGAAGATGCCGCCGCCGAACGGCGAGCGGACGGTGATCGGGGCGATGAAGTCCGCCGCCGAGCGATAGCGCAGCCGCGCGGCCTCCGAGACCAGCTGGTCGAGCGCCGGATAGATATAATCGGCGAACTGGATTTCAGGGACCGGGCGCAGACCATAGGCCCCCATGCCGATCGCGACGCCGATGATCCCGATTTCGGTGATCGGCGTGTCGAACACCCGGGTCTTGCCGAACTTCGCCTGGAGGCCCGCAGTGGCGCGGAAGACGCCGCCGAAATAGCCGACATCCTCGCCCATCACGACGACATCGGAATCGCGCGCCATCATCACGTCCATCGCGGAGTTGATCGCCTGGATCATGTTCATGCGGGTGGTGGCGCCAGCCTCGTCCACGGCGGCGCTCATATCCCCGCGGCCTTGCGCTCGGCGATCATCTGTTCGCATTGCTCCTTGAGATGCCAGGGCATTTCCTCAAACACGCCTTCGAACATCGTGTCGAACGGTTGGTGCATGCCGTGGCCGAGGACGCCATTCTTCTCGGCTTCCTTCTGGGCGCGTTTCACTTCCTCGGCGAGCTCGAGATCCTGCGCGGCGTGGCGCGCCTCGTCCCACTCGCCGATCGCAATAAGGTGGTCCTTGAGCCGGCGGATCGGGTCGCCGAGCGGCCAGGCGTTGGGCTCGCCCGCCGACCGATAGGCCGAAGCATCGTCGGAAGTGGAATGGCCCTCGGCGCGATAGGTGAAATGCTCGATCAGCGTCGGGCCCTGGTTGGTGCGCGCACGCTCGGCCGCCCATTGCGTTGCCGCATAGACCGCCAGCGCATCATTGCCATCGATCCGCAGTCCGGCGATGCCATAGCCCACGGCGCGCGCGGCAAAGGTCGTCGCTTCGGCGCCGGCGAAGCCCGAGAAAGAGCTGATCGCCCATTGATTGTTGACGACGTTGAGGATGACCGGGGCGCGGTAGACGCTGGCGAAGGTGCAGGCCGAGTGGAAGTCGCCCTCGGCGGTAGAACCCTCGCCGCACCAGGTCGCGGCGATCCGGCTGTCGCCCTTGGCGGCGCTCGCCATCGCCCAGCCGACCGCTTGCGGATATTGCGTCGCGAGATTGCCCGAGATCGAGAAGAAGCCGTGATCCTTGGCCGAATACATGATCGGCAGCTGGCGGCCCTGGAGCGGATCGCCCCGGTTCGAATAGATCTGGTTCATCATCAGCACGAGGCTGTAGCCGCGGGTAAGCAGGATGCCCTGCTGGCGATAAGAGGGGAAACACATGTCGTCGCTGGCGAGCGCCATCGCCGCGGCGACCGACACCGCCTCCTCGCCGGTCGACTTCATGTAGAAGCTGGTCTTGCCCTGGCGCTGGGCGCGGAACATGCGCTCGTCGAAGGCGCGGGTGAGCGCCATGTTGCGGAGCATGCGGCGCTTGGCGTCTGCATCGAGCCGCGGGTCCCAGGGCCCCACCGCGCGGCCTTCGTCGTCGAGAACGCGGACCAGCGTATACGCCAGCTCGTGGAAGCTGTCGGCCGGGGCCGCAGTGTCGGGCCGACGCGCAGAGCCCGCGGGCGGCACGTCGACGTCGCTGAAGTCGGCCTCGTCGCCCGGGCGGAACTTGGGCTCGGGTACGTGCAGCGTGAGCGGCGGCAGGTTGGCGCGCGGGGCGTCCATTGTCTCTCCATCCAGGATCCGTGCTGGTTAGAACGCACGGAATCGCTTTCAGGCTCTTGTTATAAAATTTCAAAGCCGCTGTCGAGTAGGTCAGTAGGGCTGACCTTGATGCAGGGCGGATCATCGCATGGGACAGCGATGAAGAAGTAGGCACGTTACGCGGTTGACTCCGGAGGACATAAGAACAGAATAGGAACATTCTGCGTTCCCGAGTCGCCCGTCCATGCCCGATTCTGCTAAATTGGCCCAGCTTCGCGAGCAATTGCGCGCGATGGAGACCGGCGGCTTTCGCCGGCGGCCGGTGCTGCCGTTCGGGGTCGGGCCGCTCGATTCGAAGCTGGCCAATAGCGGGCTTCGACTCGATTCGCTCCACGAGATTGCCGGCGCCAGCGCCGACATCGCCGACGATTGCGCGGCGACTTTGTTCATGGCGGGAATCGCGGCGCGCGCCTGGGGTCCGGTGTTGTGGGTGGTGCGGCGGCGCGATCTGTTCGCGCCGGGCCTGTCGCAAGCCGGGCTCGATCCCAAGCGGCTGCTTTATGCCGAGGCGCGCGACGATGACGAACTGCTCGCAATCATGGAGGAGGGGCTGCGCCATCGCGGGCTGGGCGCGGTGATCGGCGAGGTCAAGCGGGTCGGCATGCCCGCGACCCGGCGGCTGCAACTGGCGGCGGAGGGCGGGCGGACGATCGCCTTGCTGCTCAAGCGCCATGCCCGCGAAGGCGTCGATCCGCTCGGCGCGCCCTCGGCGGCGATCACCCGCTGGCGAATCGCCTGCGCACCCTCGACCCCCTTGCCGGTGGCGGGCGTGGGGCGCGCGCGCTGGAAGCTCGATCTCGTCCGCCAGCGCGGCGGCGACTCCTTCAACCTCGAAGTGGAGGCCTGCGATGCATCGGGTCGCTGCGCTCTACCTGCCGATGTGGCCGCTCGACCGGCTGCGGCGGGCAGACGCGCGCACGCCGCCTGAGGCGGCGCCCCTATCGCTGGAGCCGCTCCAGGCGGCCGCCGCGGCCGAGCAGGAGAATGCCTGTTCGGCGCCGCGCGGCGGCGGCTGGCGCCCCGGCGCGCGCTGGGCACGGGGGGATGCTCCCGCGCACGTGCGACCCGCTCGGCATGAGGTGGGGCGACGCGAAGAGGCGGTGGGGCATCCCTTCCGGGCGATGCCGCCCGATGAGGGGGGGGCTCCCGCATTCCTCCCCGAGCTTGTCTCGGGGAGGGGGACCACGCGCAGCGTGGTGGAGGGGCCGCCAACGCCAGTCGGCGGACTTCGTCCGCCGCCCCTCCAATACGCGCTTCGCGAGCGGTCCCCCTCCCCGAGCAAGCTCGGGGAGGAATTGCTGGTCACCTCTATCCGCACCGGCAACCAGGTGCTGATCGCCGCCGCCAGCCCGGGCGCACAGGCGCTCGGCATCCGGCCGGGGATGGCGCTGACCCAGGCGCGAGCACAGGTGCCGGGGCTCGACATCCGTCCCGCCGATCCCGAGAGCGATCGCGCCGATCTGCACCGGCTCGCCGTGGCGCTGGCGCAGCGCTGGTCGCCGAGCGTGGCGATCGCCGACGATGCGACCTTGTTCCTCGACCTGAGCGGAGTCGCGCATCTGCACGGCGGCGAGGCGCCGATGGCGCGACGGCTGGTGCGGCTGCTCGCCCGAATGGGGGTGACCGCACGCGTAGCGATTGCCGACACCGCGGGTGCGGCATGGGCGCTTGCGCATTTCCGACCGGATGGCGAATGCGTTTGCCCCACCGGTGAGCACGCCCAGGCACTTTCGCCGTTGCCGATCGAAGCGCTGCGCATCGATCCCGCCGCGATCGAACTGCTCCACCGCCTGGGCGTAGAGCGCATCGCACAATTGCTGGCGATGCCGCGCGCGCCGCTAGTCCGGCGGTTCGGCGGCGGGCTGGTGGCGCGGCTCGAACAGGCGCTGGGCGGGCTTCCCGAGCCGCTCGATCCGGTGATCCCGCCCGAGCCGATCGCCATCGTCCAGCGTTTCGCCGAGCCGATCGCTACGCCCGAGGCCATCGAATATTGGTTGGGCCAGCTCGTCCCGCGCCTCGCCACCGCGCTCGAGCAAAAGGGGCTTGGCGCGCTGCGCATCGAGTTGATCGCCGATCGGATCGACGGCGTGCCGCAACGCATCCGAATCGGCCTCGCCCGGCCCAACCGCGATCCCGCGCATCTGCTGCGCTTGTTCACGCGGCGGATCGAGCAGGTCGAGCCCGGCTATGGCGTGGATGCGATCGCGCTGCATGTCCGTCGCAGCGGCTTGCTGGGGGCCGAGCCCTTCGTCGAGCGGCTCGACGAAGCGACCGCACCCGACCTTGCGCCTCTGGTCGATACGCTCGCCACCCGGATCGGAATTCAGGCGATGTGGCGCAGCCGCCCGGTGGAAAGCGACGTGCCCGAGCGATCGGTGGCGCGGATGCCGGTGCTCGATCCGCCCGAACGCGCGGCGCCGGCGCGCAAGCAGGACGATGTCCGCCAGCTCGATCGAAGCGCCCCGGTCGGCGTCTGGCATCCCGATTGGCCGCGGCCCGCGCGGCTGCTGCACCGACCCGAGCCGATCGATCATGTCATGGCGGAATTGCCCGATCATGCGCCGCTCCGCTTCAGCTGGCGGGGCCGGTTGCATCGCGTGGTCCGCTCCGAAGGGCCCGAGCGGATCCTCGGCGAATGGTGGCGGCACAATGCCGAACGCCATAGCGTGCGCGATTATTACCGGGTCGAAGACGAGCAGGGCCGCCGCTTCTGGCTGTTTCGCCGCGGCGATAGCGAGCGCGCCGAAACCGGCGATCTCAGCTGGTTCCTGCATGGCTGCTTCGGATGACCTATTCCGAGCTTCAGGTGACGACCCATTTCTCGTTCCTGCGCGGCGCATCGTCGCCCGAGGAATTGTTCGCCACCGCCGCGATGATGGGCATGCCCGCGCTCGGGATCGTCGATCGCAATTCTGTCGGCGGGGTCGTGCGCGCGCTGCACGCAACGCAGGAGATCAGGAAGCATCACGGCCTGAGCATCCGTTCGATCAGCGGCTGCCGGCTCGATCTGGTGTGCGGCGCATCGCTGCTCGTCTGGCCGCAGGACAAGGCGGCATGGTCCCGCCTCACCCGTCTGCTCACCCGCGGCAAGAGCCGCGCCGACGCGCAGAAGGGCGAGAAGGGACAATGCTATCTGCATTGGGAAGACGTCGCCGAACAGTGCGACGGGCTGGTCGCAGCATTGGTGCCCGGCCTCGCCGCGCTCGACGAGACCGATCTACGCTGGATGGCCGATCTGTTCGGTCGCGACGGCCATATCTGCATGACCCATTTTCGCCGTCCCGGCGATGCGATGCGGCTCCATGTCATCGATGCGGCCGGCCGCCGCTTCGGACTCAAGCCGTTGGCCACCGGCGATATCCTGTATCACCATCCCGAGCAGCGCATGCTGCAGGATGTGGTCACTGCAATCCGCAACAAGTGCACGATCGACGATCTGGGGTTTCGTCGCGAGCGCAGCGCCGACCGCTATCTGCATGCGCCTGCCGAAATGGCGCGCCGTTTCGCCGCCTACCCGCATGCCCTGCACGCGGCCGAGGCGATCGTGGAGCGCTGCGTCTTCGACTTGCGTGAACTGAACTATCAATATCCCGACGAGATCGTGATTTCCGGACGCAGCCCCCAGGCGGCGCTGGAGCGGCTGGCGCGCAATGCGCTCTCGATAATGTTCAAGGGTGCGCCTCCCCCTGCCTATTCCGACCTGCTCGAACGCGAGCTCGGGCTGGTCGCCCAGATGGACTATGCGCCTTATTTCCTCACCGTGAATTCGATCATGAGCTGGGCGCGCGCGCAGGGCATCCTGTGCCAGGGGCGCGGATCGGCGGCCAATTCGGTGATCTGCTTCGTGCTCGGCATCACTTCGATCGATCCGATCAAGCATCAATTGCTGTTCGAACGCTTCATTTCGCCCGAGCGCCGCGAACCGCCCGATATCGACGTCGATTTCGAGCATGAGCGCCGCGAGGAAGTGATCCAGTGGATCTACGCGACCTATGGCGAACAGCATGCCGCGCTGACCGCGGTGGTGAGCCGCTTCCGATCGCGCGGCGCGGTGCGCGAAGTCGGCAAGGCGCTCGGCCTGCCCGAGGATATGACGGCGGCGCTGGCCAGCCAGGTCTGGGGCTGGTCGAACGAAGGCGTGCCCGAAGAGCATGTCCGCGCGCTCAACCTCGACAGCGGCGATCGGCGGCTGGCGTTGACGCTCGAACTTTCCCGGGCGCTGATCGGCACGCCGCGGCACTTGTCGCAGCATCCCGGCGGGTTCGTGCTGACGCTCGACCGGATCGACGCTCTCGTCCCCGTCCAGCCGGCGGCGATGGTCGATCGCCGTGTCATCGAGTGGGAAAAGGTCGATATCGAGGAGCTCAAGTTCATGAAGGTCGATATTCTCGGCCTCGGCATGCTCGGCTGCATGCGGCGCAGCTTCGATCTGCTGCGCGCGCACAAGGGGGTGGACCTCACGCTGAGCAGCCCCGAACTGCAGGACGACGACGACCTTACCTTCGAGATGATCCGCCGCGCCGATACGCTCGGCGTCTTCCAGATCGAGAGCCGCGCGCAGATGTCGATGCTGCCGCGGATGAAGCCGGTGGATTTCTACGACATCGCCATCCAGGTCGCGATCGTCAGGCCCGGCCCGATCCAGGGGGATATGGTGCATCCCTATCTCAAGCGGCGCGAGATGCTGCGCGCCAACCCCAACGCAAAGATCGACTATCCCTCGCCTGCGCTCGAGGCGGTGCTCAAGAAGACGCTGGGCGTACCGCTGTTCCAGGAGCAGGCGATGCAAGTCGCGATCATCGGCGCGGGGTTCACCGGCGGCGAGGCCGACCAGCTGCGCCGCGCGATGGCGACCTTCAAGATGACCGGGGGTGTCGGCGAATTCGGTCCCAAGCTGATCTCGGGCATGCTAGCCAATGGCATCAGCCAGCAATTTGCCGAACGGCTGGTCGAGCAGATCAAGGGCTTCGGCAGCTATGGCTTCCCCGAAAGCCATGCCGCCAGCTTCGCCAAGATCGCCTATGCGTCGTCGTGGATGAAGTGCCGGCATCCGGACATCTTTTGCGCGGCGCTGCTCAATTCGCAGCCGATGGGCTTTTACGCGCCTGCGCAGATCGTCCGCGATGCGCGCGACCATGGCGTCGAGGTGCGGGCGGTGTGCATCAATGCCAGCCAATGGGATACGCTGATGGCTGCTGATGCGACGCCACGGCGGCCCGTGCGCGCCAAATTCTGCGGGTCTCCGGAGGATTGGCACAAGCTTCTGCCGCTGCGGCTGGGGATGCGGATCGTGCAGGGGCTGGCGCAGACCGATGCCGAGCAGATCCTGCACGCGCGCGACGCCGGCGGATCCTTCACCTCGATCGAGGATGTCTGGCGCCGTTCGGGCGTCAAACCTTCCGCGCTCGAGCGGCTGGCGCGCGCCGATGCGTTTCAGGCGCTGGGGCTCAACCGTCGCCAGGCATTGTGGGCGATCAAGGGATTGGGCCAGGCGCCGCTCGATCTGTTCTCCGCCGCCGATGCGCGTGAAGGCAGGACGGTGATCGAGTCGAAGGAAGCGCCCGTCGCGCTCGTGCCTCTGACCGCGGGGCGCGAAGTGGTGGAGGATTATCGCGCCACCCAGCTATCGCTGCGCGCGCATCCGCTCACCTTCCTGCGCGAGCGGCTCGACCGGCAGCGGATCACGCGCTGCGGCGATCTGGCGAACATGAAGGCTGGCGCGCGCGTCGAAGTCGCCGGGCTGATCCTGGTGCGGCAGCGGCCGGGCAGCGCCAAGGGCGTCGTGTTCGTGACGCTGGAGGACGAAACCGGCATCGCAAATGCCGTGTTGTGGGCGGACCGGTTCGAGGCGCATCGCCGCACGGTGATGTCGGCGACGATGCTGGCGATCCGGGGCCAGGTGCAGCGCGAAGGAATCGTGATCCATGTCGTCGCCGATGCGATCACCGATCTGACGCACCTGCTGCGCGAAGTCGGTCAGCTCGATCTGCCGCGGATGACGATGCCCGGCGACGGCGCGACGCATGGCGGCACGATCGATCCACGCGATCGCAAGGTCGGCTGGCCCAAGCAGCGCGCCGCCGAAGCCTGGCGGCCGCGCAACGAAGACTCGATCCCGATCAAGTCGCGCGATTTTCACTAGCTGGACTAGGGGTGTTAGCAAGGTCCGCGACCCATTCCGGCGGATCGAGCCTGACGCAGTCCGCAATCAGCCAGAGCATCGCGAAGCCACGCACCCCCGCCGCGATGGCGATATGGACATGCGTCGTCGCGGGCCAGGCATGTTCGAGCCCCGCAAACCACCAGAATTCCGCGAAGAAGGCCGTCACCGCGCCCACCAGATAGAGCGCCACCGGCCACAGACGCGGCGCCGCCATCAGCAGCAACGGATAGAGCCACAGGTCGAACTGCGGCGAATAGACCTTGTTGGTGAGCATGAACCAGGCGAGCGCCGGGATAAACAATATCCACAAATGGGTCCGGTGGCGACGCCAGCCGAAGCCGATTATCGCTGCAAAGCCGCCGAGGAACAGCAGCGCGGCATATCGATTGCGGTCCTCGATCCAGGTGAACCACCAGCCCTGATTTGCCAATATGTCCCACGTCGCGGCGACGGTGCCCTGCCGCTCCTGCGAGAAACGATAGAATTCGTTCCAATTCTCCGGCGCGAGCAAGGCGACGGGCAGATTGACCAGCGACCAGGCGCCGATTGCCGCCGCCGACAACGCCGCGGCGCGGAGCAGACGCCGAGGCCAGGGCCGATCGTCGCCAAACAGCGCGCTGAGCCCGATCAGCGGAAGCGCGAGCACGGGGAACAGCTTTGCCGCGGCGCCGAGGCCGGCCATCGCTGCGGCCGGAACCAGCCTGCCGTTGCGCGCGAGCAGCATTGCGCCGACCGCGAAGGCCACCGCCGCAAGATCCCAATTATGCCCGAGATACAAAACGAGCGGCGGCGCAAGCGCCCACAGCCACAGCCGCCGCCGGTCAACGCCTGCGCGCACGAACATCCACAGGATCAGTCCGGCCAGCAGCGCATTCGCCACCGTAACCACGGCCAGGAAATGCCAGTCGCGCGCGCGACTGCCGAACAACGTCCGGGTGACCGCCCCCTCCGCCCAGATCTGCGCGCCGGTGAGCACCGGATATTCCATTCGGGTCTCGAAATAAGGAAGCTTGCCCGCCTGCACCTCGCGGCCGAGCCAGAAGGGCATCACGTCATTGTAGCAGCCGGTGGTATATTGTTCGGCGTCGGTCCAGCCGCCGGGGACGCAATGCGCCTTGAACAGCCATCCCGCGGCGCAGGTGACCGCCAGCGCGAGCGCGAGCGACAATGTTCGCCAATTCCAGTCGCGCGATTGAGCCCACCCCATGCCAGGCTTTTAGGTTGCGCCGCCGACTCCGTCCACTTGCCGCTGGACTCAAGACTTTCAAGAACATAGATAGAACATATGGCACAATTGGACTTGCGCGAGAAGCTGGCGATCCTGGTCGACGCCGCCAAATATGACGCTTCCTGCGCCTCGTCAGGCACCGCAAAACGCAATTCGCGCGACGGCAAGGGGATCGGCTCGACCGAAGGCATGGGCATCTGCCATGCCTATGCGCCCGACGGCCGCTGCATCAGCCTGCTCAAGATCTTGCTGACCAACAGCTGCGTATTCGACTGCCACTATTGCATTAACCGCAAGAGCTCGAACGTCCGCCGCGCGCGCTTCACGCCGGAGGAGGTGGTCGATCTCACGCTCAATTTCTATCGCCGCAATTATATCGAGGGGCTGTTCCTCTCCTCCGGCATCATCCGCTCGCCCGATTATACGATGGAGCAATTGGTCCAGGTCGCCCGGTCGCTGCGCGAGGAACATCAGTTCCGTGGCTATATCCATCTCAAGACGATCCCCGACGCCGATCCCGAGCTGATCCACCAGGCGGGGCTGCTCGCCGATCGCATCTCGATCAACGTCGAACTGCCGACGGTGGCGGGGTTGACCCGGCTCGCGCCCGAGAAGTCGGCGCCCCGGATCGAAACCGCGATGCAGGATGTACGCACTGCGATCGACGACAAGACCGATGCGAAGAAGCGCTACAAGTCCGCCCCCAAATTCGCGCCCGCGGGCCAATCGACACAAATGATCGTCGGCGCCGATGCGGCGACCGATGGCGACATTATCGCCCGCGCGGCGGGGCTCTATGGTCGCTTCAATCTGCGCCGTGTCTATTATTCGGCGTTCAGCCCGATCCCCGATGCGAGTGCGGTGCTCCCGCTCCAGCGCCCGCCGCTGATGCGCGAGCATCGGCTGTACCAGTCGGACTGGCTGATGCGCTTCTACGACTATCAGCCCGGCGAAGTCGCCGATGCGGCCGATCCGGCGACGGGGATGCTGCCGCTCGACATCGATCCCAAGCTCGCCTGGGCGCTCAAGTTCCGCGACCGCTTCCCGGTGGACGTCAACCGGGCGCCGCGGGAATCGTTGCTGCGCGTGCCGGGACTGGGCGTGAAGGCAGTTGACGCGATCCTGGCAACCCGGCGCTGGCGGCGGTTGCGGCTCGAGGATGTCGCGCGGCTCACCGTCTCGATCGTCAAGATGCGGCCTTTCCTGATCGCCGAGGATTGGCGCCCGGCGACGCTCGCCGATCGCGCCGATCTGCGCCCGATCGTGGCGCCGAAGCGCGAGCAGCTGGAGCTTTTTGCCGCCTGAGATTGTTGAGCCCCGGAAACCAGGAGACGGCATTTGACCGAAGCACGCATTTTCGAGGATCTGAAGGCAGATCATGACCGCCAGCGCGCGCTGCTCAAGCGCGTCGGCGACAATCCCGGCACCGATCAGCCGCGGCAGGATGCGTTCGAGACGCTCCGCCTCGAGCTGCAGGCGCATGCCGCGGCCGAGGAGGAATCGCTCTATTCGACCATGCTCGCCGACCCGGAGCTGCGCGAGGATGCACGGCATTCGGTGGCCGAGCATAAGGAAGTGGACGACTATCTCGCCGAACTGATCGAAATCCAGTTCGGCACCCCCGAATGGGACGAGAAATTCCACGAGATGCGGCACCGCTACGAGCATCATATCGAAGAAGAAGAGGAAGAGATGTTCCCGACCGCGGCCGAGCGCCTTCCCGACGCGGTGACCGAGCGGCTGGGCGAGGTGTTCGAGGAGCGCAAGCCCGCCGAGCTCGAGCGTGCCGAGGAACATGCGCCCGGCGACGACCGCGACTAGGCGCTTACATCGCTGTCAATAACGCTGGACCGTCGTTCTTCCCCGCGCCAGACTGCGTGAAAATGCAGGGAGAGGACGATGGTTCGGATCACGTTTGCCGCTACGTTGCTGCTCGCCACGCCTGCCGCGGCGGAGACGATTCGGGTCGAGGCCGGTCCCAACGGCCAGGAACGGCTTCAGGGCGCTCTGATCGAGGCGAAGCCCGGCGACGTGATCGAGATCGGCGCGGGACGCTTCGAACTCACCGACGGGCTCTCGCTCGACGTAGACCGGGTCACGGTGCGCGGCGCGGGCCGCGACAAGACTATACTCGGCTTCAAGGGCCAGCTCGGTGCAGGCGAAGGCCTGCTGGTCACGTCGGACGACGTGGTGCTCCGCGACTTCTCTGTCGAGGACAGCAAGGGCGACGGGATCAAGTCCAAGGGCGCGGACCGGATCGTCTACAAGAATATTCGCGTCGAATGGACCGGCGGGCCCAAGCCGACCAACGGGGCCTATGGCGTCTATCCGGTCTCCAGCACGCATATCCTCATCGATTCGGTGCTGGTGAAGGGCGCGTCGGACGCGGGCATCTATGTCGGCCAGTCCGAACAGATCATCGTCCGCAATTCGGCGGTCTCGCACAATGTCGCCGGGATCGAGATCGAGAATAGCCGCCATGCCGACGTGTTCGACAATGTCGCGAGCCACAATAGCGGCGGCATCCTGGTGTTCGACCTGCCCAATCTGCCCAAGATGGGCGGCGGCGAGGTGCGGGTGTTCCGCAACCAGATCGTCGACAACGACACCCCCAATTTCGCGCCGAAGGGCAATATCGTCGCCTCGGTGCGGATGGGCACCGGGGTACTGATCATGGCGAATGACAATGTCCATGTCTTCGCGAACGAATTGTCGGGCAACGCCACCAGCAACGTGATGATCATCGCCTATCGCGAGAAATATGCCGACGCGAACTATAATCCGCTGCCGCGGCGGATCATGGTTTCGGGCAACAAGCATGGCCGTGCGGGCTTCGCGCCGGAGCTGCCCGGCGGCGCGATGCTGACCGCGGCCTTCGGCGGCAGCATCCCACCCATATTGTGGGACGGCACCGGGGATGCATCGGGGCTGCGCGTCGCCGATGGAGTGCCGGTGCTCGGCATGGGGCTCGCAGCCGGCGCGGCGGTGGAGACCGCCAAGCCCGGCCCCGTTGCGCTGAACGGGGTGCAGGCGCCGCAGCCCGCCGCAGTGGTGCTGCCCGCCGCGATGGAGGCCGCTGCACGGTGAAGGCGCTCGTCGCCGCGTTCCTATTGTTCTGCGCCTTCGCGGTCGCGAGGCCCGGTGGAGTCAACGACGCGACGATCCTGGCAGATGGCTATCCGGCGCATCTCTCGGACTACGGCTTCTTCGCCGATCTGGCCGCGGAGACTCCCGCGCCGCGGGTCGCGTCTTATGGATTGGAGACGCCGCTTTTCTCCGACTATGCCGAGAAGCGGCGGTTCCTTTATGTGCCGAGGGGCAAGGTCGCCCGCTATGACGATGTGGCGGCTTTCGACCTTCCGGTCGGCAGCGCTCTGATCAAGACCTTTGGCTATAAGCAGGCGGGGACGTTCAAACCGCTCGAGACCCGGCTGCTGCTGCGCCGCGCGTCGGGCTGGGTGGCGATTCCCTATGTGTGGAACGCGGCCGGCACGGATGCCGATCTCAAGCGCGCGGGCACGCGCGTGCCGGTTACCTTCACCGATCCGTCAGGCGCACGGCGCAGCATCAGCTATGCGGCGCCCAACCAGAACCAGTGCAAGGATTGCCATGCCCTTGCCGGCGCGATCGCCCCGATCGGGGTGAAGGCTCGCTATCTCAACCATGACGGCCAATTGCAGCGGCTCGCGGCGAGCGGCTTGCTCGACCGCGCCCCCGCCGATGCGCCGCGGGTGGCGCGCTGGGACGATGCGAAGGCGCCGCTCGACGCACGCGCGCGCGCCTATCTCGAGATCAATTGCGCGCATTGCCACAATCCGCAGGGCGCCGCGTCCAACTCCGGGCTGTTCCTAGAACAGGCGCAAGCCGGTCCGATCGCGCTGGGGATCGGCAAGCGCCCCGTGGCGGCGGGACGCGGCAGCGGCGGGCGCGACTTCGCGATTGCGCCGGGAAGCCCGGACGACTCGATCCTGATCTACCGAATGGAAAGCGTCGACCCCGGCATCGCCATGCCCGAACTCGGTCGCGCGACGGTGCATGCCGAAGGGGTGAAATTGCTGCGCGACTGGATCGCCGCGATGCCGAAGGACGCGTCCGCGCGTTAGGCCGGCATGCGGGTGGTGACGCTGACGAGCGAAGACGATTATGAGGGCTGGCGCGATGCCGCGCGGGCGCTGGCCCAGGGCCGCGTGCCGCCATCCGAAATCCTGTGGCAAGTGGGCGATGCCCCCACCGACCTGTTCGGCGACGAAGCCGTGCTGGAGCCCGCCGCCCCCGCCGCGTTCCGCGTGCCCCGCGCCTTCCTCGACCTCGCGCAGAGCGTGATCCTCCACAGCGATCCGCAGCGCTTCGCCTTGCTCTACACGCTCCTCGTCGGGCTGATCGAGCAGCCTCGCCGGATCGACGACCGCGCCGATCCGCTGGTGCGTAGGCTCGAGGAGATGGCCAAGCACGTCCGCCGGGACATCCACAAGATGCGCGCCTTCCTCCGCTTCCGCGAGGTCGAGGACGCAGGGACGGTGCGCTTCGTCGCCTGGTTCGAGCCCGAACATCATATCGTCCGCGCCAATGCGCGCTTCTTCGTCGATCGTTTCGCGGCGATGCACTGGTCGATCCTGACCCCCGAACTGTCGCTGCACTGGGACGGCGAAACGCTGGCCGAGGGCCCGCCCGCAACCAGGGCCGACGCCCCCGAAGGCGATCCGATCGAGGAGATGTGGAAAACCTATTACGCCTCGATCTTCAATCCGGCGCGGCTGAAGACCGGCGCGATGCTGAAGGAGATGCCGAAGAAATATTGGAAGAATATGCCCGAGACGGCTTTGGTCAAGGAACTGGTTGCGGGCGCACGGGCGCGGGAGACGGCGATGGTACAGACGGCGCGCGACAGCGTCGGCGGCAACATCGCCGGCGCCTGGGAGGCATTGCGCGACGAAGCCAAGGGCTGCACCCGCTGCCACCTCCACAAGCCCGCGACGCAGACTGTGTTCGGCGAGGGCCCGGTGGACGCGCGGATGCTGTTCATGGGCGAGCAGCCGGGCGACCAGGAGGATCTCGCAGCGCGCCCGTTCGTCGGCCCGGCCGGACAGATGTTCGATCGCGCGATGGCCGAGGCGGGGATCGACCGAAGCGGTGTCTACGTCACCAATGCAGTCAAGCATTTCAAGTTCGAGCCGCGTGGCAAGCGCCGCATCCACGCCAAGCCCGATGGCGGCGAGATCAGCGCATGCCGCTGGTGGTACGAGCAGGAACGGCTGCTGATCAAACCCGAAATGACCGTGGCGTTGGGCGCCACCGCGGCACGCCAGATGCTGGGCAAGGTCGTGACGATCAGTGGCGCCCGCGGGCGCGCGATCGAGTTGGCCGAGGGCGGTATGGGCTGGGTGACGGTCCACCCAAGCTTCCTGCTCCGCCTGCCCGACAAAACCCGCGTCGAGGAGGAGTATGCCGCATTCGTCGAGGATTTGAAGGGCGCGGCGAAGGCGCTGTGCTAGAGCGTCGCCGGATCGGGACCAAGGCGGCCGTCAGGATCGTCCAGCGCGTCGATCCTGGCGATATCCGCCGGCGTCAGGTCCACCGCACCCGCAGCAAGGTTCGCCGCGAGACGTTCGCGCGACGATGCTTTGGGGATCGCGGCCAGGCCGTGGTGCAGATGCCAGGCGAGGATAGCCTGCGCCGGCGAGCAGCTGCGTTTGTCGGCGATCTCGACGATTTGAGGATGTTCGAGCAACGTCCCCTGCCCCAGTGGCGCCCAACTCTGAGTGATGATGCCATGCTCCGCATGGACTTCGCGTAGCGCGCGTTGCTGAAAACGGGGGTGAAGTTCGATCTGATTGACCGCCGGCGCCACGCCGGTCGCGTCCAGGATCGCACGGATATGGTCGGGCTCGAAATTGGATACGCCGATCGACTTGGCGCGGCCTTCCCCCCGCAGCCGTACCAGCGCCTTCCAGGCATCGACATAGCGGGTCCCGAGCGACGCCATCGGCCAGTGGATCAGATAGAGATCGACGCTGGCGCGGCCCAGCTTCTCGAGGCTGCGATCGAACGCCGCGAGCGCCGAATCGAAGCCAAGATCGCTGCGCCACAGCTTGGTGGTCACAAACACCGAACTGTCGCCGATACCCTCGGCGACGCCGCTCTCATTGCCGTAGAATGCAGCGGTATCGACCAGCCGGTAGCCGACATCGATCCCTTCGCGGGTGATTCGCGGCGCATCCTCGCTGGGAACGAGATAGGTGCCGAAGCCGATCGGAGGGATCGTCCGGCCGTCGTTCATTGTCAGCAGGTTGGCGGACATGGCAGCTCCTTCTGGATATAGCCGGTCCGCTTAGCCCCCTGCCCCGCGCTCCGCCACCCGCTCGGCGATGGCGCGAACCTTCTCTGCGCGGCCCGGCGCGAATTCATCGACCATCGCATGATATCGGGCGAGAGTTTCCGGCTCGGCGCGGGCGGGAGAGCCGCTGTCATAGGGTGGCGCGGGATCATATTCGAGGCTGAGCTGGACGAGCTTCGCATGCGCCTCACCTCGGATCGCGGCAGTCAAAGCGAGCGCGAAGTCGATGCCTGCAGTGACCCCGCCGCCGGTGACGCGATTGCGATCGAATACCACGCGCTCGGCCACCGGCACCGCGCCGAACCAGCCAAGCTGTTCGCGCGAAGCCCAGTGGCAAGCGGCGCGATAGCCGGTGAGGAGGCCGGCGGCGGCGAGGATCAGCGACCCGGTGCAGACGCTGGTGACCCATTGCGCCTCCGCCGCTACCTGGCGAACCCAGGCGAGCGTCGCTTCGTCCTCCATCGCCGCCACGGTGCCGAAGCCGCCCGGCACGCAGAGGATGTCGGTGCGCGGCAGGTCGGCGAAGGTTGCGGTGGGCGTCAACGAAAATTGCGCGTCGGTGCGAACGGGATCGGGGGTCTTGGCGACGAGATCGAGCCGGGCATTGCCGAGCCGCGAGAGAATTTGCGCGGGGCCGGTCAGGTCGAGCTGGGTCACATCCGGAAAGAGTAGGAAAGCGATGTGGAGCGGGGCATCGTCGGGCACAATATCCTCCGTTTCGGGAAGGGGCGCCCAGGCGATGCGGCTTGCCAGCTCTCGCGCTTCCCGATGGTGCTCCATCCAGTCGCCAGTCGCGCGGAACGCAGGATCTTATCGCGTCGCCCCTTCCTTGAAAAGAGAGGCAGGCACCGATCATGGCAAAAAAGATGCCCCGCCGCGAGCAAGCGGCGGAGCAGGAGGGGAATAGAATCAGACGATGTCGCGACCATGATCGCGACATCGTCTTGTGATTCAGAAACGCCCGCGAATACCGACGAGCACGGTGCGCCCGGGATTATATTCGTTGAAAGTCGCATTTTCGAACTGGAAGTAGCTGCTCTGCGCCTGCTTGGTGATGTTGATCACGTTGACCACCAGCGTCGGCAGATATTTGTTATTGAAGATGTGACCGAGATCGAGATTGCCCGAGAAATCGAGCTGCGAATAAGAACGTCCGAAGATCGCCGCCGCCGGGATGCCGTTCTGGTTCGGGTTCGATCCCTGAGACCCCTCGTTGAAGGTGTAGGTCAGGCGAGTCGAAATGCCGTTGCCTTCATAATAGCCGGTCGCCGTGTAGGTCGTGGGGGCCACGCCGATCGCCACTGCCGGAGCGCCGGCGCCGTCGCCTTTCTGCTCGATCATGGTCAGGTTGCCCTGGAAGCCGAAGCCGGTGACGCCCAGGAAGCCGGTGAGGAAATCGAGTGGCTGGGTGATCTGGAATTCCAGCCCGTTGACCTTCAGCTTGCCGTCGGAATTGACCTGCTGCTGCACGACGACGTTGACGTTGTTGAGCGATTGCCCCGGAGCAGCGCGTGAGGCGAGCGCGTCGCGCTGCGCCTGGGTCAGCGAATCGAGCGTGATCCCGAACTGGTTGTAGAAGGAGAAGGGCACGGTGCGCGTCCCGTTCACCGTAAAGCCGGTAATCGACTTGCGGAACGCCGCGAAAGCGATGACGCCCTCGCCGCCGGTGTAGATTTCGAAACCCAGATCGATGTTGTTCGAGATATAGGGATCGAGACCGCTATTGCCGACCGTCCCGATATCCGCCGAGGGCTGCACGAAGCTGGCGCCCGGCAGCATGGCGTTTGGATCGGGGCGAGTCATCGTCCGCGACACCGATGCACGGGCGACTGCGATGTTCCCGATCTCGAATGCCGCGCTCGCCGAGGGCAGGAAGTTGGAATAAAGCGTGGTCGTCGTCGGGAAGGTGATGGTGTTCGGATACCGACCGCCGTCCGCGATCGTCGCGCTGCGCGGATCGGGAACGCTGACGCGCCCGCCGATGATCTGCTCGGTGCGGACATAGCGCATGCCGGCATTCAGGCGCAGCCTGTTGTCGCCGATATCGATTACGCCATTGCCTTCGACGAAGGTCCCCGTGACCTTCTCGCGCACCAGGCCGCCATTGGCGCCGCTGCTGCCCGATCCCGTCTCGGTCGCCTGGTCGAGCAGGGTCTGGTAGCCGGTGTCGGCGCGGAACTTGTCCCAGTTGACGGTGATGAAGCCATTGTCTCCCGGCATCAGATAGCTGGGCACCGCCGCGGTTGGGATCAGCGAACCGGCATAGCGGATCGGCGGGCCGCCCGCAGTGAAGTTGGTCCCATAGCCGGGGAAGGTCGGGAACCCGGTCGGCGCTACCGTGCCGGGCTGGTTCAAGCCCGAGCAGGGCGTGGTGCCCGTATTGGGTGCCAGCAACGAAATGTTCGGCCCGTTGCCGCAGATCGCATTCTGCCAGGGATTGGTATTGTCGAACGGGGTAATCCGCCGCTGCGTATCGTCATAGGCGGCGCCCACCCGCACGCTGAATCGCGCAGCATCGCCAAACAGCAAGCTACCGCGAACGCCCTTGGTCTCGGTCTCGCGCTCCTCGCCGTTCAGGTTGACGCGCCCGCCGCCATCCCAGCCGAAATTGGCGGGATTGTTGAGATCGATGTTCGGCGTGACCTGCGGGATCCCGCCGTCGTTCTGATAGCTGACCGTCGTGCCGCTGCTCGGCCGCGTGATGACCAGCACCGTCGGGCTTTCGCGGCGGAAGTTGCTCTTGGTGTAATTGGCCTGCAGGTCGCCCTTGATCCAGTCGTTGACGACGAAATCGAGGCCCGGGTTCACGCCCCAATAATCCTGCGTGTCCTTGTAGGGGCGATATTCGAGGAAGAATTGAGCGTTGGCATAGGTGCCGCTGGTCACGACGCAGCCGGCGACGCAATCGGTGCGATCATATTGGGTATTGATCGGGATTACCGCGCCGTTGCGGCCGACCCAGTTCATCGCGGTGCGGGTGAATTCGGTATCCCGCTTGGCATACATGCCGTCGACATAGAAATGCAGCGCGTCGCTGGGCCGCCATTCGAGCGAGACGAGGCCGTTATACCGGGTGCGCTGGCCGACTTCGGTGCGCGGCCGGCTGAGGCGCGGCAGCAGCCCATTGTCGATCTGGTCGATCGTCGCACCCGGATTGAGCGCGAGCAGTAGTGCCTGGGTAATCGGCGTGCCGGTCGTCAGGCCGTTGCCGGCATTGGCAGGCACGGTGGCCGGGATGGTGAAGTTGCCGCCGCCGGTCGCGTTCAGCGTGCCGCTCGTGCGTTGCGCCGCGGTCAGATTCGGATTGGTCCAGCCGATCGTCTCATAGCCGTCGACCCGGAAATTGTTGCGGACCGCAGCGCCGCCCACGAGGATGCCGAAATCCCCGAAGGTGGCGCTCGCCAGCATGTGGCCGCGATAGCCCCATTTGTCCGCCGAGCTCACCTTCGATCCCTGCAGGCCATAGCTGACATAGGGCTTGGGATTGTCGAACGGACGCGCCGACCGCAGATTGACGGTGCCGGCAGCGCCGCCCTCGATTTGGCTCGCGACGGGCGATTTGCTGACCGTCAGCTGAGTGAACAATTCGGTCGGAATCAGATCGAGATCGACTTCGCGATTGGTGCTCTGCGCGTCGAAGCGCACCGAGGCGATCGCGACGGGTGCGCCGTTGAGCAATACGCGGGTGAAATTGGTGCCGAGCCCGCGGATCGCAACCGACGAGCCCTCGCCGGTCACTTCGCGTCCGATCGTCACACCGGGAATGCGGTTCAGCGATTCGGCGATGTTGGTGTCGGGGAACTTGCCGATATCCTCGGCGAAAATCGTGTCGGTGAAGCCGATCGAATTGCGCTTGGCGTTCGTCTGGCTCTCCAGCGACGCGCGATAGCCGCTTACGACGATATCGTCGGTCGTCTCGGCCACCTCCTGGTCGGAAGTGGATGCCGTCGGATCCGTGGGGGCGGTCTGCGCCATCGCCACGGCCGGAAGCGCGAAAGCAGTGATGCCGGCGGCGCCCAAAAGCGCGCGACGAAGCTGCACGGCACGAGATACCATTTCAGTCCTCCCCTTTGATATGTCCCTGCTTTGACAGGCGACGATGCACGCCATGTTAGCGCTAACCCAGAGCTAAAATGTATGAGTACTGGTGTCAATACTTCTGTGTCGAGCCCAGGCCCACCGGCCTGATTTCTCCTGCGGGAGCCGATCGCCCCTATTTCGGATGTGGATCGAAATCTTCCCGTCGATCAGGCCCGGGGCCTTCGCGCGCAGCGTCACGCCGCCCGCACTGCCGGGCAGGCCGCGCAGGATCACAAGCGCCAGGCCGTTGAACGCATTGCGCCGATGCGACGGGAAGGCGGTCATGTCGGTCGGATCGCCATTGTCGGTCGCGACGATCTGCGCAGGGCCCTCCACGTCGAAAGCGATGGCATGCTTCGCCATCGGCACGCGCTTCCCCTTGGCGTCGAGCACGCGCACCGTCACGAACGCCAGGTCGGCCCCGTCCGCGGCGATTACAGATCGATCGGCGACGAGATCGAGCCGCGCGGCCGCGCCGACCGTCCGAACCGACTCGCTGGCCCAGGGCTGGCCCGACTTCCACGTGTCCACCCGGATTTCGCCCGGCGCGTAGGTGACATAATCCCAGCGGAACCGATACTCATATGGGCCCCGAGTCTTTTTCCCTTGTGAGACGCCGTTGACGAACAATTCCGCTTCGTCCGCGGAGGTGAAGACATGGACCGGCGTGACCTCCCCCTCGCGCCCGGGCCAGGTCCAGTGCGGCAGGATGTGCGCGAACTTGAGATCGGGCCGCCAGCGCGACTGATAGAGATAGAAACGGTCCTTGGGGAAGCCGGCCAGATCGACGATCCCCGAATAGGAGCTGCGTGCCGAATAATAAGGTGTCGGCTCGCCGAGATAGTCGAACCCGGTCCACACGAACTCGCCGGCGACATAGGGGTTCTGGTCGTCCGCCGCCCAGGAACGGTCCGGCGAAGAGCCGAAATCGGCGGCGTGCATTTCGTAGGCGCTGACCTGCATCCGCTTCGGATCGCCGCCCGAACCGGGCCGCACCGGCCCGCTGATGCTGCCCGACACGGGAAACAGATATTCTCCGCGACTGCTCAGCGCCGATGCGCTCTCGCTGCTGAAGATCAGCTTGTCCGGATATTTGGCGCGAAAGGCGGGAAATTGCCCGGGCGCCGATCGAATGCCTGCGCCCTGATAGTTCAGCCCGATCACATCGACCGTGCCCGGCATCGGCATATCCGCCTTTGCGTAGTTCATCGCCACCGTGGTGGGCCGGCTGGGATCCTCCTCGCGGACGATCTCGACGAGCTTTCGCGCGATCGCGGCGCCTTCCTCGCCGGTATATTGCTCGCCGACTTCGTTGCCGATGCTCCACAGCATGATCGAGGGGTGGTTGCGGTCCCGGCGCAGCATCGCGCGCAGATCGGGCTCGTGCCAGTCGGGAAAGATCAGGTGGAAATCGAGCGCGGTCTTCTTGCGCTCCCACGAATCGAAGACCTCGTCGATCACCAGAAAACCCATCTCGTCGGCAAGGTCGAGCAGCCCCGGCGCCGGCGGATTGTGGCTCATCCGCACGGCATTCGCGCCCATATCGCGCAGGATCTCGAGCTGACGCTGTGCCGCCCGGCGATTGAAGGCCGCGCCCAGCGCGCCGAGATCGTGATGGTTGTTCACCCCCTGCAACCGCACCTGCTCGCCGTTCACGAAAACGCCCTTGTCCGCATCGAAGCGGATGTCGCGGATGCCGAAACGGGTTTCGGTGCGGTCGACGACGCGGCCGTCCTGCATCACCCGGGTGACCGCAGCGTAGAGATTGGGCCGCTGCGTCGGCGGCGGCCCCCACAGCCGCGGATTGGCGAGAAGGGTGTCCGCCTCGACGACGACACTGCCGCCGGGCGCGACCAGAACGGCTTTGGGCGCAAGCTGCGCGACGGGCCTGGCGCTGCGCTTGCCCGCCGAATCGAGCGCATAAAGTTCGCTTACGACCGACACCGTCGCGGGGACAGCCCCGGCATTTTCGACCGTCGTTCGCACGCCGATCGTCGCGCGCTGGGCGGAGACGTCGCGCGGCGTGACCACCCCGCCCCACTGCGCGACGCGGACCGGGCCGGTCTTGGTCAACCAGACGTCGCGATAGAGGCCGCCGCCCGGATACCAGCGCGCCGACGCGGGCGGATTGTCGAGCCGGATCGCCAGCATGTTGGCGCCGCCCGGCACGACATAAGGCGTAAGATCAAGCCGGAAGCTGTTATAACCGTAGGGCCAGCCGCCGACGAGCTTGCCGTTGAGCCACACCGTCGCATGCGACATGGCGCCGTCGACGTCGAGGAAGATCGATTTGCCTGCATCGCCCGCCGCGATGTCGAGCGCGCGCCGATACCAGCCGATCCCCCAGCTCGGCAGCCTGCCCATGCCGCCATAGGGGCCTTCGGTGATGAACGGGCCGGCGATCGCCCAGTCGTGCGGCAGGTTCACCTGGGTCCAGCCTCGGTCGTCGAACCCTGGTTGGACATAAGCGACATCGTTCCCCGGATGCCCGGCGGGGCGCACGTGCCGCTTCGCCGGGTCCTTGATGAAGGAATTGGCGGAAGGCAGGATCCAGCGCTTCAATACGGTCGATGCGTTCGCGACCCGGGCAGCTTCCTCGGGCCGCGCGTCGGCGACCTTGCCGTCGCCGCTATTGTCATAGTCTGGCCGCACATCGTAGCGGAGATCGGTCGTGATCCCCGCCGGATCGCCCTTTGCAAAACGCCAACCCGCATTGATCGAGATCCGCTCGCGCGGCGCCGTCTGCGCGTCGACCAGAGCCGGCGAGGTTCCGGCAATCAAGGTCAGGCATCCAAGCGCGAACCGTCGCCACCGCCTCAAGACGCCCATGCCCCACTCTCCCTTTATCTTATTAGTCTGAGTATATGCACAGGCGCCGGGGTTGGGCAACGCGCTTGCGCCTTCGTGCTGCGTCGGAGACGAATTGCCGGACCATGCGTTCACCCCTCGCCATTCAATGGAGGCGATGATGGGCGAGCTCAGCACCGAAGACCGCAACGAACTCGACAAGGGCGATTTCGCCTTCCCCGAGCAGCGCAAGGAACCGCTCGAAAATGCTAGCCACGTGCGAAACGCAATCGCACGCTTCAACCAGGTCAGGGACGTGTCCGACGCCGAGCGCGATGCGGCGTGGCGGCGGATCAAGGCTGCGGCCAAGAAGTTCGACGTAGAGGTGAGCGAGAAGAGCTGGCAAGAAATCGGCGACTGAGTCCGCACGGGTCGACCGTCAGGGCTTGTCCTTTTTAAGGCGGATCGGGAGCGGGCGGCGGTCAGATGCGTTTAGCGTCGGGTGACGCATATTGTTGCGACCGAAGAGGGATCTCATGAACGACATTACGACCACCGCACCCGATGATATGGCTACCGGCAATGCCCGCGCCGATGCCGACGCCAACACCGCGCCCGCATCGAACGGCAAGACCGCATTGACCGACGCCTTTCGTACACATTTTTCGGGCGACGCGCCGCTCACCGAAAAGGCCAAGAGCTTCGCCAAGGCGCGGCCCTGGACCAGCGCCGCCTTCGTCGGCGTCGCCGCCGTCGCCATCCTCAACTCGCTGCGCGGGCGCCGCTGACGGAGACGAATCTGGCTGACTCGGTGGCCAAGTCGGGCGTTATGTCCAGTCGACATCGGCCAAGCCGCCGAGCGGCGGATGCGCAGAACGCGAGCAAGAGTGTTCGGTGAATGAGCGTGGCTCACGCCGGCAGGCGATACGGTGCGCGATAGCGCGGCGTGATCAGGGCGTTGGCTTCGGCGTCGTCGGTGAACTCGCCCGCTTTCGCGTCCCAGTGAACCTTGCGGCCGGTGCGCCAGGCGATGTTGCCCATCTGGCAGACGATCGCGGTGTTGGCCGCCGATTCGATTGGGCAAGCGGGCGTGCGCGCGCGATCCTTGATGCAGGCGATGAAGTCCGCCGTATGGCGATCGAGCCCCTTGTCCGAGGCCGGCGCCACAGGAATCGCCGCGATCACTGGCTTGCCGTCGCTCATCTCGGGCGAGACCCACCATTTGTCGCGATCCACCACCAGCGTGCCGGTCTCGCCGACAAAGGCGACGCCATGGCCATGGCCGCCATAGGGGCCGTGACCGATGCCGACCGCATGTTCCCATTCCACCGAATAGTCGCCGAAGTCGTAGATTGCGGTCTGGGTGTCCGGCGTTTCCATGGCCGAGACGGGATAACCATAGGGGCCTCCCAGCGAACTGACCGAGCGTGGCACCTGGGCCCTCATGCCGAGCAGCGCGATGTCGATCAGGTGCACCCCCCAATCGGTCATCAAGCCGCCCGCATAATCCCAATACCAGCGCCAAGTGAAGTGGAAGCGATTGGGATTGAACGGCCGCTGCGGCGCCGGCCCCAACCAGCGGTCATAGTTGACGCCTTCGGGCACCGCCTGGTCCGGCTGGACAGGAAGATTCTTCTTCCAGCCGATATAGGCCCAGACCTTGACCTTGCGCACCCGGCCGATGCCGCCCGAATGGACATAAGCGATGGCGTCGGCCCAATGCTGGTTGCTGCGCTGCCACTGGCCGACCTGAACGACGCGGTTGTGGCGTTGCTTGGCGGCGACCATCGCGCGGCATTCGGCGATCGAGTTGCCGAGCGGTTTCTCGCAATAGCTATCCTTGCCCGCCGACATCGCGTCGACAAGCTGGAGCGCGTGCCAATGGTCGGGCGTGGCGATGATCACCGCGTCCACCGACTTGTCGTCGAGCATGCGGCGATAATCGTCATAGAGGCGAGGGGCGCGGCCGGTGGCTTTCTTGAGCTCGGCGCCGCGCTCGGCGAGGACCCTGGCGTCCACGTCGCAAAGCGCGACCGTCTCGACATCGGCCCCCTTCAGCATCGCGGTGAGATTCGACCAGCCCATGCCCTTGCAACCGATCAAGCCCACCTGAACCTTGTCGTTGGCGGACAAGCGGCGGCGCTGGGCAAAGGCTTCGCTGAGGGGAGTCAGGGTGGCCGAAGCGGCGAGACCGCCGGCGAGCAACCTGCGGCGGTCGAAGCTGGCGGTCATACTGGTCTCCCCCCAATTATCGTT
The DNA here is from genome assembly GCF_026167525.1 of Sphingomonas sp. M1-B02. Taxonomy (NCBI): domain Bacteria; kingdom Pseudomonadati; phylum Pseudomonadota; class Alphaproteobacteria; order Sphingomonadales; family Sphingomonadaceae; genus Sphingomonas; species Sphingomonas sp. M1-B02. The sequence continues at coordinate 2,766,732 of NZ_CP110679.1, read as the reverse complement.
TCGTAATTGGTAGCGTGAAAATATGCCGCGGCGAAAGCGCCAAATGCATGCTGCCGGGGCGCCGTGGCAATGCGGCGGCCATGCGCTCGACGCTCCTGAACTCTGCTTTTTCGCTGATCGTCGTCCGATAGACGCCCGGTAGCCGACGGCCCGGATACGCCGAAGAGCGAAAGGAATTCTCATGATTGCGAAATTGTTCGATCAGAATAAATCTAGGATCCAACCGAGGTGGCTTGCTTTAGCTAAATAATGCCGCTGTTTCCTCACATTTTTTCTTCCCACTCGGCGCGAGAGCGCTGCGTCACCGATTATAGCGTCGAGCGGAGTGTTACCGCTCCGGCGTTTAAACGTCGATATCATCTTGATTTATCACGGGCCGGTACCGACTGAATTGCGATAAGCTTCGCAAGAATATCATCGACGCGGGCCTAATGTCCTTACTAGGCGCAGGCCCAGATTATCGATACCGGGGTTCGTCTCGCTGAAGATCTGGCGGTGGCTGAAATGCTCCCACGCCAGTTCGATCGCCAGGCGCCGGTCGATCCGCAAGCCCAGTGACGCATTGGGATTGAACATCAATCGCGAACCAAAGGCGGTGCGCCGCCGATAGATATCGTATCGACGCAGCGCTTCGCCGCGCGACAGGTCGGGCGCGAAGGGATCGGGGGTGAAGCTGTAGCCATCGATAACGGTCAGGCCCATGCCCACCTGTCCATAGACGCGTCCGCGAAAGGCATGTTGGCGCCATTCCAAGCCCACGCTGGCGAAGCTGGTACGGCCCGCGGTACTGACCTGTAGCTTGGCCGCAAGCCGCGGCTTGAGAAGCACTTGGATCGGTGCGGTGCGGCCGACGAGTTGGATGTCGACCGTGCCATCCTCCTCCGCACCCTCTACCAGCACGCCGGGGGGCGTCCGGGGGAAGAACAGCCGGTCGCCAAGTGGGTGAAAATTCGCGCCGTGCTCGAACACCCCGACCGCTATCTCTGGCTGGCGGTCCGTCTCTGGCGTTTCGACCCGCTCCTGCGCTGCCGCCGCCCCCGGCATTAGTAGCCATGCCCACCATGCTAAACGCTTCATGTGCCACCTCCCTTTCGCGCCCGCTCTTGCCGAAGCCCGATGGCCATGATGTAATACCATTATTAATTTTCGTAAAACAGAAAGTCATAGCTGTTGGACAGATATATGCTGTCGCGTGGCAAACGTGCCGCGGTGCGGGCCATCGCGCTCTTATTCTTCGTGCTCGGCGCCGTCAGGATCGCCGAGGCGCCGCTGCCGTTGGTGGCGCCCGGCTATATCGGCTGGAGCGGGAGCCTGAGCCGAGGCGTCATCGGCGAGCCGGAGGCGCTGCTGCCCGAGGCGGCGCGGTTCAAGCTCGCGGCCGATCCGGCGCTCAGGACGCGCTACCTCCGGCGGCTCGAGACGCCCGACGTGCGAACCGCTCACTTCCTCCTCACCCTGCTGATCGACGTTCCGGTGATCGTCATCCTGTGCGGGATGGGGGTGGCGCTGTGGCGATCGACGCGGTTGGTGCCCGAGGCGGTCGAATCGGGCCTGCCATGGCTGATGGCCGTGGGGTGGGCGTGCGTCGCGATCTCGCTCGGCTTCCCGATCGTCGATGGCTTTAGGACGGGGATGCTGGTGCAAGGCGTGCTGCCGGGCCACGACCTCTTCTGGTACGATCCCGATACCGGCGCCACGAGCTATATCATGCTCCTGATCGCCGCCGGCATATTGGCGGCTACGTGGACGATCTCGGCGGGGCTCAAGGCACGCGCGGACATGGCCGAAATCGTCTGATGCCTGTCATCGTCAACCTCGACGTCATGCTCGCCCGGCGCAAGGTCCGTTCCAAGGAGTTGGCCGAGGCGATCGGGATCACAGAATCGAACCTCTCGCTGCTGAAATCGGGCAAGGTGAAGGGAGTGCGATTCTCCACGTTGGCGGCGATCTGCCACTATCTTCATTGCGAGCCGGGCGACCTGCTCGGCTATGAACGATCGGACGACGACGCCGCAGCTGATGGCGATCCATCGCCCTGACCGCCGCAGGGCGCATTCGATCCCCTCAAGGTTTTCGGTGAGGTCGCGCTCCTGATATCTGTTCTCCTTTGCGTTTTCCCGAAACTGGTCGCTGGATACAGGGACGAGACTATTGAGGCCGCGCAGGATCGGCGACTTTGAGCGAAACGACCGGGATTGGAAGCGATCGATTCGTTTGTCTTTTAAGCAAGCGGCGATCGTTCTGGTGGAGCCGTCCGGGAGCCCTGAGCCGAGCATGCCTGCAGGCTGGGGTGCGGAACCAGTTTCGGCCATGTTGGTAGCTGCGCGGCGTGCGTGGCCGCTAATCGCTTCTCAATAGCGGCGCGATGCACGATTCTTCCAACCAACCCCCTGACTCCAGGGGTGCACCCTCACGCCCCGGCTGCAACTGCACTGGCAGGCGAAGGGACGAAGCACATGCTAAAGTTTAGAAATGCGGTAGCGATGGCGATCGCGCTGTCATTCTTGTCGACGCCCGCTTCGGCACAGCTGCTGGGTGGGAAGCGGGAGGCGAAGCCGATAGCGTTCGACGCCCGGGCGGCGGATGCGGCGCGGCTGACAAAAGCAAGCAAGCTCGAGGTCCTGCGCGGCATCCGCTCGGTCGTGATCCCGCAATTCACCGTGGAGTTCGTCGATCGGAGCACCGGCCTTTCGATGCGCCAGCGCGACGGTGCGGTCGCGGTGAACTACGCGATCGCCGGTCTCGAGGATGTCGCGGCGCAGGCGCTGGTCGATCAGCTCTATGCCGCATGGACTGCAGGATTGCAGAGCCAAGGCATCACCGTCATCGGCCCCGACGCGGCCGCAGCCATGGCGAGCTGGAACCGCGGCATCGCCGGGCTGGCGAAGGCCACGCCGGCGATGGTCGATACGCCGATGGGGCGTAACCGCATCTTCGGCGCGCGGGCGACGCCTTATTATTTTCTCGAGGGCGAACGCGCTGCGGCGCAATCGGGCGCGGCGAGGACGGCTTCGGGCTTGGGTGGCCTAGTCCCGTTCGGCGGCATGGCCAGGGGCTTCATGGGCATGGGCAAGGCGATGAAGGCAGGCGGTGCGCAACTGGGCGAGATGCGGCTGGGGCAGGAGGCGAACGCAGCCGTCATGCACGTTCGCCTGGTCATCGGAATCCGCGAGACCGACAAGCCCTCGCGCCTGTTTGCGGCGCTTCGCTCCGGCGACGCGTTTATCGGCGATCCGCGTTTCGCGATCGAGGCGGGCGGATCGAGCGTCGATGTGACGTCCTATGCGGGCAAGGGTGGGCGGGCGGACATCCGGATCCCTGCGGACCTGTTGTTCGCGCAGGATCTGCTGAGCGAGCGCCTGGCGATGGCGAACAGCGGCACCGCCAGCGCCAGCAATATCGCGGCTCGCGGCCTGTTCCTGGCGGGTGCGGTGTCGAGCAGCTTCGGCGGTGGAGGCGGCATCAATCTGAAGCAGAGCCACAATGTCGCAGCCACGCCGGACAAGGCCGCTTACGCGGCCGCCGCGGAGGAAAATCTGAAGGCAGTGCAGGCTATGTTCCTGCAGCGCCTCGCCGGGGCATGGTGACCCCGATCGGACGCTGGTCGAATATTCCCCGGGATTGCTACGAGGCTGCATCACCCTTGCGATAAGGGCGCGGGCGATGCCAAACGGGCAATAGGCAGGCGATACATATGGGGGGCGCTGTTTCGAATGCTGGTGCCCGTGAACATCGTCCGAGCGATGCTGTTGCTGGGCTTCGCCGTTGCCGTTGCCGCGGTGTGGATCGGCGCGCTGCAACCGGCCACGAGCGTTGCGCTTGTCGAGCGCGAAGGTGCGGTGGTCGCATTAGTCGATGGCCAGGCGATCGGCCCGGTAGAGCTGGAGCAGGCGGGGCGCGGCGTTCGAATCCAGCCTATGGACATTGCCAAGGACTCCGACGAGTTCGGCAATGCCGCGGCCCTCAATCATTTTTATCAGCGACAGACGCTGCTCGCCGCGATGCTGCGCGCGCCCGGCGCCTCATTGGTCGTGGCGGGTCAACGCTATCCCGTGGATGCCCGTCGCGGAATATTGGGAAATCCGCTAAGCTTCTGGCTCATATTGATCCCGGGTCTTTTGGGCATCGCAGTATCCGCGATCGTCCTCGCGGCAGAACCTAAAAGTATGCCGAACCGCCTCGTGGCGTTGACCGGACTGCTGTTCCCGTTCGTCGTTGCGGGCTCGTCGATCGCAATTTCCCGGAGTCTGGCAATCGACGGCGAACTTTATCGCTGGCTGATGTCTTCGCACGAGATCGCGGGGACGCTGTTCGCGGTCGTGATGGTCGCGCTGTTCTGCATCTATCCGCGCCGGATCGTGTCGACCAGGCTGGTGTGGCCGGGGACCGTGATCGTCGCCCTGTGGGCGGTCGTAACGGCGACCGGGCGCTTTCTGGAATGGACCAACCCACCGGGGGACGGCCTGGCGGGGACGCTGGTGTGGCTGCGTGAAACCACGGGCGGGTCGCAGGTGCTGGTGACATTGCTCTTCCTTGCATTGTGCGCCGCGCTTATCGCCCAGTTCCGCTCCACCCGCGGCGATCCGCTGGCGCGCGCGGCGCTGACGTGGTTCGGCCTCTCGGTCGTGCTGGGCGCCGGCGGATTCATCGCTTTGCTGGCAGTGCCCAATCTGGTGGGCGCACGAGCGGTCGTCGATGGCAGCTTCGGCTTCCCGCTGCTGCTTCTGATCTACGCCGGCCTCACCTTCGGGCTGCTGCGCTATCGATTGTTCGAGGCAAAGACCTGGAGCTTTCGCATCCTCTTCGCGGTGTGCGGAACGGCGGCGCTGTGGCTCGTCGATGCAGCGATGATTTACGGCCTGGGGCTCGATCAGGGGCCGGCGTTGGGGCTCTCGCTCATCCTGGTCGGGTTGGGCTACCAGCCGGCACGGGCGGCGCTCTCGTCACGGTTCGCCAGGCGATCCGAACTGCGACGGAGCGAGATGTTCGCCGCAGTGATGGAAGTCGCGTTCGCGCCGCCTGCCGCCCGGGCGGCTCGTTGGCAGGCGCTCATGCGGCGCCTGTTCGACCCGCTGGAGATTACTACGCAGGATCTGGAGACGCGCTCGGCGCGAATTGCCGAAGAGGGCGTCGCGATGCTGGTCGGCGATCCGGCGGGCGGAACCGCGCGGCTGGCCTATCCCGGAAGGGGGACGCGCCTCTTCGCCCCCGACGATCGCCAGTTGGTCGAGGAAATCGCCGCCCTCTGCGGGCAGGCGGCAGATGCGCTGCAATCGTATGAAAGGGGGGCGGCAGACGAGCGCAAGCGCATGGCGCAGGACCTGCACGACGATATCGGGGCGCGGTTGTTGTCGGGGATCCATGTGGCCGACGGGCCGGTCAAATCGCTGCTCCAGGATGCCCTGCGCGATATCCGCACGCTCGTGACCGGGCTGATCGGCGAAAGCGCGCCGCTCTCGCGGGTGATCGCGGACATTCGCCACGAGACCGCCTCTCGGCTTGAGGCTGCCGGGATGGAACTGGATTGGCCGATCCTCCCCCAGGCAACCGGCCAGCTGATGCCCTATCACCATTCGAAAGCGATCACGTCCGCCATTCGTGAAGCGGTCACCAACATGATACGCCATGCCGATGCGAGGCGCCTGACGGTGCGGATGACCCTCTCCGGCGATACCGGCACTATCGAGATTTCCGACGACGGTCTCGGCATCGCGGTCGGCGCCGAGCATGGGACGGGGCTGACGGGGATCGCGGGGCGGCTGGCCGGGATCGGCGGTGCGCTGACGATCGAATACCCCGCGGTCGGGGCACAGCTGACGCTCAGCTGGCCGCTCGATGCCTATCGCCCGCGCGAAGCGGTGCCCACGGAGGTCTCCTATGGCCGTTGAAGCGGAGTCCGGGGGCATGACGCGCCAGTGTCTTGTGGTCGAGGACCAGGAAAGCGTGCGCGCCTGGCTGGTCCACGCGCTGCACGAAACGTTTCCCGACATGGCCGTGGCCCAGGCTTCCAATTTGGCGGAGGCGCGCCGCTGGCTGGACGGGCAGGAGCGCGGGGCGACGCTTCCCTTCACGATGGCGCTGATCGATCTCGGCCTGCCCGACGGATCGGGCATCGATCTCCTGCGCCATATCGCCGCGCGCCACCCCGCGACCACCGCGATCGTCGCGACTATCTATGACGACGACGCGCACCTGTTCGACGCGATCGCGGCGGGCGCCGGCGGCTATCTCCTCAAGGATCGCGACGCGGCCACCCTGTCGACGCTGCTGCGGCGGATGGAGGCAGGGGAGCCTCCGTTGTCGCCGTCGATCGCATGGCGGATGATGCAGCATTTCCAGGAGCGGCCCCGGGCCAGTCGCCGCGACGAAGCCGGGCTCACGCCCAGGGAAGTGGAGGTGCTGACGCTGATATCTGCCGGCATGACCACGACCGAGGCGGCCCAGAAACTGGGCCTGACGCCGCACACGGTGACCAGCTACATCAAGATCCTGTACCAGAAGCTCAACGTGCAGTCTCGCGCGGAAGCCACGCTGGCGGCCGTCGAACGGGGCCTGGTCGCGCCTCCGTCGCCTCTGCGCTGAGCCTGCCGCACCTCCATCCCTAGATGAAGAAGGGAGAATTTTCGACACCCCCCTGAACCTAGGGATGCCGCCGCCCCTGCGATCCATCACAGCCCCGGACCAACAGTCCGTTGGGGGATCAAGCGTGGTGATGGTGAAGTGGGGAATGGTGGCTGCGTGCATGACGATATCGTCGATGGCCGCCGCGCAGAGTGATGAACTGGTCGGCCGGGCGATGGCGCTGCACGCGGGTGGCCAGGCGCGAGCCGCGGTCGAATTGCTCCTCCCGTTCGAGGCGCAGCGGGCCGGCGATCCCGATTTCGACTATGCGCTCGGCCTTGCCGCGGCGGACGCCAACTTGCCGGGCGTGGCGCTCCCGGCGCTTCAGCGCGTGCTGGCGAAGCAGCCCGGCAACGTCCAGGCCCGTGCCGAGATTGCGCGCGTCTATGCGATGGCGGGCGATATCGACACGGCGCGCGCCGAGTTCGACACGGTAGTCGCCGATCCGTCGCTCCCCGATCCGGTGCGCCAGCGCTTCGATCGGCTCGTGCGCGACTATGATCGCGAGATTGCCGGGGGCGGGAACACGCTGAGCGGATTCGCCGATCTCGAGGCCGGCTATGACGGCAACATCAACCAGGCGACCGCGGCCGGCACCGTCACGCTGCCGGCCTTTGCCTTTCTCGGCCCGGCGACCCTCGGCGGATCGGCGCGGCGGATCGACGCGGCGTTCGGCCAGCTCCAGGGCGGCATCAGCGCGCAGAATGCGCTGGGCCGCCAGACCCGCGCCTTCGCGTCGGTGCTGGGATTTATTCGCGACAATGCCGAGAATAGCGCGTTCGATCAGGCGGCGCTGACCGGCACGATCGGGATCGGCCATACGCTTGCCAATCGCGACGTGCTTTCGCTGTCGGGCCAGGTCCAGCAATATTGGCTCGGCCACGATCCCTTCCGCGCGAGCTTCGGGGCTATCGGTCAGTTCACGCATCGGCTGGCGGGCGGAGAGGCGCTCTCGTTCGCGGCGAGCTATACGCGGCTCGACTATCACCGCGATCGCCTGCGCGACGCGGATCGCTTTGCCGGCAGCATCACTTATGCCGGCCGCATCGTCTATGCGGCGCTTAGCGGCGGCACCGAGCGGACCCTCCAAAACCCGGCGCGCCACCTGGGCAACGACTTCGTCGGCATCCAGACCGGCACCGAATATCCGCTCTCCCGCAGCATCGCGCTGACCGGCGCGGCGGCGTTCGAGTATCGCGATTATGCCGGGGCGGACCCGCTTTTCCTGCGTGGCCGGCGCGATTCCCAGCTCGATGCCTCGATCGGGCTGCGCGCGGTGGTCGCCACCGGGATCAGCCTGCGCCCGCGCGTTTCCTGGACGCGCAACGCCAGCAACAACGACCTCTACGACTATCGCCGCGTCACGGCCTCGCTCGGCCTGCGCGCCGAGTTCTGATCGAAAGGATCTCACCCATGATTTCTTCGCGCACCGCGCTGCTGGCGCTTGCGACCGGCGCCTCCCTGCTGGCGCTCGCAACCCCCGCCGCAGCCCAGACCATATTGTTCAGCACCGGAACGACCGACGCAGGCGCGGCCCCCACCGGCCCGCTCTCGGGCCCGCTCGCGGTGCGCGGGGGTATCACCCAGTTGCGCACCGATGATGGCGGCCTGCTGTCCTTCGTCGGAGATTCCACCTTCGAGGTCGAGGGCTCGACCGTGAAGATCGCCATGGGGAAATTCACGGCGCGGGCCGGCAGGAATGCGCTTCGCATCGTGGCGCCCGATGGCACTACGGCGACGCTGGGCGCAGGCAATGCGGCCAGCTTCGGCGTGACGAATGGCGGACTGACCGGGCGCGCGCTGAGCGGTCAGGTGTCGATCGCTTCGGGTTCGGAAAGCCGCCGCTTCGGCGTCGGCGACGCGTTCGCGGCCGACGCGCAGGATGTCTCCGCGGTGGTGACCGCCGGGGTGCAGCCGTCCTCGGCTGCGACCGTCGTGGCCGCCGCCCCGAGCTTCGCGCTGGAGTCGGAGAATCCGCTGCTGCCGATCTATCGCGAGGCCAACCGCGCCGATGTGCTGGCACAGGCGCTGGCGCTACGCGACACCGCGATCGGCGTGAACTTCGAGTCGGTTTCGCGGGCGACGGCGGACGTGAACCTGGCCTTCTTGCGCGCCGGCGGAACAGCCGGCGGCTTCTCTCCGGCACTCGCAGGCTCGACGCTCCAGCAATATCTGTCGGCGCTGCGCAGCGGCGCGACCCCTGCCGGCGCGACCCTGGCCAACGCCTATCTCGGCTATTTCTCCGCCGACGGACTGACCGGCCTCGCGGCGCAGCAGCGAGCGATCATCGAGGCCTATACGCGCATCCTGGCCGCAGGCGGCTCGTCCGGCAGCTTCAACGACGCGACGATCGGCACGGCATACTCCGATTACGTGCGTCAGCTCGCCGCGGGGGCGGCCAATGGCGGACTGAGCCCCGCCGTCCTCGCCGCCTATGAGAATTATGTCCGCTCGCTCGGCTTCGGCGAGACTTTCGACGCGGGCCGCCGCGCGCAGATCGAGGCGTTTCAGCGGCTCCAGGCGGCAGGCGGTTCGGCGTCCGCGGCGGCAGGGGTGGAGGTGGTCGATCGCTATCTCGCTTTCCTGGCAAGCGGTGGCATCGCCGCGAATTACACCGGCGCTTCGACGAACCTCATCGCCATCTATCTCGATTATCTGCGCAGCGTCGGCTTTCCCCAGGGCACCGATCCCGACGCGGTCGCACGGTTGCTCGCTTTCTACGCGCATATCGCGGCGGGCGGCAGCATCGCGACCTCTCCGACGACGACGCCGCCGGTGGTGACCCCGCCGGTTGTCACACCCCCCGTTGTTACTCCGCCGACCACCACCCCCGCTACCTATGCCGGCGCGTTCAGCGGTCGTGCGGGCACGACCTCCTTCGGCGGCGACGCCGGTGCAGTTGCGGTGGAGATCGACGCGGCGGGCTATCCGCGCTCTTTCTACGGCAACCAGCGTGTCGGCACTGCCCGGCTGGCCGAGTCGGCGAACGGCGAAGGCTGGGTGATCGGCCGCTATACCGACGGCACCTTGAGCCGTACCGCGCAGGGCACTTCCACCGAAGTGACGCTATCGCCGAACGAGAGCCTGCATTTCGCCTTGGGGACGTCCTACGTCCCCTTCACCGGCAATCGCGGCAGCGCCCGCTATCAGATCGCAGGCTTCACCACCCCGACCTATGCCGATGGCGCGGCGGTGACCGCAGCGTCGCTGACCGGGTCGATGCTCGTCCAGTTCGGCAGCCAGCTCAAATATGGCGTGGAAGGATCGCTGACCACGATGGCGGCGGGGCAGGCGCAGCGCTATGACTTTGTCAGCGCCGGTGGGCTGACCGCGCCTTCGCTCACGGGCTCGGTCACCGCAAACGGCTTCTACCTGTTCGGCCAGGCGCCCGTCACGACGAAGGACGCACGCTGCACGGCAGGATGCCGCTTTGCTCCCAACATGTTCGGTAGCGGCGCCGATGGGCAAGTGATCGCCGGGACCTACTCGCTGCTCGCAACCAATGCGGTGCTGACCGGCGGCGCGGTCTTCACCCAGACCAGCCGCGATACCGCGGTGGCGCCGGTGACGCCCGTCACGCCACCGGTGACTCCGGTGGCAACGGGGGCGCCCACCGGCTTCGTCGAGTTCGCCGGGATCGGTGCGTTCACCGAACTCAACGGCACCAGCGTCCAGACCCAATCGGTCGCCGCCTCCGACGGCAAGCTGGAGAGCATCCGCGCCAATGGCCGCGGCACCAATGTCGACCGCGAATATGGCGGGCTGGCCGGCGCGATCGGCTGGACGCGCTGGTCGGGCGGCACCACCCAGGCGCAAGTTGTCGGGCGGGGGACCGCGACGATCGCCGAAAATGGCGGGCAGCATATGGTCTGGGGCAAGCAGGTGACCAATTTGCCCACCAGCGGCACCGCAAGCTATACGCTTGCCGGGGCGACCAAGCCGACCGACAATAACGGGTCGGTTGCGCCCGGAACGCTTGCCTCCGGCAGCCTGGCCGTCGATTTCGCGACGATGCGGGTCGGCTACGATCTCTCGGTTCAGTTCGGCGGCGCGACCTATGGCTTCCAGTCGCGCGGCGGATCGGCAGCACCCAGCCTGGCCGTGACCAGCGGCGGGCGCTTCACCTCGTCTTTCCGTGATTCGGAAGGCCCGCTGGTCACCGGCAATGGCTGCAGCGGCACCAACTGCTTCGCCGAGACCTTCGGCTTCCTGGCGGGGTCAGGCGCTTCTCATGCCGGGCTGACCTATCACTTCCTGTCGGGGCCGAGCGGAAGCATCGTGAATGGGGCGGCGGTGTTCGCGAAAGGGCCGTAGGCAGCGGGGAGCATCACGGCCGGGTTGTGCGCGCAACATGTCCGCCTCTCACGGTTGCGTGCCAGCGCCGCTTTCGTTTGGAGTCGGCTCGATGGGTCCCTTTGGGAGGGCCCGCTGGCTTCGACAGGGAAACGAATGGGGGCGATCCGCCAAGGCGGACGCCCCCATTCGCCGGTTCTGCAGTCGGGGGAGAGATCGACCTCAGAACTTTACGCGTGCGCCCATCGAGAAATAGGTGCCGACGATATCGTAATGCGGGTTGCCCGCGGTGCTGATCGGCGGAGCGACATCGAAGACATTGTTGACGTTGGCAGACAAGGTGAACGAGTCGAGCACCTTGAACTGGATCCCCAGGTCCACATAGGTGCGCGATTTTATCTCATTGTTGATCAGCCCTTCGAGGGCCACGGTGGCGGGATTGTCGATGAGCAGCTGGTTGAACTTGCCGCCATCGACGTAGCGCACCCGGGCATCGAAGCCGAGATTGCTGTCCTGATAGGTAGCGCCGAACGTTCCCCGCCACTTGGGAAGGCCTAGCGCCACCGCATCGCCCACATCGCCCGCGGTGTTGAGGATCGGGGGAACACCGGTGCTCTGGATGTACCGATCGACATAAGTGGCGAGCGCGCGGAAGCGCAGCGAGCCGCCCATGTTCGCGCCGAGCTGCGACATCTGCAGCAGGTAGGACATCTCAACGTCGACGCCGCGGGTCTGGACGCTGGCGACGTTCTGCGCGTTCGCCCGCGCCTCGACGACCGTCTGCGTCGTGGGATCGCGGGTGATCCGATCGCAGGCGGCCTGGTTCCCCTGCGAACAAGCGAAGGTGAGATTGGCTGCCGAAAGCGTCGCGATCGCACCTTCGATCTCGATGTCGTAATAGTCGACGGAGACATTGAAGCCGCGCATGAAGGACGGCGCATAGGAAGCGCCGATCGTCAGCGTCTTGCCGATTTCCGGCTGCAGGTCGGGATTGCCGCCGCTGTAGGTCGTGACCGTCGCGGGCGTCGCATTGTAGCCCGGAATGACGCCGGCGCGGCCGGCCGTATCGCGATCGACAAGGGCGCCCACAGTGATCCGGCGCACCGAGAACAGATCGCCGATGCCGGGCGATCGGATGTCGCGCGACTTTGTGGCGCGCAGCAGCAGATCGTCGAACAGCCGCGCAGTGCCGCCGACCTTCCATGACCAGATCCCGCCGCTGTTGCTATAGTCCGAATAGCGCGCGGCGCCGTTGACATCCAAGCGTATCGTGTCGCTCACATCGAGCAGCGGCAGCGCAATTTCGCCGAAGGCTTCCTTCACGTTGAAGCCGCCGGCGAGGTCGCTGGTGAACAGCGGAATGCCGAAGCCGCCGGCCAGGGTGGCGGCGTCGCGCGTCGAGACCGATTCTTCCCACCGCGCCTCCGCGCCCACCGCGACGGTGACCGGGCCGGCCCACAGCGAGAATATATCGCCCTGGACCTCAACACCGGCAGCGTCGAGCTTGTTGGTCGAGAAGGATTGCTGCGTGCCGCGGACATAGGCAATCGACTCGGCCGACGCATTGCCCTGGCCGAACAGGTTCAGGGGGCGGCAGGCCGGATCGTCATTGGCGGTCGATGCATCGGCGTTGATCGCGCAAACGACCTGACCATTCATCGAGACGGCGTTGATCGCATTGGCGAACTGCGCCGCCATGCGGTTGTTGGTGACCGTCTGGTGGCTCTCGACTTCGCCGTGGCTATAATAAGCGCTATATTTGAAGCGCTCGCCGCCGAAGCTGCCGTCAATGCCGACCGCCACTTCCTTATTCTCGCGCACGGTATCGAAGTTCAGTAGAAACAGGTCGTTATAGACCCGGCCCAGCGTGAAGCTGGTCTGGCCCGCTGCCGCCAGTCGGGCGCGGATTGCGGACGAGAGGAAGGGGTTGGTCGCCTGGATAGTAGGCGGCGCGATGGTAAAATCGGGGACGAACTTCGCGTCGGTGGCGGCGCGGCCATAGGTGCCGTCGATCCACACCTTCGCTCCGCCAATGTCGTAACTCAGGCGCGCATAGGCGTTGAACCGCTCGAAAGGCGTCGCGGCGAGCACGTCGTCATAGAGGGCGCGGCCCTCTCCGCCAATGCCGCGCGAGTCGGTGGCCGCGAAGGTCCGAAGCGTACCGTCCGAGTTGAACACCTGTCCGGCCAGCACGCCGCTGGTGATAAGGCCATCGACGCTCTGGTTGGTGCCGAAGGCAGACAGGTTGACGTCGCGTACCAGCTCGTTGCGGAGGTCGGCCAGGCTGCCTGGAGTAACACGGACGATGGCAGCGCTGCCCAGGTTGGGCCGTGAATTACGGTCGGGGATGCCTTCGTCGTCGACATATTCGGCGCCAACGATGAAATGGCCGTTGCCGCCGGCGAAGCTGGTGCCGAAGCTGGCATCGGCCCCGTATCGCATGCCGTCGCCGCGCGACGAGATGCCGGTCTGACCGCCGACCGCGAAGCCCTCGAGATCGTCCTTGAGGATGATGTTGACGACTCCTGCGACCGCGCCCGAGCCCCATGCCGCGGAGGCACCGCCGGTTACGACTTCCAGCCGCTCGACCAAGCTGATCGGCACGAAGTTCAGATTGTTCTCGCCCGCGAAGCGGCGCCCGTTGAGGAGTGTCAGCGTGCGCGCGGTGCCCAGCCCGCGCAGATCGACCGGCGCGGTGCCGGCCGAGGTGTTGCCTACCGACACCTGCGGCGTGACGGTCGGGCGGACCTGGGGCAGGTCGTTCAGAACCTGCTGGATGTTGGGTCGCGCGCCCTGACGCAATTCGACGTCGCCCAAAACCGTTGTCGGAGTCGGCTGGTCAAAGCCGGCGCGGGCGATTCGCGATCCGGTCACGACGATCGAGGTATCCTCGGATGTCTCGTTCGCGCCTGCCTCCTCGGCAGGGCTGCCGGTGCTTTGCACCGCACTGGTTTGTGCCATGGCAGCGCTGGCCGAGAAGAGCGCGATGGCTACCGCCATTGCGCTGCCGCCACGCGCGATTTGCGCACCCGTCCGTTGCAGACCCGTTCGCATTACCGTTCCCCTTGAATTTCCAACGCCGTCTATGAGCGCCCTCCCGCCTGCCGCGCTGATGCATTCTCGCAGGCGTCAGAATGATTACATATCGTCCTGATTGAGACAATAGTTTCTTATCCTGCTATTTTAGGCTGATACACGGCAATTTTTGTGCGTGCAGGATGATCCGTCAATAATGGGCCCGGGACGGGACCATCAAGCCTCCGATTCGTGAGCAGATTCATACCTGCGCAAGAAGCGACCAGGGATTAGGCGGCAGGGTGTGCGCCAGTCGTTATCACCACGAGAGCTATCCGGCACTCCACGGGGCGATCGGCAGCGCCGGAAAATTCCAGGCCGGTTGACGTTCTCTATTTAGGATCATAGCATCCTGTTTGGAAATAGTGGGGGAAGATAATGCCGAGGGTTTCACGGCGCCAGATGCTCGGCGGAACGATGGCCATGATGAGCGCCCCGATGCTCAATCTCGGCAGCTTCAGAGCCCGTGCGGCGCCGGCGCGAACCTATTCGAAGCGCGCGCTCGATCTCGTCCACCGCTCGGTGGTCATCGATATGCTCGCCCCGATCAAGATCGACTTCTCCCCCGAATATTATGGCAAGCCGCTGAGCGAGAAGGAGGCGGCCGACTGGCGTGCCAGCGGCATCACCGCCATCCATCACGCAGTGGGCCTGGGCGGCCCCAATGCCAAGGAGCAGGCGCTCAACTTCTTCGCGGTCTGGGGCAATTTCGTAGCCCGCAACAGCCATGTCTTCACCGGCATCGACAAGTTCGCCGACATTCAGCGCGCCAAGCGCGATGGCAAGGTCGCGGTGATCATGGGCCTGCAGAATGCCGATCACTTCCTGCGACCCGCCGACGTGAAGGCATTCTACGACCTCGGCCAGCGCTGCGCGCAACTTACCTATAATTCGCAGAACCGCATCGGATCGGGATCGACCGACCGCGTAGACGGCGGCATCAGCGATTTCGGCGCCGAAATCATCAAGTCGATGAACGACGTCGGCATGCTGGTCGATGTGTCGCACAGCGGAGATCGCACCACGCTCGATGCGATCGCCATCTCGCCCAAGCCGATCGCCATCACGCACAGCAATTGTCGTGCGCTGATCGATCATCCGCGGGTCAAGACCGATGAAGCGATCAAGGCGCTCGCCGCGAAAGGCGGCGTGATGGGCATCACCGGTGTACGCAATTTCGTGAGTAAGACCGATCCGACGACGATCGTGAACTATGCCGATCATATCGATCATGTCGTCAAGCTGGTGGGCATCGACCACGTCGGCATCGGCACCGATTCCGATCTCTATGGCTATGACGACACCTCGCCCGAGATGAACAAGATGCTGCGCGGCGCCTACAAGGACAGCTACGCCTTTCGCGAGAAGATCGATATCGACGGCTTCGATCACCCGCTCAAGATGTTCGACCTGACGGAGGAGCTGATCCGCCGCAGATATTCCGATGCGAACATCCTCGCGGTGCTCGGCGGCAATTTTCAGCGCCTTCTTACCTCGACATGGGGCGGCTGACCGTGAACGCTCCATTCGACCCCGGTGCCGGAACGTTGGTCCTGCCCCAGCCCTATCTGCTCTTCCTGGGAGACACGACCGAGCGAGGCTTTGCAAAGACGGCGTTCGGATTGCGAGACTGGGCCCGAGACAAGTGCGTCGGAGAGCTTTCGCTACCGGGCGCGACGGTGACCACCGGCCTGCCGCAAATGTCATCCGGCGAGGCGTTCGCAGCGGGCGCGCGGGCGCTCGTGATCGGCGTCGCCAATAGCGGCGGAATCATCCCGGCAAATTGGCGTGCCTCGCTGGTCGAAGCGCTCGAATCGGGTCTCGACATCGTCAGCGGAATGCATGTCCGTCTCACCGACATTCCCGAACTTGCCGAGACCGCGCACCTGCTCGGGCGGCGACTGATCGACGTGCGGGTGCCGCCGGAGGGGTTGCCGGTCGGGACCGGGCGCAAACGCTCCGGCAAGCGCCTGCTCACGGTCGGAACCGATTGCGCGCTGGGCAAGAAATATACTGCGCTGGCATTGTCGCGCGCGTTTGCGGAGCGCGGACTAGATGTCGATTTCCGCGCGACCGGCCAGACCGGGATCATGATTGCCGGCGGCGGCATACCGATGGACGCGATCATCTCGGATTTCGAGGCGGGCGCGGCCGAGATCTTGTCGCCCGATGCCGATCCCGATCACTGGGACGTGGTGGAAGGCCAGGGCTCGCTTGCTCACCCGGCTTATGCGGGGGTGGCGCTCGGCCTACTCCACGGCAGCCAGCCCGATGTGTTCGTTCTCTGCCATGAGCCGGGCCGCGAAACGGTGCTGGGTGCTCCCGGATATACGTTGCCGAGCGTCGAGGAAATCATCGAATTGACGCTGCTGCTCGGACGACGAACCAACCCCGCGATCCGCTGCGGTGGCCTTGCGTACAATACGTCGGCGCTCGACGAAGTCGAGGCGGCCCGACTGATGGCCCAAGACAGCGAACGGCTGGGATTGCCCGTCGCCGATCCGATCCGGCGCGGGCCCGCGTTTGACCTGCTCATCGAGGAATGCCTTCGTTGAGCCGCGCGGCGGACAGCGGCGGCAGATCGAGCTGGTTTCAGCGTTTCCTGTTGCCCGGGTTCGCGTTCAAGCCAGTGGTTTCTCGCTTACACTATCCTGCCGGTCCATGTGATCCCGCTGCTAACCATCGGAGCATGGAAGCGGTCGCACGGTGCCGGCCCATCTCTGGGAGCCCCTCAATGAAGGTCGCACTTCACACTCGCCTCGCGCTCGGCGCGCTGGCCTTGCCGTTGCTCTCCTCGCAGCTGGCAGTCGGCCCTGCCCTTGCCCAGGCACGACCGACGTCGATCGCCGCACCGCGGATCGCGGGCCTGGCGGACTTTGTCGACGGCGTGGTCGCCCAGCAGATCGCAACCCGTGAAGTGGCCGGTGCGGTCGTGACCGTGGTCTATCAGGGCAAGGTGCTGTTCACGCGCGGCTACGGCTTTGCTGATATCGACAAGGGGCTGGCAGTCGATCCGCAGCGAACCTTGTTCCGCCCGGGATCGGTCTCCAAGCTGTTCACCTGGACCGCGCTGATGCAGCAGGTCGAGCTCGGCCGCGTCTCGCTCGACGCGGACGTGAATAGCTATCTCGATTTCAAGATTCCCGAATTCGGCAGCAAGCCGATCCGCGTCCGCGATCTACTGTCGCACAGTCCCGGCATGAGCGACGTCGGCGGCTTCATCTTTGCCGACGAGAGCAAGCTCGTCCCTTATGGCGATTGGCTCAAGGCGCACATCCCGGCCCGGCTGTGGGACGCGGGCACCGAGATTTCCTATTCCAACTTCGGCGCCGCGCTGGCTGGATTTATCGTCGAGCGCGTTTCGGGCGAGCCCTTCGCCGACTATGCCGACAAGCATATTTTCAGACCGCTCGCCATGAATGCGACGACCTTCCGCGAGCCACTGCCGCGGGCGATGCGCGACCATATGGCGACCGGCTACAGGTTCGCGGACGGCGTGTTCGTAGCCAAACCTTTCGAATATCTGAGCTCGATCATGCCTGCCGGCTCAGCGACGGCGAGCGGGCCCGACATGGCGCGCTTCATGCTCGCGATGCTGGGCGAAGGGAGGTTGGGCGGTGCGCGGATATTGAAGCCCGAATCGGTACGCCTGCTACACAGCAATTCGTTTGCCAACGCGCCGCGCGTGAACGGCATGGCGCACGGCTTCCTGGTCGAACGCAATGCCGGACCCCGGATGATCGGGCACGCCGGCAACACCGGGGATTTCCATTCCGATCTGGTGATCGTGCCGCAGGCCGGCTTCGGCTTCTTCGTCTCGACCACGGGTGGGCAGAAAAGCTCTCCCGCGCGCACCGAGTTGCGCGACGCGATCATCGGGCGGCTGTTCCCGCAAGCGCCCGCGCCCGCATGGGCCGGCGACGCGAGCCCGCCGCAGCTGGGAAGCTATCGCGGCAATCGTCGCGACTATAACCGGACGCCGGATCCCAAGCGCGACCTGATCGTCGCCGCCGCCGGCGCGCGCATGCTGACGATCGAGGCAGAGGGCGTGAAGACCGCCTGGCGCCAGATCGGGCCGCGCCTGTACGAGCAGGTCACCGGCGCGCGCGCGGGTGGTCCGTACGACCAGATCGAATTCTATGGCACGCCCAAGGATCCGCGCCTGTCGTTCACGTCGCAACCTTACGCGACCTACCATTTCGTAAAGCCCTGACCCGGCGGCCGCACTCGCAAGGAACTTCAATATGGCGCACCCGATCCCCTCGCGTTCGAGACTCGTATCTGGCGCGACGCTGTTGTGGCTGCTGACCGCCCCCTCGATCGCACTGGCGGATCCGCCTGCGGAATTCGAGCGGATCGTCGAGGATCTGCGCAAGTCGGCCGGCGTGCCCGGAATGTCGATTGCGATCGTCGAGAATGGCAAGGTCACGCTCGCCAAGGGGTTCGGCGTCCGCAAGCTGGGCGCACCCGAGACGGTCACGCCCGACACGATCTTTCCCAACGGGTCGACCGGCAAGGCCTTCACCGTCGCCGCGCTCGCGGTGCTCGTCGATCAGGGAAAGATCGGCTGGGATGACAAGGTGATCGACCGACTGCCCGGCTTCCAGATGTATGACCCCTGGGTGACGCGCGAAATGACGATCCGCGACCTGCTCGTGCATCGCAGCGGCCTCGGCCTCGGCGCGGGCGACTTGCTGTTCGTGCCCAGCACCAATCTGACCCGCAAGGAAAGCGTGCGGCGGCTGCGCTTCATCAAGCCGGCGACGAGCTTTCGCAGCGGCTATGCCTATGACAACATCCTCTACATGGTCGCCGGCCAGCTGATCGAGGAGGTCAGCGGCCAGACCTGGGAGGCATTCGTCGCAGAACATGTTCTGCGCAAGGGCGGCATGACGACCGCTACCACCGACGACCAGCATCGCTTCACCACCGCCGACCGAGCGCATCCGCATGCGCGCACCAGCGGCGCTTTCCGCGGCATCGGCGCGCAAGAGCTTCTCGACGAGCGCAAGGGCCTGGGCGACAATGCAGCACCCGCGGGCGGCCTGGCGGTCAGCGCCAACGATATGGCGCGCTGGCTCTCGATCCAGCTGGCGCAGGGCAAACTCCCCGAGGGTGGCCAATTGTACAGCCCCGCGCAGGCGACCGAGATGTGGAAGCCCGTCGTCCTCCAGCCGACCGGTACGATGCCCGAGGCGATGAAGGCCGCGCAGCCGCTGTTCAGCACCTACGCGCTCGGCTGGGGGGTCAAGGATTATAAGGGCGCACGCATCATCTCGCACGGCGGCGCCGTCTTCGGCTTCCAGGCCACCGTGGTGCTGATCCCCGAAAAGAATATCGGCTTCGCGATGATGATCAATTCAGAGGATGGCGAGACGATCCAGGGGCTGACCTATCAGCTGCTCGACCATTATCTGGGCACGTCCACGCAGGATTGGGTATCGACATGGCGCACCTTCAAGCAGCAGCGGCAGGAGCGCGCGCTGAAGGCGCTGGGCGGCGAAGCGGCCAAGCCCGCCAAGGCCGGCCCGTCGCTCCCCCTCGCGCGCTATGCCGGCGACTTCACCGATCCCTGGTATGGGCCGATCAGCATTCGCGCCGAGCGCGGCAAGCTCCACATCGACTTCAAGCAGTCGCCTGGAATGACGGGGACGCTCGAACATTGGCAGTATGACAGCTTTCGCACCCGCTGGGACGATAAGAGTTTCGAGCCGGCCTACGTCAATTTCGGTCTGAATGCCGACGGCAAGGTAGAACGGATCACGATGAAGGCCGTCTCCCCCGCCGCCGATTTTAGCTGGGATTATCACGACCTGCTGTTCACCCCAGTCGTCGGGCCGAAATGAGCCTGGTCGATCGCACACGGGCAGTGCGAGCCTTGCCGCGATCCCGTTGCGCGCACCCGACGGCGGGATCCCACCCCGGCACCCGCTCGAGAGGGGGGATCCCGTGAAGCACGTGGCAACGGCCTTGCTGTTTGTGGCGGCGTTGGCCGGTGCCGGCCCGATTTCGGTCGCGAACGCGCAGGCCGCGCCCGACGCCGCGCTCCAGCAGGCGATCGACGCCGTCGCCGGCGACGTGATCGAAGGCCCGAACCTGATCCTCGACTTCGCCGCTCTCGGCGCTTTCGAGAGCATCCAGCACGCCGCCGGGCCCCGGCGCCGTTGCACGACGAAATGACTATCCGTTCGACACCATCCGAATGGCCGAATCTACGGCCCCATCAAGAAAGAGGTTGGCCATGAAACTTCTGTTCGCTCTAGCCCTGATGAGCCTGCCGCTTACCGCGGTCGCGCAAGTGGCCCCGCCATCCGATACGCACGGCAAGACGACGTCCGGCACTGCCTATACCCAGCCCAAGGACTGGCGCGGGACCACGCAAGGTCCGACGACCGTCTTCACGGCGCCCGAGTCCGACCTCAGCATCGCAGTGATCGACGCCGGCGATGCCGCCAATGCGCAGGCAGCTGCGGCCAAGGCTTGGGCGCTCTATAAGCCCGGTGTCACCCGCAAGGTCCGGCTGAGCGTCCCGGGCACGCGGAGCGAGGGCTGGGACGAACGCGTCAGCATCGCCTACGAGACGTCCCCAAGCGAACGCGCGGTCGCATCGGCAGTCGCAATGCGCAAAGGCACGTCCTGGACCGTCCTGATCGTCGACGGTGCCGAGGCGACCGCCAACAAGCGTTCTGCCGCCACCGCGATTCTCCAGTCAAGCTTGCGACCAGCCGGCTATATCCGCGAAAGCTTCGCGGGCAAGACCGCACATCGGCTGACGCCCGACCGAGTCCAGGCGCTCCGCGACTTCGTGGCGGAGTCCGCGAATGCGCTCGGTGTGCCCGGCGTCGGCATTGCCCTGATCGATCAGGGCAAGGTCGTCTGGCAGGGCGGCGTCGGCGTGCGCGAGCTCGGCAAACCCGCGCCGATCGACGAGCATACCAAGTTCATGGTCGCCTCCAATACCAAGGGCATGGCGACGCTTCTGCTTTCGGTGCTCGCCGACGAAGGCAAATTGCGCTGGGATCAGCACGTCACCGATCTCTATCCCGCCTTCCGCCTCGGCAGCGATGAAGTGACCAAGTCGGTGCTCGTGCGCCATCTCGTCTGTGCCTGCACCGGGCTGCCGCGCAAGGATTATGCCTTCATCCTCGCCGACGCCGGCGCGCCTGCCTCGGACACGTTCCGCCAGCTGGCGGTTACCCAGCCAACCAGCAAATTCGGCGAGCTGTTCCAGTACAACAACCTGATGGCGTCGGCGGCCGGCTATCTGGGCGGCTCGCTCGCTTATCCAGGCATGGAGCTTGGCGCCGCGTTCGACAAGGCAATGCAGAGCCGCATCTTCGGTCCGCTGGGCATGCGCGATACGACCTTCGACAATGCAGCGGCAGAACGCGGCAATTGGGCGCGGCCGCACGGGCTAGACGTCGACGGCCGGATGATCGAGATTTCGAACCAATTCAACCATCTGATCGTGCCGCATCGCCCCGCAGGCGGCGCCTGGTCGAGCACTGCCGATATGGCGCGCTACGCACAGCTCGAAATGTCGAAGGGCGTCACGCCCGAAGGCAAGCGGCTGGTGAGCGAAGCCAATATCGTCGAGCGGCGCCGGCGCGGCGTCGCAGTGGGCGAAGACAGCTGGTACGGCATGGGACTGTTCGAACGAGTCGCCTGGGGCGTCCCCGTCGTGACGCATGGCGGCACCCTGCAGGGCTATCACAGCAACTTCTACGTCCTGCCCGAGGCGCAAATCGGCGCAGTGATCCTGACCAACGCCGATCCCGGCGCGGCGATGCTGGCGCCCTTCCTCCGCCGCCTGCTCGAGGTCGTCTATGACGGCCAGCCGGAGGCCGCGCAGGACATTGCCTCCGCTGCGGCGCGCATGAAGGCCCAGGCCGCAGCCCGCCGCGCGCGTCTGACGGTGCCAGGCGATCCGGCTGTGCTCGCCAATCTCGCTGCGTCCTATCGCAGCCCCGAGGGCAACTCGATCACGATCCGCGATCAGGGCGGCGCGAAATGGTTGAAGGCCGGCTTCATCGAAGGTCCGATTGCCACGCGCAAAAACCCCGACGGAAGCGTTTCGCTGGTTTCGATAGGCGGCGGTGGGATCGGCGTCGACGCCTCGATCGGAAACAAGGACCGCGCCCGCACGCTGACCATTCGGGACAGCCAGCACGAATATGTCTATAGCGAGGTGCGGTAAGCGGCATTGCCGCGCCCTCATTGCAGAGGCGCAGCGAGATTGGCGGGCGCGATGGCGGCTTCCGGATTGATGTCGTCGCCATCGGTGTCGCCTTGGCTCTGCCAGCACCCCGACCTTGGATGCAGCGAGCTTTCCATCGCGTCACCCCAAACCAGCCCACAATTTTGTGGGATAGTGTCGGATCTCCTGAAATCCCCTGGAAAAAGGTCAGGTGGCGGTCCTGTCAGTCTAATGCGAACCGCTCTCCACACGATGCAGTTTGGCCCTCGAGCGCGGCGGCCTAGCTCGCAAGGATCTGCCACTCAGCCAGGGCGGCTGAGCGGCGTTCCTTGAACGTTTTTCGATCGACTAGATGGCGCTCCAGGTTGAAGTGGTTGTGAACGTTGGCATGCACGCTGGCGAATTTCTGCAGCGTCTTCATCCGTCGAAATCGGAGCATTGCTCGCTCTCGTCTTCGGAATGAGAGGTGGCTATTCTCGACGCGGTTGTTGGCCCAACGTCCCACTTCCTGCTTCTCGGTATTGCCAAGTTCTTTCATCGCCGCCTTGTACGACCGGAGCCCATCAGTGGTGATCGCCTCGGGCGAACCATGCCGCTTCAGCGCCTTCTTCATGAAGTGCAACGCGGCGTTCTTATCGCGGGCCTTGGTGATGTAGCTCTCAAGGATCTCGCCCTCATGGTCGACAGCACGCCAGAGGTAGACCATCTCTCCGTTGAGCTTCACGTACATCTCGTCGAGATGCCACCGCCACTGCCGGAAGCCGCGCATCCGACTGATCCTCTGACGGCGAATATCGCCGGCAAACATCGGGCCGAACCGATTCCACCAATGCCGCACGGTCTCGTGGCAGATGTCGATGCCGCGCTCGAACAGCAGGTCCTCCACGTTCCGTAAGCTGAGAGGAAACCGAACGTACATCATCACTACGAGGCGGATCACCTCGGGTGAGGAGTTGAAGCGCCGGAATGGGCTCGGTGGCAACGCTCTCGATTGCGGCTCATGCCCAGCCCGTTAACGAGCACCGCGGACCGGCGCCACATTGCTCTGACAGAGCCCTCCATTACCATCGGTTGCATGGGGTCTAATGCAGCTGTTACTAATCGCCTTAGGGGTTCCAGAACTACATCAGTCGATTGCATAAATCCTTTTAGCATTCCCACCGAAAATCGCGCTCTGATCTGGCTGCGACAAATGCCTGAGGAGAGTACGACACTGGGTGTGCCAATCAACATAGTCCCCAGCCAATCGAATGACCGGCCAATCGCTTCCCCACAACAATCGACTGACGCCAAACTCTGACAGTATATGATCTACGTAGGGATGGATGTTACCGTCTTGGATCGCACCGGCTGCTTCGGTCCATAAGCCAGACAACTTACAAACGACGTTGCGGTTTGCTGCCAGTCGAGCAATATCATCACGCCAATGCTGGGACATGCCATATCCAACTTGCGGCTTCCCCGCGTGGTTGAGGACGATCGATAAATCAGCATTTTTGTAAGCGAACTTGGCAAGAGCGGGAAGTTGGTGAGGCCGAACTAGTGCATCGAGAACAAGGCCACCCGTCGCCATCGCCTCAAACCTTGGCGCAAGCTCCTTGCTAAGGATCCAGCTGTCGTCCGCCATTCCCTGCATCATCGCCCGCAACCCTTTGAGCGGCGCCTCATCGGCGAGTCGTGCAATTGTCCGCGCCGCCGAACCAGCGTCAAAATCGATCCAGCCCACTACACCGCGCACCATGGGGTTTTGCCGTGCTGTCTCGATCAGGAAAAGTGTTTCCTCGAGTGTGGGCGTTGCCTGAACAAGGATCGTTCCGTCTATACCGACTTCGCGTAGAAGTGGGCTGAGGTCGTCGGGCCCAAAATCACGATAGATTGGGGTCAAGTTGGGCGTCGGCCAGTCATAGTCACCCCGCGCAAGTCTCCAAAAATGCTGGTGGGCGTCTATCTGCATGTCAGCCTGCGTCCGGCGCTTCGTACGCATGGCCTATCACCCCTCCGAACGACTCAAGCGACCGGAAAAGACCAGCGGAGCTCCTGGACTTTCAACACGATTGGAGTGGATGTTACCGGCTCCGCCGAATCCAGACGCCTGCGGTTCCAAACCAAATGCCGCAGTCATGACGAGTAATGCCTGGCCATCTGCACCCAAGGCACAACTGGCGGGGCGTTGGCATCGCGTCGTGGCCAAGTTCAGGGTCCTGCTTCTCTTCGACGAGGCAGTGTTCTCCTCGGACGCGACTCGGATCTTCCAAATCTCGGATGGCGACAGAGGTAGATCCACAATCTAGTTCCCGCGACGATTCGTTGCTATATATGTAACACCATTCAGAAGATGGGTGCAAGTGAGGCATGGGCGGCCTCGCTAGCGGCCCACGTCTCGACCCCGGCTTAGGCCATCGCAGATCCGGGAAAGAGAACACATCGTTGTTGCTGTTAACGCTTCGTAGGCGTACGATCGGAAAGCGAAAAGTGAGGCCGATGATAAAACGAGGCAAGTCTCATCGACGTTTGTTCCGGCACAATCCTCCAGGACGTACCTTACGTCGGCGGGATGTGCCCTTTTAAAGAGACGATGGTGGAAGCTATTTGGCTCGAGAGTACTCGAACAATCTATCTTGTAGACATGCGAGCGGCGGCGGCCGTTATACTGTCGTTCGGATTTCCCATTTGGCGCGCTGCGGACCGAAATGCGTCATATCGGATTCACTCGCTTCCTGCGAAACGCCAACTTGATGCAAGTCTTGCGCGCGCATGTTATTCCTGGGCGATAATACGACCTGCGTCTTCGCGGCTGTTAGCCTTCAAGGCTCTTCGACGATGCGGAGTGTAGCTCGGCACGAATATCAACAACGGATAACTCACCAGTCTTCATCGCTAACGGATGGTTGGTTCGGCGTTCGTTTTGCCTCCAAGAGAGCCAGTCTTTGTGACTAGTCCAAATAGCACATTGGAGGGATGCAATGAAGCTGAGAAAGCAGGGGGCCGCCCGCGCTCCAAAACCCGCACTACCCCCGGCACTATGCAGGTCGCGCGGAGATCGCTGCCAATGAGAGGACACCCGATGACGCGACGCCAATGTTTTGCTTTGGACCTCGTCGATGATCCGGATCTAATTGCCGAGTATGAAGCGCATCACGCCGCCGGGCGGGTATGGCCCGAGGTCACGGCGGACATACGCGCGACAGGAATAATCGGCATGGAAATATGGCGGACCGGCAACCGACTTTTCATGATCATGGAAGTAGCCAAAGACTATCCTCGCTCGTCGGGATCAGAGCCCCGCGACGCTGCGTGGCAGCAGCTTATGTGGCGGTTCCAAAAGCCGCTGCCGCACGCTGCGCCCGGCGAAAAATGGGTGCCCATGAGTCGCATTTACGACTTGAGGGAACAGTAATCGGTTCGCTCAAAGACCGACCGCTCATCCGCATTCGCTCATTTTCCGCCACAGCCCACCGGGAGAGACTTCGATCGAACTCACGCTATCGGAACGGACGAGGTTCACGAGATCACGATTGGACGGCGAAAGCGGGTTTTGATGGAGCCGCCTACGGGAACGATCAGGATGAGAGCACACTCGCGCGTGGCAATGAAACCTCGATCCGAAATCTCGTATAGCGAACTCTCAAGCGCGCCGTTTCGTCGAACCGCACGATCAATGTTGCAACGCCACTGCCCAAATCCTGAATGCTCACGGCATTGCATAGTTAGCAATATCTCGGGAAGCATCCTCTCTCGCTAAGACGCCAGGCACGGCTCCGGCGCTCCCAGCAAATGCGGATCTCCATACTTTCCATACAGGTGCTCAACCTGATTCTGCTCGTGTCAGGCAGACCGCGCGCTGGCAACGACGCCTACGATTTCCCGACCGAGAGTCAGGCGCTGAACAATCCGTACTCACACGCAACCGAGGTTTTTATCTCTGAAGGAGAATCGTGGCGCGGCTGAAGCCATTGACATGTAGCTAAGATCGCAACAGAATGGCGATATTGGCGCCGTTAGAGAAGCCATTGAGAGGGAGGATGGAGATGGCGATACCTGAACTTCGATTTTTTGGCGGCTTGTTGCTTGCGGGTGCGGCTGCCTACTGTCCGGGCGTCTCTGCTCAGATTGTAGATGCCCCTGCTAAAAACGAAACAGCTGGCGATACTGCAGCTAACCCCTCTGAGCCACCGGCAGACGATGCCCAGGATATCGTGGTGTCCGGCATTCGAAGCAGCCTTGAGGCCGCTCTGGATGTGAAGCGAAATTCCTCGCAGTTTGTCGACGCGGTTGTAGCGTCCGACATTGGAAAATTGCCCGATGCGAATATTGCCGAATCGCTGCAGCGAGTATCCGGCGTGCAAATTCGAAGATCCCTGGGTGAAGGAACGAGCGTTTCGATACGCGGCCTTCGGCAGAATCGTACAGAGGTAAATGGCAGGACGTTGGCCAACCCGTTTGGCCGCGGCCGGGGGAACAGCACAGTTCGCGACGCGGACTATAATGCTCTCTCACTCTTTCCTTCTGAACTGATCAGCCGGTTGGAGGTCATTAAGCTTCTTTCGGCGGATCAAGCTGAAGGCTCTCTGGGAGGGACCGTCAACGTCATCACCAGGAAACCACTGGACGGCAAGGGCCCGACCTTCGCTTTCGACGTCTCGGGAGTTTATGCGGACCTTTCCGAACGAAAAGGTTACGCCGCCTCGGCGCTGGTATCCAAAACATTCGCTGATGACACCATCGGTGTCCTGGTTGGGGTGACGTATTCCGAACGCCCTGTGATCGACGAATCGTTCGACTCCTCTTCCGGTTTCAACTTTCTGACGACAGCGTTCAACACATCTGGCAACCCGAGCGCTAATGATCCGAACAGAGATGGACTTGCCGGTATCTACATTGCAGACCTTCGATACCAAGACCTATCTGAGAATCGGAGCCGGCTAGGCGCCAACATCGCATTGCAGTTCAAACCAAGTGAACACCTAGAATTGTACGCAGATGCAATTTATTCAAATTTGGATACTGACCGCCGCCGAACATGGCTCTCGCTCCCCCTGACTACTAATGCTTCAGACTACCTGGATTATAGTTTGTCAGAAAATGAGGTACTGGTTGCCGGCACTGTAAGACGTCCGATCCAAACTAATGATGAGCGGCTCACGGTTAAAAGCGACACCATTTCAGCCGGAAGCGGCGCGATAATCCGTTTCGGACGCTTCGAGGTGAGGCCAGAAATAAGTTACAACTACGCCAGATTGGAAAATACTCAGACTTTTGTGCGACTGCAGACGATCAGCAACTATGTATCCTCGTTCGATTTTACCGGAAACGAAGTTCCAAAACTAGAGCTGCCCAGCAATCTCGATCTACTCAATCCTTCGTTATTCCGCTATTCTAACGTCTTCGATAATGCGTATGACGCAAGAACTGTAGAAGTGGCGGCTCGCACTGACGCTACTTATAAGATGGACAGCGGGCTCATAAAGTCGCTCAACATAGGGCTACGATATGCTGACTTGGAACACCGCAGGGTTACGTCCACTTCTCAGCCAACGATCAGCATACCGATTACGACTCAATCGCCCTCGTTGTATGAAACCGTCCAGTTTCCGGGTTTGCTTGATAATAACGCACCATCGGGGGTGTACACCGGCTTCTTGGCCGCAAACCCATTTGCCACCGGTGAGAAATTCGCGTGTTCTGCGATCGGGGTGACTTGCACGCCCGGCGAAACGAACCCACTCAACTCCTTCGTGATCGGGGAGAAGACGCGCGCCGCGTACTTAAAGATTGAATACGAGGCAGGGTTTTTGTCCGGGAATATCGGTGTCCGCTACAGTCATACCGCCCGAAATGCTGTTGGCACCCAGCAAATTGGTGCCACCCTGTCTCCCGTGGTTGCGGAGCCCGAGTACGAGGATTGGCTTCCAAGCTTCATCTTGAAAGCAGATATGACGCACAATCTCGTGCTTCGACTCGGTGCCGCAAAGGTGGTCGGATTGCCGGATTTTGAGGATCTTAGCCCAGGTATCTCGTTATCGGCAGCGCCCCCATTCACTGGCTCAGCGGGCAATCCAAACCTTGAGCCATTTCGAGCAAATCAGGTGGATGCGGCCATTGAATGGTACCATGGGAAGGGGGCAGCGCTGACGTTAGGACTTTTCTATAAAGACATAGACTCTTTCGTGGTACAAAAGTCCGCGTTTGAGACGCCAAGTGGTTCCACCACGCAGTATTCTGTCCGCCGTAGCTACAATGGGGAGGGAGGAATGGCTCGCGGAGTAGAAATTCTACTTCAGCAACCACTCACGTTTCTTCCTGCTCCGCTGGATGGACTCGGCGTCCTCGCGAACTTTTCGTTCATTGATAGCTCCACTTCGCTGATTAACGCCAGGACGGGAGAAAAACTCCCTCTGCAGGGGCTATCGAGGGTGAACTACAACCTAGTAGGGTACTTTGAGAAAAATGGCCTAAGCACACGGTTAGCATACAATTATCGGAGCCGGTTCTTTGATAGCGTTGCGACGACCGGGGAGGGCATATTTTTTGACGCCTACTCGGGTGTGGACGCATCTATTCGATACGATTTTGGTTCCTTCGCGATATACCTAGAGGGCACCAACCTTAGTGACTCGTATCAAAGAAAGTACACGGGGTCTTCTGAAGCAACCTCACTC
The DNA here is from genome assembly GCF_026167525.1 of Sphingomonas sp. M1-B02. Lineage (NCBI taxonomy): Bacteria > Pseudomonadati > Pseudomonadota > Alphaproteobacteria > Sphingomonadales > Sphingomonadaceae > Sphingomonas > Sphingomonas sp. M1-B02. The sequence goes on along the minus strand of NZ_CP110679.1, from coordinate 2,737,887 downwards.
TATGGCATCCAAGGACGTCGGTTTACTTTGGGAGTAAGTGGAAGGTTTTAGGACCGCACCTATTTCAGATGTCGCCGGCGGCGATGGTGCCATGAAGGGTTTTGAGACCGCGGTCAACGCGGGTGCAACTCGCCGTTAGTTGGTTCTCGGTGGAAGCCGGGGCCGTTGAGGTTGGGTATGCAGGCCGGCGTCTGAACATTCCGCCGCCGCGCCCCGGCCGGGGCGCTCGGAGGTTGACGCCGGGCTCTGGCCGCTCACGCGGGTTTATATCAAGATCAGGTCAAGAGCTTGTTTACAACCTCGTTGCTAGGAAGTGGCTTCTTGCACTAATGGTCCGCCCAAATTTAGAATTCCATGCCTTGAGTGCGCTCGTGGAATTTGGGGCCATCCCAGCTTGGCGGTCCTTCCAAGACACGAAGTTGATCAATACGATCGCGTTAGAAAACGAGCCCCTGCGGTCTTTCGGCCGCCAGCAGGACAGCCCAAGAACGCCACGGGGATTTAGGATCTTAGCAGCAGCGGCCGCCTCCGCGGCCTCCATAACGGGCCTGCTGTCGCTCTTCGAAAAAGGTCCGCTCGCTAATTGGAATCCGGTCCGGATGCCGATCGGCCATGTGCCGGCGATAGGCCTGGTAGGAAGGCACGCCCACCATTAAACGGGCGGTGTCCCGCATCATCGTTAGCAAGGCGGCAAGTCTCCTCACCGATCACTCCAGCGCAGCGGCACTTGGAGTCTCACTCACTGTCGGCACGGAAACTCGCCATGCGGCGAGGCAATTTCGGATTGCGTAGAACAGGATCGAGAGCACCACGACTAGAAAGATCAAACAGAGAGCCGCGTCAATTCGATCGTTCATCACAATGCGTTGCATTTCATCGAGAGAGGCCGCCGGCTTCAGGACTTCCGCGCGATCCGCCGCTTCCGAAAAGAGGCTGGCGTGGGCGAGAAAGCCCACCTTCGGGTCGGCCGACACAAGCTTCATCAAACCGGCGGTGACGGTACAAATGACCAGCCACGTTGCTGGCACGATCGTGACCCAAGCGAAGCGCTCCTGCTTCATTCGGAAGAGCACGACAGTGCCTAGGAGCAGCGCGACTGCCGCAAGCATCTGATTCGCAATTCCAAAAAGGGGCCACAGCGTGTTCACACCCCCGAGGGGATCGGTGACGCCCTGGTAGAGGAAGAAACCCCAAGCACCAACGCAAAGCATCGTCGCCACTAGGCCCGGCAGAATCGAGGAGGACTCGCGAAACCTGGGGACGGCAAGGCCGATGAGGTCCTGCAGCATGAAGCGGCCCGCTCGCGTCCCGGCGTCAACCGCCGTTAGAATGAACAGCGCCTCGAAAAGGATCGCAAAATGATACCAGAAGGCCATCATCGCCCTACCGCCTATAGCGTGGCTGAAAATCTGGGCCATCGCGACCGCCAAGGTCGGCGCTCCACCTGTCCGCGATATGATCGACGTTTCCCCTATATCCCTGGCTGTCGCGGAGAGAGCCTCTGCGGAGATAGGAAACCCCATCGCTGTCACCGCTGCGGCTGCAGTTGCAGGTTCTCCTCCGGTGATAGCGGCCGGGCTGTTCATGGCGAAGTAGAGGCCAGGGTCCAAGATCGCAGCGCCGACGAGCGCGATCACCGCGACGAAGCTTTCCATCAGCATCGCCCCATAACCGATGAAGGGCGCATCGACTTCGCTCGCGATCAGCTTCGGGGTCGTGCCGCTCGCAATCAGCGAGTGAAATCCCGACACGGCTCCACATGCGATGGTGATGAAAAGGAACGGGAATAGCGAGCCCGACCAGACCGGACCATCCCCGGCTGCGAAGACCGTCACCGCCGGCATGCGGAGCGGAGGAGCCATGATGACAATGCCGATCGTTAGCGCCAGCATCGCACCGATTTTCAGAAAGGTTGAAAGGTAGTCGCGCGGGGCCAGCAACAACCAGACTGGGAGGATCGAGGCGATCCCGCCATAACCGATAAGCAGCCAGCAGAGCTCCAACGGCGACAACGTGAAGATCGGCGCCAGCACCGGCGATGCCGCCACATTCTGTCCATAGACTATAGCAACGACGAGGCCGACGAAGCCGATCGCCGAGACCTCGCCGATGCGCCCCGGCCTTATCCAGCGCGTGTAAATGCCCATCAACAAAGCGAGCGGTATGGTGGCGACGACGGTGAATAGCCCCCAAGGGCTGTCCGCGAGGGCCCTTACGACGATCAAGGCGAGAACTGCAAGAATGATCACCATGATCATGAAGGTGCCAATTAGTGCGATTGTACCGGCCACCGGCCCCATCTCGAGTCGAATAATCTCACCAAGCGATCGCCCATCGCGGCGCATCGAGATGAAAAGGACGATGAAGTCCTGAACGGCGCCGGCGATCACGACGCCGGCGAGAATCCACAAGACGCCCGGCAGATACCCCATTTGCGCCGCGAGTACCGGGCCGACGAGCGGGCCAGCGCCCGCAATCGCAGCGAAGTGATGGCCGAATAGAATGTAGCGGTGGGTGGGTACGTAATCGAGCCCGTCGGTCCGCCGCAGGGCGGGCGTCAGCCGGGTTGGATCGAGCCGCAGGACGGTTTTGGCGATGAACAGGGCATAGAAGCGATATGCTATGAGATAGACGGAGATCGCTGCGGCAACGATCCAGAGCGCATTGACATCCTCCCCCCTAGATACCGCGACAACGCCTAGTGCCAAAGCTGCCAGCGCCGACAGTGCGAACCAGCCTACCTTTTCAAACATCAGCCTCTCCTCGCAACTATCTTTTACGAACCCATGTAACTTGCAGGCGATACGGCACGCAGCCGAACTCGCTTCGACAGCGTGAATAATAGCGAGAAAGCTAACGGACAGGCTGCCGCCATAACTAGAAAGCTCGGGCGATACGACAATTCAGACACTAGTATGCCAATAAGGTACGTGGTTAGAACACCGACTATTCCTGTGAGCACGCCCGCAAAAGCGACCACCTTCGTTATTTCTTCTCTCGAGAGAAGGTCGGCAACCATCGAACTGATATTAACTTGCCAGGTCATTTGCGCGAAGGCGACGACGGAGGCGAGCGCAAACGTCACGGTGATAGTCGGCTCCCATGCTATTGCGCCACCTGCGGGCGCGATGCATGCAGCTAGTCCAAGGCTCGATAGCCGTGCTTTGAACGGCGCCATGCCGCGCCGGATGAGGATGCTGGACAGTGCACCTCCGCAAACGGAACCCACGGCTGCGGCGAGATAAACTATCCACGCTACCGCGCCGACATCAGCGAGTGTCAGCCCGCGCTCATCAATCAAATACTTCGGGAACCAGAAAAGGTAGAAGTACCACACAGGATAAACAAGCATTTTCCCAAAAACGATCGTCCATACTCTAGCATCCAAGATGTACGACCGAGCGACTTCGAACATTTGGCGATTTGGATATATCGAGCTGGAGCGCATATCTTTATGCCGCTCGCGTTTTTCCAGTCTCGGTCGCACCAATGCCAACCAGGCAACGCACCATAGAATACCCGCGGCGCCCCCAACGAAAAAAGTCGTCCTCCAATCTGTGGCAAGATATATCCCCACAACCAACGGCGGGCTGATCGCGGCCCCAACCATCGTGGTGGCGTTGCAGATGCCGTTGACATGCCCCCGTGTGGACGCATCGAACGACTCGAGCATGATGACGGCCATAGCGACAAATCCGCCAATCTCGGCGCAGCCGAGAACCATACGCGTAAAAGCTACCTGATTGGCGTCTTGGGCCAAGCCGGTGAGAGCATTCGCAACGGACCAGATTCCAACCATCCAGAGCAAGGCGTACCGGGCCCCAATGCGGTCTATCACTGCCGAGGCAATGACGTTCCCGATCGTGTAAGCAATCAGAAACAACGATACTATCCACGCATAATCGCGCTCGGACATCCCCAGTTCGTCTTGGATCGGACGTGCAAGAATCGAAAGCATCTGGCGGTCGAGATAATTGAGCAAGCCCGCCGTGGCGAGCAGGAGTACAAAGCCGACGGTCCACAGGCGCGACCTGGAACTTAACCTGCCATCCATCATCCAACTCCTGTGATCCGGCTCGCTTCCTGCTAGCTCGGAAAATCTCTTATTAAGAAGTGCTTCGCCTCAGGCTCACGATACTGCCCATCCAACTCAGAGGCGGCCGGCATTCATAAGGTATAATGGAGACCGGCTGAGATATCCGGACGGGCTACGCGCAAACGGACGTCGACTTGCGCGTGCGGAAAAATTGAAGCCGCGAACTCTGCCTGATAGCGACATAAATTCCCATCCATGTTCATACGGAATGTTGCGGTTTTAGCTACATATGTCAATCTGAGACGGCACCATCTTTACGGGGCAATCGCGACGGACCAATCGTGGGGCGGTTTCGGTTTTCGATGGTAATGTCGCATTGCGACGGCTTCCCCGAACCTGCTGACAGCAGACCGTTCACATGCCATTCCTTTCCGGGCATTGGAGACTGGGCCCGCCCCTGCATTGTGGGAGCTGGAAGCAGTCAGGTACGTCAACACCTGCACGAGGATGGCCAAACGACCGGGGCCAGAGGCGCACTAAATTGTCGGGTCGGTCTCGCTTCCTTTAAATCCCTACCCCGGCGAAGCCGCGACCCGGTATCGGGTTACCCGAAGCAACATCTGGGCTTCTAAGCAGCTCGAAGCTGGGCCCTAGGCTTCGCCGCGAAGAGATAGCGCGATCCGGCCGGGATCAATTCTGATTCATTATCAGCCTAAAGGCGATGCATCGATTTCGACTCAGGTCCCTGTTCTCGCTTGAGTCTTATGAAGAATCTGGCCCTCAGCAATCAGCCGCGACTGGAGCGTACGAATATTGATTTTCTGGACGGGGACTTTGTCTTCCAGCGCGATGGCAGCGGCGGTCCCAGCCGCTTGACCAAGGATCATGTAGACTGGCTCCATACGAATTGAGCCGATTGCCACGTGCGTCGCCGATAGAGCCACCGGCACAATCAAATTTTCGGCATGCTCCCGTTTGGGAATGATAGCTCGATACGAAATCTCATAAGGCGCCTTTTCCAATCGAACCGACTCATCAAGATGGCCTTCAACCTTAATCGTACCATCGTCATCTTCATAGCGTCGGACCCAGTGCGAATCCATGATGAACGAGCCCATTCCGATTGAGTCCACTTGTACCTTGCGCTCGGTGAGATCCATCTGCGTCATCACATAGCTACCGATCATCCGGCGAGCTTCGCGTATATAGAGTTGAGGAGGCCAATTGTCGTTGTCGACCCATTCGTCACGAGATGGGCCCCAGCTCGTCACCTCTTCGCGCAATTGTGCCGGCAGCCGCGGATCGTGCGCTAGGAACCATAGAAAACCCTGCTGGTAAGCCTTGTGAGCTTCGACCATGCGAGCACGTCCGGACGGGGTGAGTTCCAAAAATCCCCGGTTCCCGCCTACGAAGTCGGTGGAGAAGGGGCCGCTTGCGTTCAGGTCCCACTTTCCACCCGGCACTGGACTGACATGAATAAGTCTCGTGAAAGTTATGCCGGGATGTGCGAGAACATAGTCTAGCAAAACCTGGTATTGTTCTGGATCATAATTCTTTGGTTTCCACCAATCACGCTTCAGCCGCTTGTCTTGAGTAACGCTCAGCCGGAAACAGAACGCCTGTAATCGGCTATCTGCAGAACCAACAATACCAAGCGGCCCCGCCTCCACGCCCGGCAACAGTTTGCCGTTGCGCCTTGCGCGCAACGGCGCGCCGAACTGACCGTGGTGCATATACGTCTTAGTCGGCGTAGCGTATTCAGCCTCTGTATAGTCCTTGATATAATGAGGTGAGCGTATACCAGCGAGGCTTTCCCCGTATTTCGCTGCACTCTCCCGACCGTGGGTAAAAGGAACACCGCTCAGGGCGAGGAGATCTCCTTCGTAACTCGCGTCTATGAAGACTTTACCGCGAATTCGCGTGCGGCTGGACAGAAGAATTTGCTGTATTTTACCATCGCGCGACGTGACCCGCTTAATTCCATGGCCCGTCATCACGTCGATGTTATCTTTGCGGATCATGTCTCGCATCACGCCTGCCGCAATGTGCGCCTCGAGATCCCAAGGGCGAGGTTCGTACCAAGGTATTGTCGTTCCGCGAAACTGCACGACGTGCTTAGTCGTGCGCCGCGCGAGTCCGCGCCGGTGCACTTCGCTAAAGAATTCACTCGCGAGACCGCCCACCAATTCGGGAGTTCCTGTGTCGGTCGACCCTATGCCCCCGGTCACCATCCCGCCGATATGGCCCGACGCTTCCACTACAAGCACCGACCGACCTTGTCGTCTCGCGGCCACTGCAGCCATAATGCCAGAAGGCGTCGCGCCGTAAACGACGACATCGACGTTTCGCAAACCATTCGCGTTGACCGGGCCGACAGCGAAGATCGCGAACGCTAGGGCAACGAGATTAGCAAAGACGGAGGAGCCTGTAATTCGCGCAACGGTCCGGCTCGCGAACCAAGATCGACCGATTAGCCGGAGGCCGTCTCGAACCTTGGGTATCGTCCTCCACGAACTCATATCCACGCTCCATCTCCTCAATATTTTGTGGCGATAGTAGCAATTGTGTAGCGTGTGTCTAGGGAAATAGACTGGCATTGCTATTGAAATTTACTAGATCGCGTGCGCCGGCGATTGAGGGATCGGTGGGCCGGCACCGCAACGTAGCAGCCGCCATCCCCGCGCTCGTGCTGGCGCGGCGAACCTGCCCAAGGGCATGGGCACTGTCTACAATCAGTTATTGCAGAGAGTGGTGTACTAGGCTCGGTCCGCCCTAGGTGGGTCAAGGGTATAAGCGGGAACTGGACGTTTGCAGGCCAGCGTCTTCCGATTAACGATCGCATGTCAGTGTAACGCGCGCAGAATTTCCGTTGATTATGGGCCTCCTCTTGATCGAGTACGGACTGCGAGGGCCGATGATCTCGATATCAGGGTATCTCTAGTCGGCCCGCATATTGCTTGGCATCGTTGTACGTTCGGGTTCTAGATAGCGCTTACTTTTGTAACCTATCCGAAGCGCGCCTGCGTGATAACCAGGACGCCGGTTGCGTCGATCAACGCTACAAAAAAGGGTCCCGTGCTGGAGGGTCGCCGGGCCGTCGGAGCAACCCCACACTATGTAACTCCTCCCAAAGTGCGGCGGGCACGGGAGTTTCGAACATGGCCGGGATCGCACGGATACGGTCCGGCTGGGTGAGGCCGATCACCGTAGAGCATATTGCAGGGTGCAGCATCGGAAATTGCGTCGCCGCGGTAATTAGAGTTACGGCGTGGCGCCGGCATATCGCCTCAATCGACCGCACGCGTTCGACGATTCTCGGAGGCGCCAAACCGTAATCGTAGCTCCCACCCCCGACCGCCCCTGTCGCAAGAATTCCGGAGTTGTAGATTCCGGCAGCGACGATGCCAATCCCGCGCCTGAGTGCAAGTGGTAGGGCCTCGTCGAGGGCGGATTGTTCTAACAGGGTATAGCGTCCGGCCAACATGAGCAGATCGCAGTCCGTGTCATTCATCAGCGTGGAGGCGACATCGGCTTCGTTGATACCAAAGCCTATCGCCCTCACTACGCCAGCAGCACGCAACTCGGTAAGGGCGCGATAGGCCCCCTGGATCGCGGCGTCATACTGGCGATCGAAGGCGCCGCCGGCGTTTCGGCGGTCGAGGTCATGAATATAGACCACGTCGAATTTGTCGATACCGGTACGGGCGTGTGATTGTTCCAGGGCACGGAATGTTGCGTCGTATCCATAATCCAGTACCGGCCGCATCGGTAGTGGGTCGGTCCAAAGACCGCTATTGGAGGGCGCGCCATGAGTTGGAACGAAATAGCGTCCGACCTTTGTCGAAACCACATAGTCCGCGCGCGATTGAAGGCGGAGGAAACGGCCCAATCTAAGTTCGCTCAGCCCAAATCCGTAAAGGGGCGCGGTGTCGAAATAGCGAAACCCCGCATCCCACGCGCTGGAGAGGGCTGCGTCTGCTTCTGTGTCACCTATTGCTCGGCCTAGATTGCCAATTCCGCTGGCCCCGAAGCCGACTTGGGGCAACGATAGACCGGTTCGGTCCAGTATATGGCTTGCTGAGGGAACCACTCGGTCAGCTTTTCGCAATTTCGATTACCACCTTGAGGGTGCTTGCTCGATTTGCGTTGAAGTAGGGCAGGGCTTGGCACGCATCCTTGAAGCTGAATGTCTTGGAGATCAGCATGCCGGCACATGCACCCATTGTCTCAAGGCAATCCGCGGCGGCTTTAAAGTCGTTGAGTGTTGCATTCCGCGACCCTAGAATATCGAGCTCCTTTAGGTTAAAGAGTTCGGTGCGATAGCTTACCGGTGTCTTCGAATAGCCAATGTAGACAACCCGGCCGCAATAGCAGGCAAGATCGACCGCAAGAGTGAAAGTCTGCGGCGCACCCACGGCCTCGATCACGACATCGAAGGCATCTCCGTTAGTGATCGCCTCAGTTCGGGCGGTGGCATCCTCTGTAGCGCTGTTAATCGTGTGTTGGGCACCGAGCCGGCGCGCGATTGCGGTTTTTTCGTCGGAAATGTCCATCGCCGTGACCTCCGCACCGGCGCGCACTGCCGCCAGGATAGCGCCCGCGCCTATCATGCCGACACCGATGACGAGCACGCGGTCACCCTGCTTGACGCGTCCGCGCGCGACCGCGTGAAAACCGACAGAAATTGGTTCAATCAAAACCAGAAATCGTGGCGGCAGGGTGTCATTGGGGAGCACCTTGTCGAAGGGAACCACGATGCGCTCCGTTAAGGCGCCATCCTGCTGCACCCCAAGAGTGCGATTGTAGCGGCACGCGTTGATGCGTCCCCGCCGACATGAAGTACAAGTGCCGCAAGCGGTATACGGCATGATAGTGACACGCTGTCCCAAGGCGATGCCAGATACGCCCTCACCTAGTGCGACGATTTCGCCCCCAATCTCATGTCCGGGAATACGCGGCAGCGTGACCAACGGGTTGGCGCCGACGAAGGTGCTCAGATCGCTTCCGCAGAGTCCGACGTGACGGACAGCGACTTCTACTTCGCCAGGGCCCGGTGCGCTGCCATGGATTTCAACCATCCGCGTACTTTCTTGGCGATCTATTACAAGCCCTCTCATCAGCCCCCTCTCTATGTCTATTAAAGCAACCTTATAGAGGGACGCCGGGTTTCGCAAGGCCACGGTAGGAAGCCACCGCGATCGTATCGGCCTAGTTAACAGCGTCCCAGTCCGGTTCGACCAATTTAGGGCATCCATCGGGGGCGGATCGGAAGCTGTTGGGCGAATGCCGTTTATCTTTGCCCTTAACTATTGTGGGCCGGCACGCGAAGGCACCAGCCTGGAAACGCACACCTGATGGCACTGGAAGCTAATCACAACACAGAAGGTGAGGCTATCTTTGACCCAGTCAGCGGTCGCGTCTTAATCCCTTTCAGCCAGGTTTTGTGCGGCTACCTATCAATGCGCAATAATAAGAACGCGGCTTGATGCGCTATGCCGCTGCTTCGGGCTTTACAGCTTAGTTCCGGCTGCGCCGCTCCCTCCGATCCACGTCCTTTCGAAACAGCCATATCCTTCTCGTAAATCGAATTGACATCCCTTTTTTAGCAACGGAAAGTGAGATTCAACGGGAGTGGATAATGAACAATGATCTTGGGTTTCTGCCACGGGCCGCGCACCGGAACCATGGCTGCCGGACACGCGATTTCCTGTGGCGGGGCTTACGGTGTATCTCCATCGAGAATGCGATTGTGCGTGCGGTGATTTGCATCGACAAGGGCACTGATATCCTCGAATTGCTTCACAAGCCGAGCGATACGGAGATGCTCACCCAAGCGCCCGCGGGGACGGCGAGAGCTGGGGACCGGTTCAGCTCACCATTGGCTGAGGGCCCGTTTCGCGATGCATTTCCGGGCGGGTGGTACATCATGCTACCGAATGGACCCGAGCCGTGTCAGCACCAAGGCGCCTCGTTTGGCTTCCACGGCGAAGCCACCTTTCTTGGCTGGGATGCCCATGTAGAGGAGGACGGCGAAGATCGCGTCGCGCTATGCGCGCATGTGCGACTTCGACGCCTGCCGCTTTTGATCGAACGACGCTTTTCGATCGACGTGGCATCATCGACGCTAGTGCTCGAAGAGGCTATCACCAGTGAAGCGGCGGTACCAATCGATGTCTTGTGGGGGCATCACCCGACCTTCGGCGCCCCGCTGATCGAAAACGGCACGCGAATCGATCTGCCGCCATCACTTGTGAAGTCAGCGGACAACCGCCCACTTCTTGGCACAACGCTAGCCGAATTGGGTCGCTTTCCAGAGGCCACGACGGGGATTGCCGACTTCCACCGCGTTGACGGCTTCGAGGAAGGCTGGTTCGCGATCTCGAACGACCGACGAGGGGCGGCGGTCGCTCTGCGATGGGACGAACGAGTTTTCCCAATGATGGGTATATGGCGCGTTGCAGGAGGCGAGTCCGGGTATCCGTGGTATGGGGCGCGTCAAATGCTGGCGATTGAACCCGCCTGCGATCTGCCCTCCGTGGCGACAGCCGCGGCACGCGGAAGCGCAGTCACCTTGCAGCCAGGAGAGACGCGATCAACGACCCTCGAGGCCACGTTGTTCGTACCCCATGGCACGGTAACCTCGGTCGATTGGGCGGGCTCAATCAGCTTTGCGCGATGATAATGACGCAGCACTAGCTACCCTTACATTTCAGCAAGCATCTGGTGCCAGAGATCCATGCCGCGCTCATTGTGCTAGGTAGTTAACTTTGCTTTCCGCAAATCCTCAAGGCTTCCGAGCACGCCCCATCTCACCAAGGCGATTCTCGATGTTGCTATAGATGACACGTACGCCTATGAAAGCCGCGTGAGGTTGCAGTCCGATGGGCATGTCGCACAGCCTTGGGGAGAGGTCCTAATAATGACAGTCGCAGCCACGAAGATGGCGCGTTTCCGATGGCCGCTCGTCGCGATGCTCGCCTTAGCGGCGCTGCTCAACTATCTAGATCGCCAGACGCTCGGGCTAATGGCTGGTGCTGTCCAAGGCGAACTAGAGATTGATGACAAGGGCTACGCAGCCGTCGTCAATGCATTCCTCGTCGCGTATATGATCGGCGGATTAGTGGCCGCATTCATCGTCGATCGCGTCGGCGCGCGGTGGAGCATGATCATATTCGTCGGCTGGTGGTCGCTCGCCAGCGCGTGCACTGGCCTAGCAAACAACATCTGGCAACTTGGCGCCAGTCGGTTTGCGCTCGGCCTCGGCGAGGCGGGTAACTGGATCGCGTCGCCAAAATTGGTACGCGAATGGTTTCCCCAGCGAGAACGCGCGCTGGCAATCGGGATATATTCGTCCGCAGCGCATTTCGGAGCCGCGATCGCACCGGCTGTGATGGCGATGCTGTTCCTGGCGGTCGGCTGGCGGATGACGTTCGTTATTAGTGGTGCGCTCGGCTTGGTGTGGGTAGCTGCCTGGCTGATCCTATATCGCCCCAACCAGCCCCTCCCGATTTATCAGGAAGACCGTACGGGCGACGTGGAGGTCGTAGCCGAGCGATCTGAACCGATCGACGATTCCGGCTGGCGAGGATGGGTTAGCGTGATGCGCACGCGTGGCGTTTGGTTCTACGCGGTCTCCAATATGCTGACCAACCCGGTGTGGTTCTTTTACCTGTTTTGGTTCCCCAAGTATCTCACTGAGGAACGCGGTCTTTCCGTTGCGGAGATGGGACGGACGACGTGGGTGGTCTATGCCTCCGCAGGATTAGGCGCGGTCCTCGGCGGGGTCGCCTCCGGGATGGTCGTCAAGCGCGGAGTGCGACCAGCGCGCGCACGCGTGTACGTCATGGGCGCGGTCGCAGCGATCGCGCCGCTCGGCGCACTTAACGCGCTCGAGCCGCGAGTCGCGATAAGCCTCCTGTTGGGCGCAATCGTCGCTTTCTGCCACACTGCATGGGTAACTAATCAGACCGCGCTACCAATCGACCTTTATCCGACCCGCCATATTGGCAAGGTCATGGGCATCGGCTCGATCGTCACCGGCCTCGTCACGATCGCATCCACCTACATGGTCGGCCAACTTGTCGCCGGACTCACCTATCGTCCGATGTTCCTGGTTATCGCCGTGGCCTATCCGCTCGGCGTAGTCGCGGCGTTCCTGGCAACGACTGGTGAGTCGATGGCTCAGCGGGAAGCGCGCGCGTGACCCAAGGCACATTCATCGCGGTTGAATGGGGCACTACACGGATGTCCGCGCGGCTAATCGCAACGGATGGATCAGTTCTAGACCGCGTCATTGAAGACGTGCGGCTGGTCAATCTCGACCACGCGGGCAAGTTCTCGCGGTTGCGAGGGTTGCGGTCACGATGGCCTGACGCAATGGATCCGATGTTGTTGGCAGGAATGATTGGATCTCCGCTAGGCATCGGGTCAAATACTCAGTTACCATGCCCCGCAACAGCGAGGCAAATCGCGACGCACGCTCGCCAGGTACAACTCGAGGATTTGAGTTTGACCATACTGCCAGGCTTGTCGTGCACGTCGCGCTTCGGCGATCCTGATGTTTTACGTGGCGAGGAGGTTTCTGCCCTCGGCCTCATCGATCAAACCGAAGCCGGTGACGCCCTTTTGTTGTCAGTGCCCGGAATGCATGGCAAGTGGCTTCAACTCAGCCAAGCACGAATCGTCAGCTTCCACACGTCGATGACGGTCGAACTTTATCGCGCGCTCGAGCACCGCAGTATATTGGCGCCGCTGATGACGGCGCCGGCGTGCGATGGAAATGCCTTCCGGGCCGGACTTGATCGTGCTGCGGACGGTCGCGGCCTAGCTCGTTTGCTGTTTTCCGCACGAACGGCGGTAATGGCGCGACAGTTCAGCGAGAAGGAAGCAGCATCCTATTTGTGGGGCCTCCTCATAGGCGCCGATGTAAGCGAAAATCTCCAGTCGATGACTGATCGAGCGTGTTTCATCACAGGCGGGGACGAGGTTGCGCCGCTGTTCTGTGCCGCGATCAACTATCTGGGTATGGAGGCTCGGCTCGTGGACAATGACCAACTGTCAGCCACCGGCTTTGCACGACTTCGTCAGATGATGCCCGAACTGGAGCACAGCGCATGAGCGGAAGACTAAAAGGTCATAGCGCCGTTGTGACTGGAGCTGCAGGTGGGATCGGCGGTGCGATCGCTCAGCGCTTCGCGCTGGAAGGGTGCCGCATCGCGGCCCTTGATCTGGTATTGCCGGACTGCGGCGAGATCAACCTGACCTGCGATATGGCCAGCGACTTGTCGGTGGATGGAGCCGCTAAGGCCATTGCATCAGGCGGCATGCAGCCGACCATCGTCGTCCACGCGGCCGCGATGGGCGCACGGGCAAAAACTCTAGATACCGACAGCGGGTTCCTTCTCGCCGTCATGGACGTCAACGTTGGGGGCGCTTTCCGCCTAGCGCACGCGTTTGCACCCGCGATGCGAATGCAAGAGAATAGCGCATTCTTGTTCATCTCTTCGATAAACTCCTCCTTCGCAACTCCCAATCTGGCCGCCTATGCCGCGTCCAAAGCTGCCCTCGATAGCTTCACCAAAACGCTCGCACTTGAGCTGGCGGAAGACCGGATTCGGGTTAACGCAATCCGGCCAGCATCGATCGACACTCCGTTACTGCGCGGAGGATTTCTATCGCAGCCTGACCCCAATGCAGCGCGTCGCGACAATATCGCGCGGCATCCGCTGGGTCGACTTGGCACGCCGGAGGACGTGGCTTCGCTCGCGCTGTTTCTATGCTCTGACGAGGCATCCTGGATCACAGGGGTCGATTATTTGATCGATGGCGGAGCAAGCATCACCCGCCGTTGACACGGCGCATCAACGCGTCCCGTTCTAATACCATTCGCCGCCGGCCCCCCCAATCCGCCGCATGCTAACGCGCTTGACATGTAGCTAAGTGTGCAACACTTTACTCGAATAATAATTCGAGTGGGAGAGGGACTATGATCAAAAAGTATTCATTGATGGGAAGCGCGTGCCTAGGCGCCATGCTCGCGAACACACCAGCCCTCGCCCAGACCCCACCAGCAGGCTCAACGGATCCCCAGGAGACCACTTCAGCCTCTAGCCAAGCGGAAGACATAGTCGTCAGTGGCTATCGTGAAAGCTTAGCGGAGGCACTCGCCGTCAAGCGGCAGACCGATCAATTCCAAGATTCGATTGTCGCAACCGACGTTGCTAAGCTTCCTGACAACACAATTGCGGAATCGCTCCAGCGCGTTTCCGGCGTGCAGATTCGTCGCGCGTTAGGCGAAGGAACGAGCGTGTCGATCCGCGGCCTGCGTCAGAACCGGACCGAGATCAACGGGCGCACGCTTGTCAATCCGAACGGCCGGGGCGTCGGCATCGCATCAGTGGCCGATTCCGATTACGGGCCGCTGTCGCTGTTTCCATCGGAGATGATCGGCCGTCTCGACGTCATCAAGCTGCAAGGCGCAGATCGCATCGAGGGATCGCTCAGCGGTACCGTCGACATCATCACGCGCAAGCCCTTCGACAAACCCGGCCAGCTGGTCTCTGTTTCAGGCTCGGCGGTTTATTCCGACCAAGACCAGCGTTGGGGCTACGACGGTTCAGCACTTTATTCGACTACACTTGCGAACGACACGTTCGGAATTCTGCTGAGCGCGACCTATTCGAACAAGCCGGTTAACGAAGACTCATTCAACTCATTCACCGGTTACACGCCGCTAACCTCTGCCTTCAACACGGCGGCCAATCCGCGGGCCAATGATCCTAACGGTGACAGCATCCCCGGAACATACATCGCCGACTTCCGCTTCCAGCGGCTGCTCGAGAAGCGCGAGAAAATTGGCGGCAACGGAGCATTTCAATGGCGTCCAACCGACAGCTTCGAACTATATGGTGACGTCGCCTATTCGCACCTGAATACCCGCCGTTCCCGCGACTGGTTCGCAGTACCCCTCAGCACCAATGCGGCGGACTATGTTTCCTACACAATGTCGCCCAACGAAATCTTGACGGCAGGAATCATCAATCAGGTAGCGCAGGCCAATGCCGAAGCACTGAACGTCAAGAGCGACACTATTAGCGGCGCGGTGGGACTTAAGTGGAGTACGAGTGACGGACGCTTTTCTGTAAGACCTGAATTAAATTATTCGCGCGCAACGATGGATGTCACGCAAACCTATGTGAGAAACCAGACTATCAGTAGATATCGTTTTGAATTCAACATAGCCGACGACGGTGTCCCAATGTTGACGGGGCCCGCCACTTTCGATGCGGCTAATCCGGCGTTGTTCCGTTATTCCAACGTTTTCGACAATTTCAACCGAAACGTAGGCGAAGAATCTGCCGGGAGGCTAGATTTCGCCTTCAAGACAGAAGGATCGTTTTTGTCGCAGATCGATGCAGGCTTGCGTTATTCGACACTGAGTACCACACGCGACACGATACAGGCGCAGGCGGCTTTTGCCGGTGTTACGCCGGCAAACACCTTTCTGATGACCAGTGGTCCATCATCGGCATACAGCGTCCGTAACTATCCGGGCCTGCTTGGCGGCGACGCGCCGGCAATCGCTACGCATTATGTGGCGGCGCTACCGTCGGCCCTGCCGGTCGGGGCAGCATGTCGAGCAATCGCGGGCAATAGTAGCCTATGTCCTTCACGTATCATTGACCCACTGCAATCCTTTCGCATCGTCGAGAAGACAATGGCAGCATATCTCAAGGTAAATTTCGCTGCTGACCTTGGATCGATGCCGCTTTCCGGTAACTTTGGCGTTCGCTACACCGACACCAACCGCAATACGCAAGGTGCAATCCGTCGCGCTAGCGGCCTGGTTGATCCATTAATGGTGAAGACCAGCTCGGCGGATTGGCTTCCCAGCGCGGTTGCGAAGCTGGAACTGACTGATCGATTGGTGGCTCGTGTCGGTTATGCCAAGGTGCTTGGAATGCCGGACTCGGTAGATCTGTCACCGAATATCACTCTTAATCGTCTGGTTCCGTATAACGGGAGCGCAGGCAATCCTCGCCTGCAGCCGCTGAGAGCCGACCAGTTCGACGCCGCGCTCGAGTGGTATTTTGCTCCCGGCGCAGCACTTACCTTGGGTGGCTTTTACAAGGATGTGAAAACCTTCATCTTCAACAGCGCGAGTTTCGAGATCCCGCTTGGTGAGGTGGCGCCAGTCGATCAGGCCCAAGGGTACATTATTACGCGACCACTCAACGGCACAGGCGGTAAGGTGAAGGGCGTCGAGGTTCTTCTCCAGACTCCGCTCTATTTTCTACCGTCGCCGCTGGACGGCTTCGGCGTGGTTGCGAACTTTTCGTACATTGACAGCTCCACTTCGCTACTCGATCGCCGCGGTCAGGCTCTGCCGTTCCTAGGCCTGTCCAAGATCAACTACAATCTTGTCGCTTACTATGAAAAATACGGATTTGGAGCTCGCATCGCATACAATTACCGCGACAAGTTCTTCGATAGCGTGGGTCCGGGCAACACGGCAATCTATTACGCTCCGTACAGAACGGTCGATGCGTCAATTCGTTACGAATTTTCTTCGTTCACGGTCTTTGCCGACGCCTCTAACCTGACTGATCAGGTGCAACGGCGGTATGTAGAATCGTCTGAAGCAACCTCATTTTACGGACTGCAGGGCCGACGTTTTTCAGTCGGCTTTAACGCCAAGTTCTGACGACCTCTACATTCGGTTTTGGAGTCTTGGGGATCGGGGCAGCGCCTCGGCCCCTCATTACGAACTATATTAGGCCGTTGCCATCCGAGGCCTCACCGGAGAGTGATATGAAAGACCAGATCAGCGGCGTATTTCCGGTGCTCCCTACGATTTTTAGTGCCGATGGAGCAATCGACAGTGGCGGCTTGGCGAACGTAATCGACTTCGCGATTAACTGCGGAGTTGATGGCGTGGTGTTTCCGGGCCTAGCGAGCGAGTATGACATGCTCACGCTCCAGGAGCGCAAAGACCTGATCGCCTTTGTCGGCAGTCAGGTGGCTGGCCGCGGAGAATTCATCGTCGGAGCGAGTGGTTCTAGCTTGGAGGAAAGCGCTCAATTAGCACAGGCTGGAGCCGGGGCGGGTGCAGTCGGCGCGATGGTTATGACGCCCAAGTACATCGGAGCGGACGCCGTATTGCTCGGTGAGTTCTATGCCGCGTTGGCCGACAGCGCGGGTTTGCCGCTAATGGTGCAGAACGCGCCCGTGCCCATGGGCCTCGGACTCTCGGGCGACAAATTACGCGATGTGGTCAATTCGACTGACGCGGTTCGCTGGGTCAAGGAAGAGAATATGCCCTGCGGGCAGCGGATAAGCGAGATGCTTGCGAACCCGCCCGCCAATCTCCTCGGCGTTTTCGGTGGAGCGGGCGGACGCTATATCACCGACGAACTCGCACGCGGCGCGATAGGCTCAATGCCAGCAGCCGAGACGCCGGAAATCCATGTCGCGCTGATGGCAGCCCACCGCAGCGGCAACAGTGAAGAGGTTCGTAACCTTTACGAAGCGATGCTACCCATCCTGATGATGCAGGCGGTATTCCGCTGGCGCTTAACCAAAGAAACGCTGCGCCGACGTGGGCTGATCGCTTCAGCCTACACCCGCGCGCCCGGACCAGAATTTGATGCAGGCGATCACGATGAACTGACCCGCATTCTAGTCCGTCTGGATCAAGTGATCCCGCGCCAAGCCGCGGCGTGACCCGTGGCCCACAATTGCGCTAGACCGCTACGCGATAGTCCAGGGCAGGATCGGAAAGGTTCAATTCAGGTCCCCGCTCCTTCCCGCTGTCACCTATATGGCGCGCCGCTTCATGCAGAGCCTCGAGCATTTCGGGCATCGCGGCGCTTGGAATCCAGCCCGACAAGCCAATGGCCGCATAGACCGGCGTGCCAATGGTGATCGCGACGGTATGCTGCTCCTGCTCGTCCTTGACCCGCAGGCGGACGAAGCCTGCACTTCGGACCGCAGCTAGGCTTGTTAGTAACTCTTGGAGACTGCTGTAGCCGGGGATTTCGTGTTCAGCGTAGGTTTCTTCGACCTCCAGGTCATCCTGTGCGGCAAGCAGCGCCATTCCGATTCCACCCCGCGTTGCTGGATAAAGGCCTATCCGCCCCAACGCATCTGTTTCGGGCATGTTGGGCGGCGCGTGAAATAGATAGCTAACGTTGTCGCGCCACAGCACGCCCATCGCCACGGTGTGGCCAAACCGCCGCAGTCCCTCGAGGGCGGGAAGCGCACGGCGCAGCAAACCAGATGCGAACAGGCTCTGTGCCGCTAGGACGGTCATTCCCGACCCGGGCCGGTATTTGCGATCACTCGTCTGGTGCGCGATGCCCAAATAGGCCAAGGTCTTGAGCAGCCGGTTCACCCGCGTCGTTTCCAAATCGACGCGGCGCGCGAGTTCCCTGCACCCCACGGGCTCGGTCGATGTGGCAAGCGCCTGCAGCACCGTGATACCGTCGATTAAGCTTTGGTTGGGCTGCGCGCCTGCCTTTGCCCTCCTGCTTGGGTTTCGCATTCATTTGCCTCGTGTCATTGCTCGGCTGTCCATCGCGGCCAAAATTGCTGCTATCGCGTCGCTGCGCTCCCGTCCAGAAAGGTATCTTGACGAAATATAGCACCGTTCCCGTTAAGTGGCGTTGCTAATAAAGCCTCAGCGTGCCAATGGTGGGCAACCGGAACACCGGCAGGCAGGAGCAGGATAGATGAGCCAGGATAGTCGAATCGCGGCGATCGATGTCTTTACCGTGATCATTCCACAAGACGAGGCTTATCTTGGCGCGCTCGGCCCCGGCGAGTTGGTGAATAATGCGGGCTATCTCGTGCGGCGCGGCAATCGCACAATCTATCCCGCGCAGATGCGTTCCGCGGTCGTCCGAGTGACATTAGCGTCGGGGGAGGAAGGGTGGGGCGAAACTTACGGCCTAGTCGCGCCGGCCGTGATCCACGCACTAGTGTCAGATATCATCGCGCCGATCATCGCCGGCCGCTCTCCATTCGAGGTACAGGCGATCTGGGAGGATCTGTACGACCTCATGCGCGTGCGCGGCTATACCGGTGGCTTTTGGCTCGATGCGCTCGCGGCGATCGATATTGCGCTATGGGATCTGATGGGCAAGCTGACCTGCCTGCCGCTTCACCAGCTGCTGGGCGGTAAGCACCGTGATCGCATTCCTGCCTATGTGTCCGGCCTGCCTGCGCCGACCATCCCGGCAAAGGTCGATCTCGCCCGGAGCTTCATCGATAAGGGCTACAAGGCAGTCAAGATCGCCGCGACGGCCAGCTATGACGGGGTCGAGCGCGAGATCGCAGCCTTGCGAGAGGGTTTGGGTCCCGACATTGCAATTATGCTCGATTGCCACTGGATATATACCCCCGCAGAAGCTGTAGCGCTGCTTCAACGACTAGCGCCCTACAATCTCTATTTCTTTGAAGCGCCGTGCAAGACCGAAGACGTAAGTGGACTAGCCGACATCGCAGCCCACGCCAGCATACCGATCGCCGCAGGCGAGGAATGGCGTACCGTATTTGACGCGCGGCCGCGTTTGGAGGCGCGCGCCGTCTCAATCGTTCAGCCAGAAATGGGCCACACCGGCATTACCCAGTTCATGCGTATCGCGCACTTAGCGCAAGCGCATCATGCCAAGGTGATCCCGCACGCGACGATCGGCGCCGGCATTTTCGCCGCCGCCAGCCTGCACGCGTCGTCTACAGTGCTTAGTCTGTCCTGGCATGAGTATCAGCACAGCATCTTCCACCACAGCGCCAGCCTGATGGACGGCAAACTGCAATGCAGCGACGGCTATTTCGCGCTGCCGGAAGGGCCGGGGCTGGGGATCTCGCCGAACGCTTTGTTCTGGGAGAATGCGACGAAGTTGGGCTGAGCCAACGCGCGGAACCCGTGCCCTTCAAACTTCGGCGTGGCGAACCAAGCAGCATCAGATCGTTCTATTCGGGGAGATCCTTGGGCATCCTCCTTTCCCTTTCGTCGCAGACATCCGTCATGCCCTTCGAACGGAGAAACAGCCTCGTGAATGATTTCGCCCCCGCGGCGATTCGCCTCCACCCCGACGACGATGTTGCGGTGGCCACTACCAGGCTTGCCTCCGGCTGCGCTGTCGCCGGCATGCCGAGCCTGATTGCGGCGACGCCCGTGCCGCTGGGTCATAAGATCGCTCTAACCGCGATTGCCCAGGGCGCGCCAATCAAGAAATATGGCCAGGTGATCGGCTCCGCCACCGCAGACATTGCGCAGGGCGCGCACGTACATGTCCACAACATGGCAGTCTCTGCTGATCGGGTCGAGGCAGTGGCAGTCAAGCGGATGCGAGCCGAACCACCACGCACCTTTCGCGGCTATCGCCGGGCGGACGGACGCGTGGGCGTCCGTAACTACGTTGGCGTTCTGACGTCGGTAAACTGCGCGGCCACGGTCGCGCGGCACATCGCAGACGCGGTCGAGCGCAGCGGGATGCTTGACGCTTATCCCAATGTCGACGGCGTCGTGCCGGTTACGCATTCAAGCGGCTGCGGAATGGCGTCTTCGGGCGAGGGGCATGACGTTCTCCTTCGCTCCTTGTGGGGCACGGCGGCCAATCCCAATTTCGCGGCGATCCTGATCGTCGGTCTCGGCTGCGAAGTCATTCAGATCGCGCGTCTGACGCAAGCCGGACGCTGGCGCCCGCCGGAGACGGTGCGCTCGTTTATGATCCAGGACAGCGGCGGCACCCGGCTGGCGATCGCGCGCGGGCTCGAGGAATTGGCGGCACTGCTTCCCGCCGCCAATGCCCAGGAACGTACCGAAGTGCCCGCGTCCGAGCTGATCGTCGGGCTGCAATGCGGCGGATCTGACGCATGGTCTGGCATCACCTCGAACCCGGCGCTCGGCAACGCCGTTGACCGGCTCGTGGCGCTGGGCGGCACGGCCTTGCTGTCTGAAACGCCCGAAATCTACGGCGCCGAGCATCTGCTCTATGAGCGCGCAGATGCCGCAACCGCGGCCAAGCTGCGGGCCAAGCTCGAATGGTGGGAAGAATATACTGAGCGCCACGGCGCACAGATGGACAACAATCCCTCGCCTGGAAACAAGGCGGGCGGGCTTACCACGATCCTCGAGAAATCGCTGGGCGCCGTGGCCAAGGCGGGCTCTGCGCCACTCTCCGACGTAATTGGCTATGCCGAGCCGGTGCAGCGCAAGGGGCTGATCTTCATGGACAGCCCGGGATTCGATCCCTGCTCGGCTACGGGGCAGGTCGCCTCCGGCGCCACGCTGATTGCCTTTACCACCGGTCGCGGCTCGGCCTTTGGCTACAAGCCCTCGCCCTCGTTAAAGCTTAGTTCGAACAGCGGCCTGTTCGAGCGGATGGGAGAGGACATCGACCTCGATTGCGGTACAATCGTTAGCGGCGAGGCGACGATCGAGCAGAAAGGCGCCGAGATACTTGACCTTATGCTGCGCGTGGCCTCCGGGGAGGAGAGCAAGAGCGAGAAGCTCGGCTATGGCGGCGCCGAATTCGTGCCCTGGCAGATCGGGGCGGTGATGTGACGGTGTAGACCGCCGCTTCCGGGACACTCTTCGCCCCCCCGGGGGGCGAGCAAGAGGTCGAACCAACCCGCATGGGCTTCCGTGCGGCGCCGATGAGTAAAACGGTCACGCCGCTCTTGAACGCGCCGCGGAGAGCGCTATCGCGGCCGCGCTGGACGAAGGCCTGGGCTAAATCGACGTCTGCACCGCTTTGCGACCTCGAGCTTCCGGAGCAGCGCGTCGGCGCGACCCTGGCCGGCCGAGCGGCGTCACGCTTTTTTGAGACAATCTTCACGCATACGGGTGAAGCGCCGATGCAGCCAGATCACGTCATCCAGAAAGCATTCGACATCGGCTCGCAGCAGAGCGAACAGGGGGTCATCGAATCGCACCGCGCAATTGCGGCGCACGCCCCGGCAGCATGACTGACGGGGCTCTGGGTGGTTGGGACGGCGCTGTGCCGCACCCCTGCAAAGGACCACCGATGACCGAACTCACCGACACCCAGCTGATTTTGCTTGCGCACGGCGCGCAGCATCCGGACGGCAGCCTGTACCCGCTACCGGCTCGCCTGAACAAAGAGAGTAGCCCGAAAGCCGGGACCACCAAGCCGATCGAGCAGCTGCTCGGCCGCGGCCTGATCGAAGAGCGTGGAACCAGCGACCCTGCGATCATCTGCCGTACTGATGGCGATCTCAGCTACGGCATGTTTATCACCGCGCTCGGTTTGGCCATGATCGGCGTTGACGATGGCGGGGACGAGCAAAGTGCGACCCCGCCTATCTCGGTGCCGACGCCTGCCAAGGCCACCAAGTCGGCACTGGTCCTCTCGCTTCTGGCCCGCGCTGACGGAGCAACCCTCCCGGAACTGATCGAGGCGACGGGCTGGTTGCCCCACACGACGCGCGCCGCGCTGACCGGCCTGCGCAAGAAGGGCCACAGCATCGAGCGCAGCAAGCGCGGCGCCGACACTTGCTACCGGATCGCAGCGTGAGCGGCGACCTTGCTAGCCAGCTCGCCCGGCTGGAGGAGATGTCATCGGCGGACCTTAAGTCCAAATGGCGCGCCATCACCGGCAAGCCGGTGCCCCGGGTCAGCCCGAGCCTGATGCGGCTGGCGCTGGCCTGGGAACTCCAGGCCAAAGCCTATGGCGGGCTATCCCGCCGCACCCAGCAGAAGCTGAACCAGCTGGCGGAGGGCAAGACCCGCACCAGCGATGTGGCGCCCGGCATGCGGCTGATCCGCGAGTGGAATGGCGCGGTCCATGTAGCGGAGGTTGCCGCGGACGGGGCGATCCGTTGGAACGGCAAGGATTGGCGAAGCCTTAGCGAGGTCGCCCGCGAGATCACCGGTACGCGCTGGTCAGGCCCGGCGTTCTTTGGCCTCAAGCGCAAGGCGGCAGCATGAACCGGGTGCGCTGTGCGGTCTACACCCGCAAGTCGAGCGAGGAGGGACTGGAGCAGGGCTTCAACTCGCTCGACGCCCAGTATGAGGCATGCTCGGCTTACATCCTCAGCCAGGCAGGGCAAGGCTGGGAGCAGATCGCCGAGCGCTATGATGATGGCGGCCTATCGGGGGGTACGCTGGAGCGCCCGGCGCTCCAGCGGCTGCTGGCCGATATCGCTGCCGGCAGGCTCGACATCATCGTCGTCTACAAGGTCGATCGGTTGACACGGTCGCTGCTCGACTTTGCCAAACTGGTCGAGGCGTTCGATGCATCGAGCGTCAGCTTCGTGTCGATCACGCAGTCGTTCAACACCACCACCAGCATGGGACGGCTGACCCTCAACATGTTGCTATCGTTCGCGCAGTTCGAGCGCGAGGTCACCGCCGAGCGTATCCGCGATAAGATCGCCGCCTCCAAGGCCAAGGGAATGTGGATGGGGGGAACGCCCCCGCTGGGATATCAGCCGGACGGGCGCACGCTTGCGATCGTTGAAGAGCATGCCGCGCTGATCCGCGACATCTACCGTCGTTACCTCGAGCTGCAGAGTGTCAGGCTCGTATCCGAGAGCCTGGAGCGCGACTGCATACGCACGCCGCATCGTATTGTCACCAAGACCGGCCGCACGTTCGGCGGGGTGACGTTCACGCGCGGTCAGCTTTACTCGATCCTGCGTAACCCGATCTATGTCGGCGACATCCCGCACCACGACAAAGTCTATGCTGGCCAGCATCCGGCGATCCTCGATCGCGCTGACTGGGACCGCGTCCAGCAGCTGCTTGCTGATCATACCCAGGGCGGGCGCACCCACACCTCGCCGACCCACAGCTTGCTGGCGGGCAAGATCATCGACGATCGCGGCCAACAGCTGATTGCCACCCATGCCTGCAAGGGCAAGCAGCGCTATCGCTATTATGTCAGCCGGGACGTTCATCACGTTACGGCGACGACCCCGGGGATGCGCATTCCCGCGCGTGAGATCGAGGGGTTAGTTGCGAACCGGGTGGCGGCGCTGTTTGATGATCCGATCGCGCTGATGGCGAGAGCAGGCTTGATCATCACGCCAGTGTTGATGGGCGTGATCGCACACCGCGCCGCCACGATTGCTTTGGCGCTGCGCGCGCCGCGGCCGGCGCATATCGCTGAGCTGGTGGAACAGGTCAGGGTAGAGGCGGGGCGGGTCGAGATCGACGTTTTGCCCGCCGCCGTGGCGGAGCTGTTCCAGGCCGACCTGATACACGAGCCGATGCCTGCGATCACCCTTACCGCGGATGTGCGGCTGACGCGGACGGGGCGGGTGGTGCGACTGGTACATGGCGATGGCAGGTCGGCGCTGCCCGCAGAGCCCGAAGCATCGCTCCTGAACTTGGTGATCAAGGCGCGGCGGTGGTGGACGATGCTCGCAGAGGGCGAGGTGCGGATCGGTGAGCTTGCTGCGCGCGAAGGCGTCAGTGCCTCCTGGATGACACGGGTGGTTCGTTTGGCATTTCTATCGCCACAGGTAATTGATGCGGCGTTATCGGGCACGCTTCACAGTGAGGTGGACGCGCTGGCGCTGGTGCGCACTGACGCAATGCCGTCTTCGTGGGCAAAACAAAAGGTGCGGTTTCTCCCGGTCTAGGCGGCAACTTTGCGCGCCAATATCGGTCGTTCCCGTGCCCGATAGCGGAGTCGGGAAGTGGACGGTCCGCATTTGAGAAGGCGCTTTTGATCGAGCGCTTGAAACGGAGCCGGGTGTCGCTTCTCAGTCCCTTGGGCTACGCTGAGATGGAGAGACGAGCGGAGGCCACCTGTACCTCTTTACGCTGGTTGCGGTTATGCCGCCACCCGCCACGCCAGTCGCTCCCCGGCGTGGAATGGCACCACGTCACCAATCCGCTCCGGCATGTCGCGCCCGTCGCGTACCAGCGTGACTGTTCCCTCGTTCAGCGGCAGCCCGTAGAAGCGCGCGCCATGCTCACTGGCGAATCCTTCGAACCGGGCGACCGCGCCCTCTTCCTCGAATACGGCGAGATAGCTCTCCAGCGCCGCGGGCGCATTAAAAATACCCGCGCACCCGCAGCCGCTCTCCTTGGCGTCCACCAGGTGCGGCGCGCTATCAGTGCCGAGGAAGAACTTTGGCAAGCCCGACACCGCTGCCGCGCGTATTGCCAGCCGGTGCCGCTCGCGCTTCAGCACCGGCAGGCAATATGCGTGCGAGCGCAGGCCGCCGGCGAACAGCGCGTTGCGGTTGAGGTGCAGATGCTGCGGCGTGATCGTCGCCGCCAGCGACCTCGGACCCTCCGCGACAAAACTCGCGGCTTCCTCAGTAGTGATGTGCTCCAGCACGATTTTCAGCTCCGGAAAGTCGCGAATAAGCGGACCAAGCACACGCTCGACGAACACCGCCTCCCGGTCGAAGATGTCGACCGCTGCTTCGGTCACCTCGCCGTGGATCAGCAGCGGCATACCTGCGCGTTGCATCGCCTCCAGAACTGGCCGGATACGCACCAGGTCGGTTACGCCGTGCTCGGAATTGGTGGTAGCGTGCGCAGGGTAGAGTTTCGCCGCGACCCACACGCCATTAGCGTATCCATGCACGAGTTCGTTCGCATCAGTGTCGTCCGACAGATAACAGGTCATCAGCGGCTCGAACGCTGCCCCCGGCGGCAATGCTGCCAGAATGCGCGCCCGATAGCGGACAGCATCTGCGACTTGCATCACCGGCGGCGACAGGTTGGGCATCACGATCGCACGGGCGAACACCCGCGCTGACCAGGGCACCACTGCCTCGAGCATCGCGCCGTCGCGGAGATGGAGGTGCCAGTCGTCGGGCTGGCGGATGGTAAGGATCTGGACTTCTGAAGTCATGGCGCAGTGCCTACCCTCCTCCCGTATCTGGAACCAACCAAATTAGCGAGTCGGACAGCGCAGCAGTTCTCGCAAGCGTCGGCGGTATATGGAAGACGGCTGAGGAACTGACCCGCTCTGCTGCGACCCCGGGCATGCAGCGGCATGACTACATCCGAGAGGGCGACCGTGGATCTGCCGGCTTGCTGCCATGCTACATGGCCGCAACTCCCACTGAATCATAGCACGACATTTAGCCGTCGTTGCGCGCTCCGCAAATTCAGACATCCATTTATGTCCGCTCGACGCCGGACGTCGTCAGCGCCGGATGGGCAGAGCAGCGTGTCGTCATACTGCCGGACGAAAGCCGGCAAGCGGTATGACCAGGCGGCGCACAGCCAAACGCGGGAGCAGTTTCGCTCATCACTCACGTGTATTCGGGTTAGCACCAGCTCGGATGCCGCTTTGGCGCCCAAGTTTTTGTCATTCAGCGGCCGGATCCATCCCAAAGCCGATCATTCATCCGGCGGTGACCATGTCCGGCCACCAGGAGATTGCTACATTTTGCTGCAGAACCTCGATTGATTAATACGGCACAGCCCGTGTCATGAGCGGCTCCTCTCCCGAGACACTCGCAGAAACCCATCGGCGGTAGCTACGATGACCGCGTCGACCGCATGCTATGCAAAATGCCACCTACCGTGGTGTGGGTTAGCGTAAAAAACAGGGCCCTTTTAATCGAGGCGACTCATACCGCGTGCCTCTTATCTGGTCCCACCTTGCGGGTGAACTCTGCCATCTGAATGAAACAATCGATTAATGCTCTTAACGCCAAAAGTGCGGCGCCCTCTGTAAGAATTGCATTTTTGCAGCTCAAACGCGCGCAATTCCGTATAGCTCGCCCGGTTCGCTTTGAGGATACTTGCTACATTATTCGGAACGGAGGGGCATCCACCCGGACGTGTGATCTCAAAACCGGCAGCTGCATATTTGACATCGAGACCTGCAAACAGGCCAGCTTCTGCCGAGGAAGATTGCTTCCGGGCAATTTCAACAATGGGGGTTTAATTATGCGTATTCCTGTCTCCGACTCCGCCCGCCGCGTGTCCATGAAGGCATGCCTGCTGGTCGGAATATGCACTTCGATTATCCCACAGACGGCCTCCGCACAGGAAGCGCAGCCCGCGACAGCAGTCGATGAGCAGTCGATACCACCCGCGGACGCTGCCAATACGCCGCCCGACGAGCAGATTGTCGTTACGGGATCGCGCATCGCCCGGGCCGGATATGACACGCTAGAGCCAGCGACAACGGTGGACTCGGCCTATCTGGAGACTCGCGGAATCACCAACGTGGCCGAGGCGCTGACCACGACGCCGAGCTTCGGCCTTGGTCAGACGGCGACGGGCAATCAGGGATCGTATAACGCCGGCCAAGCCTTCGTCGATCGGTTCTCCCTTGGTTCGGCACGTACGTTGACGCTGGTTAACGGTCGTCGCTTCGTGTCGACCAACGCCCCCTCGGTGCAAGGCAATGTCGTCGGCACTCCCGCACCGGCCGGCCTGCAGGTCGATCTCAACGCAATTCCGTCGATCCTCATCGACCGCATCGACAATCTGTCGATCGGCGGCGCGCCGGCATACGGATCTGACGCTATTGCGGGCGTCGTCAACATCATCCTCAAGCAGAAATATCAGGGCCTGAAGGTCACGGCGCTCAGCGGCATCACCGAACTGGGCGACAATTTCCGAGCGAATGTTTCGGCGCTGGCAGGCACCAATTTCGCCGGCGGCCGCGGCAATATCATGATCGCCGGCAGCTATGACCGCAGCGAGGGCCTATTGTCGTCGAGCCGCGAGCGTGTCCGCAAGGGCTATGGCTACCAGTCGAACCCGCTTGCGACTTCGGCCGCCGCGGCCATTCCCGGCCGGACGTTCGCTACCGACGGTCGCGTGAACACTGCCATTCCGTTCAACACTGGCAATACCGACGGCATCCCCAACGCAGTGTTGATTCAGAATACACGGATCGGCGTGCTGACGGCGGGCGGCGTTGTGAGCCCCATTGGAGCCCTGCTTGGCGCCGATACTCGCGTGCGCGGTTTCGGCGCTACCGGCAACACGCGTTTGCAATTCGACACTGAAGGAAATCTGGTGCCCTACGATCCGGGCATGCCCTTCTCCTCGACCTACGCCTCGGGCGGCGACGGCTTCACCCTTTTCAATACCGATCCGCTGCTTGCCACGGTCGAACGCTACAACCTCAATGCCAACGCGTCGTTCGAGGCCACCGACAATCTCACCTTGTTCGTCGAGGGGAGCTATTACCGGGGCAAGGCCCAGGAAGAAGTTGATCAGGGGCCGTATAATTCGGGCCTGTTCAGCACCGATCGCGGCAACAACCAAGCCGCGCTGATATTCTCGACGGCCAATCCGTTTCTAACCCAGCAAGCGCGGAACCAGTTGAATGCGTTGGGTGTCACCCAGTTTCAGGTGCAGCGCGTAAACATGGATTTGACCAACGGCGCCAGTCGTTCGGACAACCAGGTCTATCGCATCGTCACTGGGCTGACCAACGACTTCAATGTCATGGGGAAGGAATTCCGGTTGGACGCATCGTTCAACTATGGACGAACGAACGGCAATTATTATGTCACCGCGTTGAACCAGCAGAACTTCGTCAATGCTCTGAACGTCAAGTTGGACGGGACCGGGAAGATCGTCTGCGATCCCACCCCGGCGTTCAACGGCGTCCCCGGCGGGGTGAACCCTACAGCGGATGCCGCCTGCGTTCCGCTCAATCTCTTCGGCGACGGACGGCGCAGCCAGGCGGCGCTTGAATATGTGACCCAGTCGACCCGCGCCCGCTCCGCGCTTGAACAAACCGTGGCGTCGGTCAACCTGTCCACATCGGAACTGGTGCGCTTGTGGTCGGGACCAGTAGGCTTCAGCATCGGCGCCGAGGCGCGCCGGGAATTCGGTTCGTTCACGCCCGATCCGCTCGACGCGGCGGGCAAGGGGCGCTTCGCGCCGATCGCCTCTGTCAGCGGCTCATTCAATACTAAGGAAGTGTTCGGCGAGCTCGCGGTTCCGCTCGTCTCACGCGAAAACCATGTGCCGCTGATCCACAGTCTCGAGGTCGAGGGGCGCGCGCGGTACGTCGACAATTCGGTGAATGGTGGATTCTGGACTTACACCGGTGGCGCCCGATACCAGCCATTCCTGGGCCTTACGTTCCGCGGCAATTACACCCGTTCCCTCCGTGCGCCGTCCACGCTCGAGTTGTTCCTGCCGCCGGCGGTCTCGTCGGGCTTCTTCCCCGATCCTTGCGACAGCCGCAACATCACGGGCGGCACGAACCCGGCGATTCGCCAGCGCAACTGCGCGGCCTTCTTCACGACATATGGGATCAATCCGACCAGTTTCACGTCGATCGCAGTCAATGCCAATGCGCCGATGCTGTCGGGCGGCAACCAGAATCTGAACAACGAAGCCGCCAACGCCTATACGTTTGGCATTGTTTTCAACCCCAGCTTCATGCCGAAGCTGTCGCTGGCAGTCGACTGGAACCGCATCAAGGTCGTCGGCAACATCGTGGCGCTCTCGCCCACCGCGATAGCGCAGGGCTGCTACGACAATCCGGACTTCGACATCGCCAATCCGGATGCCGGCAACAGCTTCTGCACGATGTTTACGCGCGACCGCGGCGGCGAGCGCAATGGCCAGATCGTCTCAAGCAGCACGAATCCCGGTGTGCGCAGCTCATATGTGAACGGCGGTTACATCCTGCTCAAAGCGCTGACCGCGACAATGAGCCTTCGCGATCTCGACCTGGGGATGGATGGGACGAAGCTATCACTCAACAGCAACTTCTATTATGTCGATCAGCTGTGCCAGTCGGACAATCTGGTCACGGTCATCTGCACCCAGGGCACCACGAACAGTCCACGCTGGACTGGCCAGTTCGGCGCAGTACTGTCCAATGGTCCGTTCAGCCTGTTCGGCGAAGTCAACTATCGGCCCGGCACGAAATATGACCTGAACTTCACCAACGAAACGCGCGACATCCTGTCGATCGGCAGCATGACGACCACCAATGCCGCGATCGCCTATGATGATCGAGACAATGGGTTCACCATGCGCCTGTCGGTCAACAACGCGCTGAACGCCATTCCGCCCTATCCGTCGACCGTCGGCGACATGCTTGGACGACGCTTTCTGCTCTCAGTCGGCAAAAGCTACTGAGGCGGCAGGGCCTGCCGTCCGACTCCCTCGCTGGACGGCAGGCTCGAAGCCGGCACCCTGCCTAACCCTTCTAGGACGGCGGGGACCGGCCTAAGCCCGGTGGAGCAGTATGTAATTAAGGATTGGAGCCATGGCGACGGTTACGCCGTACGCGACACGAGCAATGTCGGCCACGCCCCGTCGCGCGGTTGTGGCCGCTACTATCGGCAATGCGCTCGAATGGTTCGATTTAATCATTTACGCCTTCTTCGCGACCGCGATCGCCAAGACCTTCTTCCCCAATCCCGACGCCACGCTCTCGCTGCTGATCGCGCTCGGCACCTTCGGGGTCTCCTTCTTCGTGCGCCCGCTCGGGGGAATCGTGCTGGGCGCCTATGCCGATCGGGCAGGGCGCAAGGCTGCGCTGATGGTTGGCATGGTGATGATGATGGTGGGCACGACGCTGATGGCGCTGACGCCGAGCGCGGCGCAGATCGGCATCGCCGCTCCGATCCTGATCGTGTTGGCGCGTCTGCTGCAGGGATTCTCGGCGGGCGGCGAGTTTGCCAGCGCCACCGTGTTCTTGGCAGAACAGTCGGCCGAGCGCCGCGCTTTCTATTCGAGCTGGCAGTTCGCGACGCAGGGACTGGCGATGGTGCTCGGCTCCGTTTCCGGATTGCTCATCACCAATTTGCTGCCCCCGCCGGACGTTGCCGCCTGGGGCTGGCGCATTCCGTTTCTGTTCGGAATGCTGATTGGCCCCGTCGCACTCTATATACGCCGAAATGTCCCCGAAACCGCCGAGTTCGAGGCCGCGCCGACGCTCAAGAACCCATTGATCGAGACGGCGCGCCACCAGAAGCGTAGCATAGCAATCGCCATCGGTCTGGTGATCCTGTGCACCGTCTCGATCTACATGATGCTCTATTTGCCGACCTATTCGGAAACGGCGCTCGGCCTGGAGCCCGGGGCGGGCTTCTTGGGGACCCTGGCTGGCAGCACCGCGCTATTTGTGCTGACTCCGCTGTTCGGCCATATCGCGGATCGGATCGGTCGTATCCCCGTGGCGCTTACCGCCGCGGTGGCCCTGGTGGTCGTGCCGGTGCCGCTTTTCGCGGCGCTAATTGCCACGCCGTCGGCGACACTTCTGATTGCAACGCAGGCGATGATCGGCCTGCTGGTCGCCGCCTATCTCGGCGCGCTTGGCGCGCTGATGACCGATCTCTTTCCCACCGCGAGCCGGTCGACGGGCATTTCGCTCAGCTACAATATCAGCGTGCTGGCGTTCGGCGGCATGGCCCCGCTGGTGATTACTTCGCTGATCGCGCGAACTGGCTGGCTCGGCATTCCCTCTTATTATCTAGCGATGGCGGCGGTGGTCAGCCTGATCGCGATCCTGGTGGCGCACAGGCGCGGCCTGCGATGACCGTCCACTTCTCAGCCCGCCCTCCGATGGAGATCCAGTTGAATATCCTGCAGCGCGCACGTGAATTCTTTTCGTCCGATTATGCCGAGGCTCGGGCCAAGTTCCGCGACGCCTGCCGGGCCGAGGGGCTGCCGATCGTCGAATATGTGCACCCGCTGCCCGGTCCAGACGGCACAGTGCTGGCGACCGACGCCGCGCTGCTCGGCCCGGCGGACGCCTGTAAGCTGCTGATCGTCATCTCCGGCACGCACGGCGTGGAGGGACTTGCCGGATCGGGCGGCCAGATCGGCTGGCTCACGTCAGAACTCCGCCGATCCATGCCTGCGGACACGGCGGTTCTCTTCGTCCACATGCTCAACCCCTGGGGAAGCGCATGGCGCAGACGGCAGACCGAGGACAATGTCGACCTCAACCGCAACTTCGTCGAATTCGACGGCGAGCTGCCGGAGAATGCGCTTTACCGGGACGTGCACCCGATCATCGTCGGCGGCGCGGCCGGATGCCGGGCGAAGAGCGATGCGGGGGTGCGCGACTTTCGAGCCGAGCGTGGGGAGCAGGCGCTCGCCAATGCGCTCTTCGCCGGCCAATATGACCATGGCGACGGCGTGGGCTTCGGCGGCGACCAGGCAGGCTGGTCGAATTTGACGCTTAATGCGGTGCTCGGCGATTTCGCGCGCGCGGCGGACCATGTCGCCGTCATCGACATCCATACCGGGCTCGGCCCGTTCGGACACGGCATGATCCTGTGCCTTGACGATTCCGGGTCGGCGGGCCTCGAGCGCGCGCGCGACTGGTTCGGGCCCGGCGTGCTTTCCCCGCATGACGACGGCGCGATCCCCTACAAGCTGGGCGGCACCACGGTCCGCTGGATTGCCGGCTCGCTTCCCGCCCAGACCACTGCGATCGCGCTCGAATTCGGCACTTTCGAACTCGCGAAGATGCTGGAGCTCCAAATCGACGATTGCCGCATGCACAATGCGCAGGGGCACGAAACCGAGCTCGGCATGGAGATCCGGCAGGAGCTGCAGGACTTCTTCTATCCGGCCACCGACGATTGGGTCCAATCGGTCCTGCTACGCACGGCGCAGATGATCGATCTCGCGCTCGACGGGCTCGATAGGGCCGGCGAGGTGCCGCAGCGGCGACAAGGACTATTATCCTTAGATTATTCGACTTAGCTGATAAGGGGGTACCGATGCACAGATTGTTGATGATCGCAGTGGGCGGCGTATGGATCGCCACCCAATCCGCCGAAATCAAGACCCCGCCGCGGCCCCTGACCGACGCCCGCTTGGTCAGCTCCCCCGCCGGGCCTGTGATCGAGATCTCCCCCGAGGACATTGTTGCCTCGCGAACCGCGACTGACGTGGCCTGGAACGGCGACGGCACCGAGCTCTTCGTCGTCTCCAATCTCGGCGGACGCGCCAACATCTGGCGCGTCAAGGCGAGCGGCAGCTGGCCGCGGCCGATGACCCAGGCCAATCAGGGCCAGTCCTTCCTCGAATTGTCGCCCGACGGCAAAGGCCTGTTCTACGCGCAGGACATCGGCGGCGACGAGATGCACGACATCTATTTGGTCCCGGCCGCTGGCGGCACGCCGGTCAATCTGACGAAAACGCCGAAGATTTCGGAAAAGGCGATCGTCGCCTCGCCCGACGGCAGCAAGATCGCCTTCACCTACAAGCCCAGCACCAATTCGCAGCGCGACGTCGCAGTGATGGATCTCGCCACCCGCTCCGTCCGCAACCTCACGCGCGAGACGGACCCGGACGGCGTATGGAGCGCGGTCGCCTGGTCGAAGGACGGCGCGACGCTGATCCTCAACCGCGAAGTGACTTTGCTCGGCGGCGATGCCACGATCTGGAAGGTCGATGTCGGGTCGGGCGAGCTCGCCCCGGTCGTATCGCGCGGCAAAGGGGCCCGCGACCTCGCCGAAGGATATGCGGCCGACGAGACGACGCTGATCGTCACGTCGAATTCCGGCAGCGATCAGTTGCGCGCCGGGCTGTACGACATGACCGCCCGGAAGCATCGCTGGATCGGCGCGACGCCATGGGAGCAGCGCGCCGCCGCGATCACGCCCGACGGTAGCAAGTTCGTTGCCGTGACCAACGAGGACGGTAACAGCAAGGTCACCGTCGTCGATATTGCCTCGCTGTCTGAACGCACGCTCGATCTGGGCGGTGGCGTCAACACGCCGCTCGGCGCGAGCCCGATCTCGCCCAATTCTAAGACGCTGGTCTACAGCCACTCCACGGGCGATTCGCCGCCCGACCTACGCACGGTCGATCTGGCCACCGGCAAGAGCACCGTGCTCGCCTCCTTTGCGCTGCCCAGCCTGGCGCCCGGCCAGCTGCCGAATTCGCAGGTGATCACCTATAAGAGCTTCGACGGGACCCCGGTGAGCGCAGTGCTGACGATGCCGCTGAACCTCAAGCGCGACGGCTCCAACCCCGCGCTGGTGATGCCGCACGGCGGCCCGACCTCCGCCACCCTCAACAATTTCAGCCGCAAGGCGGCCTATTTCGCGTCGCGCGGCTACATCGTGGTCCAGCCCAATTTCCGTGGCTCCACGGGCTATGGCAAGCCATTCCAGGATGCCGAAATTCTCGACATGGGCGGCGGCGACATGAAGGACGTGCTCGAGGCCAAGACCTTCCTCGTTGCGACCGGCTATGTCGATCCCAAGCAGGTCGGCATTACCGGCGGCTCGGGCGGCGGCTGGCTGACGATGCTGGCGCTGGGCAAGCATCCCGGCATCTTCGCCGCCGGGGTCCAGGCCTATGGCGTGATCGACTGGATGACCTTCATGGAGCGCACCGATCCGCTGCTCGGTGCCTATCTGAAGCGCCTGCTGGGCGATCCTGTAAAGCAGCGCGCCGGCTATCTCTCGGCCGCGCCGCTGACCTATGTCGACAAGATCAACGTGCCCCTGCTGACCCTCCACGGCGAACGCGATTCGCGGGTGCCCGTCGAACAGGCGATCCAGGTCCGCGACGTGCTCAAGCAGCGCGGTGTCGTTTCCGAGACGGTGATCTATGAAGACGAAGGCCATGGCTTCCAGAAGACCGCGAACCAGGTCGATGAGCTGCGCCGCACGGTCGACTGGTTCGACAAGCATATGCGCAAGCCAAAGCCGCAATGATCCTGCCGTCGCCATTGCCCGCGCGCCCCGGAACCGCCTAGCCTGATGGCAATGCCATCGAAGGGAGTGCGCGCGTGCTGAGGATCAGATCGGAGGGCCGGCACGCGATCCGCGATTGGAACGACATCCGCTTCGTCCTCGCGGTCGCGGCGACGGGGTCGTTCCACGGCGCGGCGAAGGTCACCGAGGCGCATGAGACGACCGTTGCGCGCCGCGTGCAGCGGCTAGAGACCGAACTGGGCGCGAAGCTCTTCGTGCGGCAATCACACGGAATGCTGCTGACGACCGCCGGAAAGGCGCTGGTCGAAAAGGCACGCGAGATCGAGCAGGCCGCGATCTCGCTCCAGCAGAATATCGCCGGGATGGACACGCGGCTGGTGGGCGTCGTCCGCATCTCGGTGCCGGAAGGCATCGGCGCTTATTGGCTCACCCCCGTCCTCGCAGACTTCCAGCTCCGCCACCCCGACATCCGCGTCGAGGTCTTCACCGGCATCCTGCCCGTAGGCTTAGGCAAGGACGAGGTGGATGTCTCGCTAACGATTACGCGGCCCACGGACGATCGCCTCGCGATCCTGCGCGCAGGCGAAGTCCGTTACGGCCTGTTTTCCTCGCCCGGTTATCTCGCAGACTACGGCGAGCCACGCACGGCGGCGGACCTCGCGTCGCACCGACTATGCCATCTCAGCGTCTACGATACCGACCCGCAGCTCAAATGGTGGACCGACATTACCCGGGCGGCCGAGCACGTGCCGTTCTTCTCCAATTCGACTTCGCTCTACGTGGTGGCGATACGCGCCGGGATTGGCATCGGCATGCTGGCGAACTTCTATCGCCGCGAAATGCCCGAGCTGGTCGCCTTGTCGATCGTGCCACGCTGCAAGACCAGCCTATGGCTCGTCTCGCACCGGGAGACCAACAAGGGCGCGAAGGTTCGCACGCTGATCGAGTTCCTCAAGGAAGGCCTGGCGGACGCGCGGGGCACCTGGCTGATCTGATCGCTTGGCCAGCGCCCATGCAGGGCGCTGGTCATCGACTAACTATTTGGCCAGCGTGCCGCTATCGCGCGCCGCCGTCAGCCGAGCACGTGCCGTCGCGAAACGCTCCTTGACCCGCGATGCACTGTCGCCCGGATAGCCCGTGGCAAGGCGCGTGTCCGCCACATCCATCCAGCGGAGGAGTTCGCCCGCGGCAACCTTCACTGCCTCGGGATCGGTGCTGCCGACATGCCCCAGCCAGACCGGCGAGCTATGGGCAAAGGGATAGCTGTCCTGCGTAGGCCATGCCGATTCGCCGCCGCGCACCCGCGCCGCAACCCAGCCGCCCTCCGGGACGTCGATCTTTCCGCTGAAGCTCTTCTTGCCGGCGCCCTTGATCCCTTCGCCGCTCCAAACGACGCGCCCATTGACCAGGATCTCGGCCTTTTCGAAGGCAGTCGCAGACCATGCGTCAAGCTTCCACTCGACGGAGCGGGCGCCGCCCTGGATCGCTCCGCCCGGACCGACTCCGGCGACGGCGAATTCGATCATCGGCCCGGTCGAGACGAAGCTCTTGCCCTTGCGCACCGCGTCGAGGAAACCGGACATGCCCAGCGCGCCTTCGGGCTTGGCGTAGACGCGCGTCGAGCCGATCGCCATCGTGCGGTGCATATTGTGCATCGTGTCGCTGCCGCCGGTCGGCGTGATCGGCAGGCCCAGGTTGAGCAGGCGATACCAGGCTTCGCTGGTGCCGAGCTCGTCGCTCCACAGACAGGCGACCTCGATAGAGTCCACGCCGCCCAGCACTGCGTCGGGCACCAGCTCGAGCGGCATGCCGCGGGGCGGCCCGTCCTTCGGGAATGGATCGGCCGGCGTCACCGGGTGGACATAGATGTTCAGCCCGCCATGCGTCCGCGCGAACTTCAGTGCGTCGGCATTCATCAGGTTGATCTGGCTGTACACCGGATAGCCGGGGCCGAAGAACCAAGGGGTGAACAGCTTGTCCGCCCCGACAACGCCGACATGCCCCAGGAAGTGCGAGCGCACTTCCTGGGCGAAGCGGATCAGCGGCGCCTCCGAACGCTGCCAGCCTGCCCATTTGGTATCCACCAGGACGGTCTGCAGATTGGCGACCATCGGTGTCGCGACATCGAGCCCTTCGGCGCGCATCGGCGTGACCAGATCCTCGGGCTCCAGCTGGAAGGGGCCGCCATAATTCAAATGGCTATGGAGATCGCCCGAATACCAGCCGCGCGAAGCCGCATCGAAGCCCGTCGTGGGGATATCCAGGTCGATGCTGACATCCTCGCCCGCGCGGACGGTGCGGGTCGTTTCCTTCGCACCTTCGAAACCGTGGCTCGCGGTCACCCGCACCGCGCCGGCAGGGACCTCCATCGTGATCGTGCCCGGCGAGTAGAAGAAGATCCGGCCGCTCTGTCCGTCGAAATGCGTGATTCCGGTGGCCGGAGACGCAGGATGCCCCTGCCCGTCGAGCACCGCGAGCCGCGCCGCAACGCCCTTGCCCGCCTGGCTGGTCCGAATCGTCACGCGCGCGGTGCGCTCGCCGAGATCCCATTCGAGCGGCGACATGTCTTCGATCGAACCGCCGGTCTCGGCAACGCGGTACAAGGTGAATAGCTCGTCCTTCGCCGGCTGTACGAACCACAAGGAGCCGTCGCGCGACCAGGACGGGGACAAGGGCGCGGTCGCCTCGGTTGCCAGCCGCAGCTTGTCGCCACCCTTGGTGTCGAGCGCGACGATCTTCCAGCGATCGCCGTCGGGAACGACTGCGGCAACGCTGCGGCCGTCCGCCGAGGCGGTGATCCGTAGTTGCGGCGCAAGCCCCTCGGGAAGCAGGGTGGTGCGCGCGCCGTCTGCCAGCGACAGCGTCGCAACCGCGTCTCCGCCCACCTTGGCGACGAAGGCCACTCCGGTGCCGCCATTGATCGGCTGCGGATTGAGTTCCTGCCCGCGCTCGGTCGTCAGCCTCTTCTTGGCGCCGCTCTTCAGATCGATCTGCCAGATATCTAGATCGCCGGCTTCGGCGGAACTATAGAAGAGAGAGGCGCCGTCCGGCGAGAATGACGGATCGAGATCCATCGCAGGCGTGTTTACGATCGCCCGCTCGCGCCCGCCGGTGACGTCGATCAGCATGATCGTCGTATCGCGGCTATCGTCGCGCACGAACGCGATCTGCTTGCCGTCGGGCGACCAGCTCGGCCGCGAATCGACCGACTTGCCGCGCGTCAGGCGGCGCGCCACCCGAGTCGAGACATCCATCGTCCACAACCAGCCGCGCGCCGCGAATGCAACCGTCTTGCCGTCGGGCGAGGCTGCGGGATCGGTAGGCGCCTGCGAGAAGGTCGGCAGGTTGAAGCCTTCGTGATAGACGTGATGCCCCGTGTTCGCGAGCTTCGGGTAGCGATGGGTCCACTGGGCATGCGCCGGGGTAGCTAGAAGCACCACCAGCGAAAGACCAAATACAGGCGCCAGCTTCAGTCGCATAAAATTCTCCGTGACAGTCGGATCGCGGCGCCCCCTCGGCCGCGGTCCAGGAATATTGGGCTATCGTCTCAGTCTGCGGCGGACGCCGGATCGGCCGTCATCGCTTGCCGCGGGACGCGGGCACGATCGGAAGCTCGACATAGGAAAGATTGTCGCTCGTATGGTGCACCACATTGTCCGCCACCACGCCGGTCGATTCCCGCTCATTGGGCCCGCCGGTATTGAGGTTGCGCACGAATTTCGGGAAATTGGACGACGTCACCTCGACCCGGATACGATGCCCGGTGCCGAAGCGGATGCTGGTCGCGATCGGCGACGGCGTGATCGTGTACGCCTTGCCCGGCTCCATCATCACCGACTTGTCGAAGCCGTCGCGATAGCGGGTGCGGAAGATCGTATCGCCGATGATCCAGGCGGTGCCGTCCGGCGCCACATCGACCAGCTTGACGGCGAAATCGGTATCCTTAGCGCTCGACGAGACCTTGAGCACTGCGTTGACGAAGCCGCTGACTTCCATTGGCTCCTTGAGCGGATCGCTGGTGTAGACGAGTACGTCGTTGCGCGCCTCGACTCCACGCTGGTCGAACGCGCCGGGGACTACGATGCCGCCATTGCAGCAATCGCCTCCGCCGACGGTCGGCACCGGGTTCATCGGATCATAGCGGAAGCGATCGGCGGGCTCGGTGCCCGGCGCGGCGCGATCGAGTCGCCCGTTGCCGTTCAGGCTGTTGGCGCCGCCGCCGCTGCGCAGATAGAAGCGTACCATCTCGGTGCCCTTGGGCGGCCAGCTTTCCGACGAGACCCATTGGTTCGCGCCCATCAGGAAATAGCGGACGCGCGGGGTGGTCGCGGGGAAGGCGCGCGCATCGCCTTTCAGCCAGCGATCAAACCAGCTGAACACCGCACCATTCACGTCGAAGCTGGTGTCGCCCATGTTGCGATCACCGACGCTGTTATTCGGTCCCAGCGTGGCATAGGCGCAGTGCACATTGGGCGCGATCACCGCATATTGGTTGGCGCTCGCCTCCCGGTCCGTGTTGGCGGTGCGCGCATGGTTGAACAGCTCCAGGTTCGGCCCGATCGAGACGTCGTACCAGCTATTGAACCACAAGGCGGGCACGCCCCAGCCCATATCTTCGTGATAGAGCCCGCCCTCGCGCCAGCCAGCATCACTTGGCGTGCGTCCGATGAACTGCTCGAACGTCGCCGGGGGCTCGCCAAGATCGGACAGGAGATCGGACACCGGCAGATGCTTGATCTGTTTGTTCCAGTCGACCTTCGGCTTGGACGCGTTGAGATCGTTATACTGGGCGACATGGGCCCGCGTCGCCTCGTCCAGGTCGGCCGGGAGTTGCGCGCGCTGCGGATTGTCGACGCCGTAAAGCCACACGAAGAACAGATTGCGCGGCACGCCGCCGGTGTACCAATTGCCTTGCTCCTGAAAGCGGCCGACCTTCCCGATCCCGGCGCCCGAGGACATCGGCACCATCGCGGCATGCGCCGGATGGTTCAGCCCCGCGAGCGCTAGCTGCCACTCCGCTGACGACGAGCAGCCGAGCGTGCCGACCTTATGGTTCGACCAGTCCTGCGCCGAAATCCAGGTCAGCGTGTCATAGCCGTCGGTCTGCGGTTTGCCGAGTATCTCGAACTTGCCCTCGGAATAATAGCGACCGCGCTCGTTCTGAACGATGAACACATAGCCCCGGCGGACCGCCTCGATCGCATAGCGCAGCGTGGAGCCCCGCAGCTTGTGTTCGTTATAGGGGGTCTTCCACAAGATTGTCGGAAGCGGTCCGCTTTTGCCCTTGGGCGAGTATATGTTTGTCGACAGCCGAACCCCGTCGCGCATCGGAACCATCACCGCGGTTCGCGCGTCGGCGATCGTCGCGACTTCGCGATCCAGCGCCTCCGGGCTGTAGTTGGACAGGTTTTGCGCGACGGCCGGTTGTACGCCGAGTGGCGCAAGCGCCACCGCCAGAGTCGAGAGCAGCCACCGCATCCCAAAGCTCCAAATTTAATGTTTCGGGAAGACCCCGGAATCAGTGACGTGAAGGGACCGAAATCGCCTTTGCAAGTCAAGGTGGCCCCCCGGCGTGGGGGGCATCGAAACGCCTTGCGCGTGCGGCAATATGTCATTGCGCTATCGGGCAGCCGAGCAAGAATTGAGGGATTTTATAAATCTTATCAAAAACTTGACTTCTTACTGCAAGCCCATGTCCTCCAAAGAGAATTGCAAGGCTGCAGTCCAGAACTGCGGACTTTGCGCAGGTGCCTACGCAGAGCGAAGGGCAAACTGCGAGAACTGCCAGCAATCTCGTCCCGAAGTCGTGCTATCAACCGGCACCTGAACGAGAGTTCTCTGCCTGCGGCGCCTCCCTGCCTGGCTGCGCTATGTCCACCGGATACCGGCAATTCGGTCGCAGGCCGCTGCTCTGATCACCCTCGCCAACCGGCAGCAATTGCGGGCTTTCGTCCCGCGATTTGCCGGACCGCTTTCGGCCCACCCGCGGTCACCTCAAGGAACGCGATCTAATTCTATGTAAAAATATGCTGGAGCGAACCAATACTCCGCGCGTCCATTTGCTTGCTGATAGCTCCCAGATCGGGGCAAAATGGTTCGGCGAGCATCCCGAGGTGACATGTCGCTTAGGTAGCGCAAACCGGCACGTGACTCGGCGTCATGTTCCTTGGGTGGGGCGTCCGCTTTGCGCCCCAAAACCGGTCGTTCGTTACGGCTCGCGCTATCCCTGAAAGCTGCCGTTCCGACAGCGCCCATTTTTTTCTTGCGGCTAGAAAGGACTTAGTTTCCTTGATACTCAATCTGGACGAGGTCTCCCCTCGCATACGCGCTGTAGTAACTGCGGCGTAAGAGCAAATGTCTAGACACGTCGTGCGCGCCATGACGATTGATGATTGACCGTGGCGTGATTGGAAGGGAGACCTCGTGCCCAACGGCTGGCTAGGCTTCGGCGTCCCCGCTCCAATCCACGTACCGATACCACCAGAACTTGCGAGCAAGATCGCGCTCCTTGCCTATCTCGGCGTCTCCCAAGCAGAGCTGAAGAAGATTTGGTATCATCGGGAAAAAATGTACCAGAGCTTCGATGTCGCCAAGAAAAGCGGAAAGCCGAGGCTCATCAACGCTCCCGATCCGCGGCTAAAATTCCTCCAGCGCCAGCTCGCTGAGCTGCTCGACAAGCTGTACCCGGTTCGTAGGCCGGTCCACGGTTACGTCCTCGGCAAATCCGTCAAGTCGAATGCAGCTTCCCATCTCAAGCAGCGCTTCATCCTCAATCTCGACATCAAAGATTTTTTCGGCTCGATCACTGAGCGCAGGGTCTCCGGAATTCTCCACGTCATTGGCGTCCCGAGTGATGCGGCGGAAACGGTCGCCCGCATCTGCTGCTACAGCGG
The DNA here is from genome assembly GCF_026167525.1 of Sphingomonas sp. M1-B02. Classification (NCBI taxonomy): domain Bacteria; kingdom Pseudomonadati; phylum Pseudomonadota; class Alphaproteobacteria; order Sphingomonadales; family Sphingomonadaceae; genus Sphingomonas; species Sphingomonas sp. M1-B02. The sequence continues at coordinate 2,696,343 of NZ_CP110679.1, read as the reverse complement.
CCATCTGCCGCAAGGCGGCCCCGCCAGCCCGGTCCTTTCCAACATGATATGCTTCCGGCTCGACCGGACGTTGCTCAGACTCGCGAAGGACGCGAAGTGCATCTACACGCGCTATGCGGATGATATCAGCCTCTCGAGTCTGCGACCGCTTGCCCCGCTGTTCGACGGCACATTGCCGCCAACTGGTCAAATTGCCCCCGAGCTTTTGTCAGCCGAGCTGCAGGCGGCATTTGCCAACAACGGGTTCGCGCTCAATTCCGAGAAAATTCACTACGCAGATAAGCACTCACGCCGCGTGGTGACGGGGCTGAAGGTGAATGATGGACTGAACGTTGACCGGCGTTTCGTTCGCAACGTTCGCGCGGCACTCTATGCAGTGGAAAAAGACGCAGCTGCGGCTCAAGTTCGCTATGCCGCCGACTTCGGGGGGAAAGCCGACATTAGTTCTCATATCAAGGGTAAGATTGCCTGGCTCGGCAATGTGAAAGGTCTTGCTGATCCGGTCTATCGCGCGCTCGCCCTCCGTTTCAACACCGCCTTCCCGAAGCAGGCCATCAAGGTCCAACCGACCCGACTCGAACGGTTGGACAGGTCCGTGTGGGTGATCGAGCATCACCTCAATGACATGGACAAATACTCGCAGGGCAGCGTGTTTTTTCTTATGGGTGTTGGACTAGTCACAGCCGCGCATTGCGTTGCTGGAGTGAAGGAAGCGACGGTTCATCACCCATCGCGGCCATCGAACAAGTTCACTGTCTCTGTCACGCACTATTCAAAGCACCGTGATCTTGCGATCCTGACGCACGCAATTCCTGCAACCGATTTTTACGAGATGAGCAAAAGTGCGACCGCCGCCGTGACCGGCGATCCCATCGTCGCGATCGGTTATCCCGACTTCAGTCCAGCCGATAAGGTCAATTTCCGCGACGGAACGGTCAGCTCCACGACGGTGAAGAGCCTGATCAAGCTCCTCGAAGTGAACTTTAGGCATGTCCGGCGGTCCGGTGATCGACCTTAATGATGAGGTCGTCGGGATCGTCCACAAAGGCGGACCGAAGGAAAAGCGCGACTTCGCGATCGTCATCGCGGAGTTCGATTCCTGGGCCGCTGCCGGCCTGCCTTCAGACTATTGATGTGCCTCTCACGCCATGCTGGTCAGTCTACCGCCGAACCGTTCTGTCGTCTGGTCACTTTGGCCGGTTACTTGCGCGCCAGGCTGCCAGATCGATCAGCTCGCCATCGTCAGTGGTGAGTGCTGAGATGCTGGAATGTTCAGTCAAAATTACCACATTGCTCGTCGGCCACCGCGCATTGGGCACGACGACGGCCTCATATTCGTAGAAGAATGCGACCTCGCCGATCTGTTGCGTGGTGGGATATTCGCCGCCACGTTGGACATAGGAAAGTTGCCCGTAGAGCTGCATGTCGACGCCCAATGCAGCAAGTCGGCCTTCACCGGAAAGGTCAAGCACACGGGTGAGTTCTGCGCTGATTTGATGGATGCGTTTTATGGGCTTGGAGGGCGGAATCGGCTGACCGCGCGCTGCGTGGAACCATGCTTCCGCCAACGCACCGTCGCGGTCGCTAGATGTGTAAAGGGCATCGAAACTGCCGTCGTCCCACCGTCCGCCCGATCGACCGGCACTCAGCGGATCGCGGCCATCTGTCACCACCCGCCACAGCCGCGCGGTCAGCGCGATCGGCGTTTCGGTCTCGATCGCGTCCAGCAACGCCTGCGGCCGAGGCAGACGATAGTCCTGACTCAAAGATAAGCCTCGGCATCGAGGCGATCGAGGATCGCGATTACGTCGGCCGTGCGGTCGTTTACAATCAAATCGATCGCCCGTTGGCCTTCAAGCTGCGGATGCTCCGAATACAACCAGATGCGAACTTCTTCGGGGGTGTAATATTCGTCGAGGCGGCTCACCACATAGTGTAGCCGCGCCAGCAGCAGCTGTACGTCGGGCTTGGGGGCATGTGAGCCGGCTTTCCAACGGTGTACGGTTGCCGACGATACATCGGCGAAATTGGCAATATCGGTCCCTTTCAGGCCGCCATCGTCCTGTAACCTGTCAATGAAGCGGGTAACGGCATTCATGCTGTCATGACCTTCCACCCGCACGCACGCGGTCGGCGAGGTGCGCCCGCCCGATGCGCGGTGCCGAGAGTCCGCGCACCGAATGCAGGTTCTCGAGGCTCGCACGGATCTTCTCATTGCGGAGCGACTGTTTCGACAGGCGGAGCGAAAGGCTCTCGGCCGCCTGCTCCTGACTTTGCCCGCGCCGCGGCTTCAACTCGGATGCAACCGGCTTCAGTTCCTTAATCTGCCTGGCAAAGCGATCGGCCTCGGCGACTTCCTTGTCGAGAAAATGCTGTGTCCGCATCAGGTCCGGCACGCTCCCGAGCGCGCTCAGCGCCTTCGTCTCCTGAAAAATCGAATGTCGCTTGGAATGGTTGGTCATGTCAGCGAGGCTGCGGCAGCAATTGCGATCCGAACAGACAAGACGCTGGCCGCCCTTGGCATTCACCAGCGCGGTCAGTTCCGGCACGGTCAGCGACCGGTCGAGCAGCGCTATCGAAATACGCTTGGCCGCACCGCCACGACCCTCGTCGTCCTTGTCGCTGTCCTTTGGCAGGCGACTCCACGGCGCCCCATCGAACCGCATATGCTCGTCGAGCCCGTGAGCAATTCCACTTGCCACCCCGAATGCCAGCAGCGCGCGTCCCACAAGGCCGCCGACATGATCGACGACGACAGGACGACCGCCCGTCATCAGTCGATCGAGCATGTTGATGAAGGCCCGCAGCTTTGGCGCCTCGGCGTCGCCGCCAAAATGCGAAGCGCGCAGCGCGAGATTCTCGAAAGGCAGTGCATCCAGCTGGTGGAGCAGGGCCGACCGAACCGCCTCGTCGCGAAGCGGACGCTCTTCGATGATCAGATTATAATCGATTGCGATATGCGTGCCGCCGGACCGGTCCAGTGCCTTGCGCAGCGCTTCGCACAGCCGTTTGTCGATCGCAAACCATGGGTCGAGCAGGCCCTCGCGCAACAGATGAGATGGCGAAAGAACGCGATCAAAACCACGCTCCACGGCGATCTGTGCGATATGCTCTGCCATCGCCTGGCACCGCGCTTCGTCGAACATTCCCGGCAGATGCAGCGTGCCACCGGCCCATGGCGCACCGGATGGGTTACCCTGATAGCGGGTCAACGCAGCAAGTTCGGCCGCCTTGGTATCGAGCGTCAGCTCAACCCTGTCGTCGCGCAGCGTCTTGATGAAATCGATTTGATGCTTGAGCTTGGAGGCGTCGAAGATCGCCCGACGGATGGGTAGCCTACCCTCCGCGTAAAGGCTGGCGACCTGACCGTAGTGAGTTTCGCCAACCCGCAGGAAAAGTTCGGCAGGCGTGGATGCGCTGCGAGGCGTCTGAAAAGGAATCACATTTGCCATATCTGAGCATTAGCATACCGTTTTCACCGTTACCATCCGGTGAAAATCATTTGCTGCGACACATCCCTTGGTGACTAGAAATGGTGACCGCTTACGTCGTCCATCCGCTAGAAGCGGTCTGGCCGCAACCGGCCCAGAAACTGCCGTCGTGACGGGTTGGTGCTGAACGGCGGAAAGTGGGCCGTTTGCTGACTGGCGGGCTTCGGGGCTCGGTGATTAGAAAACAGACGTTCAACCCTGCAACGCTATGATCGAAATGGCCTAGCCTGAAGGCGCATCAGCAAGCACAGACCGCTGGCCCTGCATAAGCGTTATTGGTGTTGGATAGTGGTCGTAAATCTCTATTCTGCTGCGGATGGAGGGCCCGTGAGCATATTCGGATTTTTCTCGAAGCAGTTCGTCGATGTCATCGATTGGGTCGATGAGCCCGGCACGCTGGCGATCCGCTATCCGATGGAGGATCGCGCGATCCAGAACGGGGCGCAGCTCACCGTGCGCAGCGGTCAGATCGCGTTGTTCAACAATGAGGGCCAGTTGGCCGACGCGTTCCTGCCCGGTTTGCATACCCTCGAGACCAGCAACCTTCCGGTGCTCACCGCGCTGCTTAATTGGGACAAGGGTTTCGCATCGCCATTCAAGGCCGATGTCTATTTCTTCAGCCAGAAGGAACAGACCGGCCTGAAATGGGGCACCGCGCAGCCAATCACGGTGCGCGACAAGGAATTCGGGCCGCTGCGGGTTCGCGCATTCGGCAGCTACAGCTTCCGGGTGGAGGATGTCGCGGTCTTCTCCGTCAAGATGATGGGGTCGCTCGATCGGCTGACGGTTGCCGATATCGAACCGCAGTTGCGCGCCTCCATTGCCGCTGCGGTCGCATCGGCGCTGGGCGGCGGCGATACCGCATTCCTTGATCTTGCCGCCAATCAATCGGCGCTGTCGGAAAAACTAAAGGCCGCGGTCGAGCCAGCATTCGAGCAATGGGGCCTGAGCTGCACCAGCTTCTATATCGAGAGCCTGTCGCTGCCCGAGGAGGTCCAGTCCCATCTCGACAAGGCGAGCTCGATGCGTGTGGTGGGCGATCTCGACCGGTTCCTGCGCTTCCAGAGCGCCGAGGCACTGGAAACGGCAGCGGGCCAGTCGGGCGGCGTCGCCGGCGCGGGTGCCGGCATGGCTGCGGGCATGGCGATCGGGCAGAGCATGTCGGGTGCGATGGGTAGCGGTGCCGCAGCACCTGCCGCCTCTAGCGACGAAGCCTATCCCCAGATCGAGAAGCTCCACAAATTGCTCACCATGGGGGCGATCACACAGGCCGAATTCGACGCCAAGAAAACCGAACTGCTCGGCCGCATTCGCTAATCCCGATGAGCCTGCATTTGCCTTGCCCCAATTGCGGCGCCGATGTCGTGTTCCGCTCGCCGGCATTGCCGTCGCGGGTGTGTGACTATTGCCGGGCGATGCTGGTGCGCAGCGACGCCGGGCTGGAGCAGGTCGGCCTGGCGGCTGTCCTCCCATTCGATGTAAGCCCGGTCCGGCTCGGTATGCGCGGGCGGATCGACGGCTATGGGTTCGAAGTGATCGGCCGCGTTCGCTGGAGCTGGAGCGACGGCACCTGGAATGAATGGCTGATGCTGTTCGAGGACGACGCCCATGCCTGGCTCGGCGAAGCAATGGGCGATTTCATGCTGCTGCGCCCGCGGCCGTTCGGTCCTGTGCGTACCCACGCCCTCAAGGGAATAGCCGGTGGCGGCAAGGGGATCCCCGGCACCGAGATCAAGCTCGATGGTGGGCAAATGACCATCGTCGATGCCCGCGACGCGGTGTGCGTCACTGCCGAGGGCGAGCTGCCGTTCGTGCCCAAGCCGGGCTGGCGCGTGTATAATGTCGATATGCGCGGTGCAAACGGCGAGATCGCCAATCTGCAGCGCGACGGCGATGCGGTGGATTTCTATGCTGGCCGCTACGTGACCCTTGCCGAACTGGCGCCGACAGGCTTGCGCGAAATCGAGGGATGGGCACTGCCCGACTATGCCGGCTGATCCCGACATCCAGCCGCAGCCCGCGCCGGCGATCCGAACGCTGAACTGCCCGAGTTGCGGCGGGACGGTCGAGCTGCGTGCGGCTGGCTATACGGTCCATGTGGCATGCCAATATTGCGGCTCGATCCTCGACGTCGCCGATCCGCACGTGAAGCTAATTACGCAGTATCACGAGATGAATCTCAGCCTCGAGATTCCGCTCGGGACGCGCGGCACGCTAAAGGGAGTCGAGTGGGAAGCGATCGGCTATCTCTCCCGCTCCGAGAATGGCAACTATGGCTGGGAGGAGTATCTCCTCTTCAACCCGTATCAAGGATATCGCTGGCTGGTGAAAGTGCGCGGCGGCTGGAGCTTCGGGACGATTCTCACGCGCATGCCGAAATGGCGGACGTACGACACCTACAGCCTCGACGATGGCTATTATACGCGCTTCTTCCTGGGCGAAGCGCGGGTAGATCGCGTAATCGGGGAATTCTACTGGCGCGTCGCCGTCGGAGAGACGGTCAAAACCGGCGACTGGGTGCGGCCCGGCTTCATGTTGTCACGCGAGGAAAATGATCGCGAGGTTAGTTGGACGCTCAACGAGTGGTTGCCGCGCCGTGAAATGGCGCGCGCGTTCGGCATCGGGCCGGAACTCCGCGCCTGGCCACCCTTGCCGCACGAGCCTTCGAAATGGGGGGAATGGCTTGGCACCGCCACCAAGATTGCTGTGGTCGCGGCGCTATTCCTGGTCGTTCTGGCGTTCGCCTTTGGGGGCAGCAGCTGGACCGATGCCGGCCATTTCCCGGTTGATGCCTATGGCAAGGAGCAAAGCGCCACGCTGGGGCCGATCACCTTCCCGAACCGCTATCAATATGTGGAAATCAGCGCCGATGTCCCGCGGCTAGAGGATGGCTGGGTCGATCTCGATTATACGCTGGTCAATCGCGCGACGCAGCAGGTCTATGAGGCCTATGGCACCGCCGAACGCTATTCCGGTGCAGACACCGACGGCCCCTGGACCGAGGGTGGGCGCCGGTCGCAGATATCGATCGCCAGCGTGCCGGCGGGCACATACGATCTGATCGTCGAATACAAGGGCAATCGCTGGAGCCAGTCGGGCATGGCGTTTCCCGACGGTGGCTGGATGGAGCCGACGAACGAACCGGTCGTGCATGTGGAAGTGCGCCACGGCACGCTCTACGCCTCGAACATCCTGATCGCCTTGCTGCTGATCAGCCTGCCTTGGTTGGGCGCACTGCTCATGCATCTTGCCTTCGAGAAGGCCCGCAAAGCCGAAAGCGATTTCGCGCCGGTAGTGGAGGAGGACGAATGACCACACGCAGTTTCTTGTATGGAACCTGGTGCATGGCGGTGATCGGCTTGTGCCTATTCACCGGAATTTTTGCCTGGTCGCCCTTTGCCGAAGGCGGACAGGCCCGCACCTCTGGCGTCGGCGTTCGCGGACCAACTCACAAATAGGAATCTGCATATGGTCACCACATTGCCCGCGGTGCTGAGCACCCTGTTATACTCGGTCATCGGCATCGTCGTTTTCGTCGTTGGCTTCGTCATCCTCGATCTGCTGACACCCGGCAAATTGTGGCAGGAGATCGAACAGAAGCAGAATGTCGCGGTCGCCATCTTTGCCGGCGCCGTGGCGATCGGCCTGGCGATCATCGTCGCCGCCGCGATTCATGGCTGAGGGCGATCCGGTTGCTCCCAAACCACGCGCGTCGGCCTCTGCCATCGCACTGCTGGTCTCTGCCTTTGTCGTCTCAACCTGCGGCCTGATCTACGAACTGCTGGCGAGTACGCTTGCCAGCTATCTGCTCGGCGACAGCGTCACTCAATTTTCCACCGTCATCGGCACCTATCTGTTCGCAATGGGCGTCGGCAGCTGGTGCTCTCGCTATGTGAAGCGCGACGAAATGCGGCTGTTCGTGCGGGTCGAGCTGCTGATCGCTGCGTTGGGCGGCGCTTCGGCCTGTGCCTTGTTCATGCTGTTCCCTCTGATCGAGCATTTTCGCGTCGCGCTCTATGGGCTGGTTCTCGCGATCGGCTTCCTCGTCGGTCTGGAAATCCCCCTATTGATCCGGATCCTCCGCGGCTTCGATTTCCGCGAAACGGTGTCGAACGTGCTAACCTTCGACTATGTCGGAGCGCTGGTCGCGAGCCTGTTATTCCCACTGCTGCTGATGCCCCATCTCGGCATGATCCGCACTGGCTTCTTGTTCGGAATACTCAACGCCGGGGTGGCACTCGCACTGCTGTTCGCTTTGCCGCGCACATCACGTTTCCGCGCCGAAAAGGTGGCGGCCATCCTCGTCCTCCTGGCGCTTGGCAGTGGTTTCGTCGCGTCGGACCGCCTCCAGCGCTGGGCGGAGGTCGGCAGCTATGGCGAGCCGGTGATCTATGCGGTGAACACCAAGTTTCAGCGCGTGGTGCTCACCCGACGTGACGATGATCTAAGGCTCTATCTCAATGGCAATCTGCAATTCTCGTCGCAAGATGAGTATCGCTATCACGAAGCACTGGTGCATCCGGCATTGGGCCGCGTCGTCAATCCGGCAAACGTGCTGATCTTTGGCGGCGGTGACGGGCTGGCCGCACGCGAGGTGCTCAAGCATCCCGAGGTCAAGAAGCTGACCTTGGTCGATCTCGACGGTGAAATGACCAGCCTGTTCTCGCAGACGGGCATGCTGACCGCACTCAACCGGGGATCGCTCACCGACAAGCGTATGACCGTCATCAATGCAGACGGGTTTCGCTGGGCGCGCGAGAATCCCGGACAATATGACGCGATCATCGTCGATTTCCCCGATCCGGTCGATTATTCGGTCGGCAAGCTCTACACCGAGACCTTCTACCGCGCGCTCCGCAAGCTGCTCGCTCCGGGCGGTATGATCGCCGTGCAGAGCACCTCGCCGCTCGTCGCCCCGATGGCGTTCTGGACGGTCGCGACGACCATGGAGGCAGCCGGCTTTCAGACTCGCGGGTATCATGTTTATGTGCCGAGCTTCGGCGAATGGGGTTTTATGCTGGCGGGGGCAGGGCCGATTCCCGCTGAGGCGCGCATCCCGGCGGGGGGACGCTTTCTCACTCTGGAAGGCGACCGGCGCCTGTTCGACTTCCCTCCCGATATGGCGCGCCGGCCGACCCCGGTGAACCGGCTCGATAATCAGGTGCTCGTCCGCGAGTTCGCCGACGCCTGGAGCAAATATGAAGGCTGACCGGCGCGCGGTGCTGGGGCTGGGCGTGGCGTCGGCGGCGGCCGCAGGCGGGCTGGCCTATGCGCTCAAGGGGCCGGAGGCGCTGCCGCCGGGACAGCTCGGCGGCGCAGACCTCGCGCGCGGTCACCGGCTGCGAATGGGCGGCTTTCCAGCGCCAAGCGTTACCGAAGATGCCGATATTGTGATCGCCGGCGGCGGAGTGGCCGGCCTCTCGGCAGGATGGCGGCTTGCCGATGCCGGGTTCACCCGCTTCAAGCTGCTGGAACTAGAGGACCAGCCGGGCGGCAACGCGCGAAACGGGCGCAATGCCGTGTCCGCCTATCCCTTGGGTGCGCATTATCTGCCCGTGGCCAACCGCGAGGCAAAAGCGCTGCGGCACATGCTCCGCCAGTTCGGCATGATCACCGGCGATGCCGATGGCGTGCCCGTCTATGATCCCGAACAGCTCTGCGCCGATCTTGAGGAGCGGTTGTTCTGGCAGGGGCGCTGGCAAGAGGGGTTGATCCCACGTACCGGTCTCACCGATCGCGACCGCCAAGACCTCGCCGCGTTCGCGGCGCAGATGCGGCGCTTTTCGAGTTATGTCGGCAGCGACGGCAAGCCCGGCTTCGCCTCGCCGGTGGCCTATAGCTCATACGAGCCACATCTGCGCGCACTCGACGGCCGATCCTTCGCCGACTGGCTCGATGGCCAAGGATGGCAGTCGCCGGTGTTGCGTGCGCATGTCCGCTACGCAATGCGCGACGATTACGGGACGGAGCCCGATGCCGTCTCCGCCTGGGCAGGCATTCATTATTTCGCCGGGCGGCGCGGCTGGGCGGCAAATGGCGCGGGCGACAATGAACTCACCTGGCCGGAGGGCAATGGACGGTTGGTCCAGTGCCTAGCCGCGGCCTTCCCCGATCGGATCGCCTCTGGCCGGATCGTCCATTCCGTTGCCCGGCACGAACCGGGCGTGACGGTCGACAGTTTCGATGTTGCGGCCAACCGCACCGTCCGCACACGCGCCCGCGCCGCAATCCTGGCGACCCCGCACTTCGTCACTGCAAGGCTGTGCCCGCTTCCGGGCGATGCCAAGGGCTTCAGCTACGCGCCGTGGCTGGTTGCCAACATCACCGTCGATCGCTTGCCGCAGGGCCGCGGCGTGCCGCTTGCCTGGGACAATGTGTCGAGCACCAGCAATTCGCTCGGCTATGTCGTCGCAACGCACCAGGGGCCGGCCGCGATCACCAATGCCACGGTGCTGACGTGGTATCTGCCGTTGTCGGACATGACTCCGGAAGTCGGCCGCCGCCTGCTGCTTGCGCGGCCCGCCGAGGAATGGAAACGCATGGTACGCGACGACCTGCTCGCCATGCATCCTGATCTCGACGATGCGATTCGCAGCATTGAGCTATGGCGCTGGGGCCACGCCATGATCCGCCCGACGCCGGGCTTCCTTGAGCACGGCGAAGCGGCCCGGCCGAAACCACCCCTTTTTCTGGCGCATTCCGATCTTAGTGGCCTGTCGCTTTTCGAAGAGGCGCACTATCACGGCGTCCGCGCCGCTGAGGACGCGATGGCCCTGCTCGGTCATGGATATGAGAGTCTGTTGTGACGGATAGGTTCGACGGCCATCACCTGATCGCGGACCTGACCGGCGGCAAGCGGCTCGACGACACCGCGCACATCGAGCGGTGCTTGGTCGACGCAGCTACGGCGGCGGGCGCGACCTTGCTCCAAGTGCGGCTTCACAGCTTCGGTTCCGGCATGGGCGTCACCGGTGTGGCCATGCTCGCCGAATCGCATATCTCGATCCACACCTGGCCCGAATATGGCACCGCGTGCATCGATATCTTCCTGTGCGGCCGCAAGCATGATCTGGACGCCGGACTTGCCACCATTGCAGAGCTACTCGGCGCACAAATTGCTCGCCAAACCCTGCTCGTCCGCGCGTATCGCGATTAGTGGAACTTCGTTGAAGATCGGCACCGCACAACGTGACGGCCGTGCGGTGACTACTCGAATACTCAGTGCAGACCGGCGATCCGTCCGTGCTGCAGGAATGAGCGGAAAGTCCCAGTCTTGGCCGTTCCTCTAGCCGCCCACATCGTCCGATTGCCCAGGGCCCGCGCGGCAGCTAGTTGCAGGTCGACGCTTGTCAGGCAGAAAGGCGCCATGGACGGTCAGAGGCTCCGCAAATTCTGGAACCAGGAAGTCAGCGCGCTTTTGGCCGTGTACCGGCAATTTGAAACGCTGCTGCCGCACCCTGTCACGGAAGGGGCGGAGCACCGGGGCGAGGATGGCCGCTACGTTGAGGCCTTAATACGCAGCTATCTCCAGAAATACCTGCCCAGAGATCTCGAGGTTCTCACCGGCTTCGTACTGCGGCCGGCTGTAAAAACCGGCAAGAACGACCGCGCTAGATCCAAGGAGACGGACGCGCACTCGAGCCAGCTGGACATCATCGTTTATGACACGGGCACCTATCCGGTGTTTCAGCGCATGGGCGAGACGGTGATCGTTCCGCCGGAGGGCGTAGTGGCCGTTCTGTCCGTCAAGAAGAAACTTCGAGACGCCGACATCGCCGTGGAATGTAAGACGCTGCTGAATGTCTCGCATATCTGCCGCTGTGATCGGAACAAACCCGAGCAACGGCGCCGCGGACCTTTTCTGGCGTTAGTCGGCGCGGCCGCCGAGTTGGCCGACAGCGCCGTGGCCAAGGAAAAACAGATCTTCCAAAAACTGAAGGATATCTACACGCCGCCCGTCTCCTACGACGACATGGTCGGCTTCATCGGTGACCTATCGGGTTGGCACGTCTTCAAAGCGAGGCCGCCGGAAAAGATCACGGAGCAGAACAAGAAGGCCAAATACCGCTATTTGGAGCAGACTGAGGAGCACCTGCACCACGGCTTCCAGTTCCTGCTGTCGGGGATTCTCTCGGTCTATTACGATGAAACCCGGCGCAACATCAGGCGGCCTGGATACACGGCCTTCCCCAAAATGCCGGCAACTAACCTGGGTGATATCCCATTCAGTGAGCTTCGGTGAAGGGGTGCCACCAGGGCGATCCTGGAGCCTGAAGTTGCCGAAGCGCGGACGAGCGGCAGCGCCCAATGAAAAGGGGCCGCCCTGATCCAGAGCGGCCCCTAAGCCCAGTTTTTTCCAATATTAGCCGTCAGGAGTGACCGGAAACACACTTTGGCTATCTCGTTGGCGAGGTAACAAACTTGCCTTGAGCGCCAGATGGTGACGCCTGCGGAATAGTTCAAGAGTGCGCCTCGGGCCATTTGTTGCCGGGTAGCCGTTAGCGCGGGATCGACTGCGAATTCATCCCGCCGCCGGACCGACCTCCGCCATCCGTCCCGGGGATGTCCTGACCGGCGGTGTTCCCGCTTCGGCGACACAGCTGAGCAGTTCCCAAGCCTAAGCAAAGCCGGATTCCGATCCCAGAATAGGTCTGACATCGTCGCGATCCCTCGCGACCAGGAGGGACAAGTCGATGATCGACCTCAGTGGAAAGCGCGCGCTAGTTTCGGGGGGATCGCGCGGGATCGGCGCCGCGGTCGCAGTGGCGCTGGCGGAGAACGGCGCCGACGTCGCCTTCACCTACCAGAATTCGGCCGAGAAGGCTCGAGCGGTGACCGAGTCGATCGAGGCGATAGGGCGAGGCGCCGCCGCTATCCAGGCCGACAGCGCCGATCCCGAGGCGATTACGCGCGCCGTCAGCGAGGCTGTCGCCGCGCTCGGCGGGCTCGACATCCTCATCAATAGCGCCGCGATCGGATATTACGCTCCGATCGCGGAACTGGACCTCCAGGAATATCAGAAGCTCATGGACGTGAACGTGCGTGCGCCGATGCTGTTCGCCAAGGCCGCCATCCCGCATCTGCCGACCGGGGGGCGCATCGTCACCATCGGGTCGGGTCTGGGCGAGCGGGTCCCGTTTCCAGGCGTCACTGCCTATGCCGTCTCGAAGGCCGCGCTGACGTCGTTCACGCGCGGACTTTCGCGCGAACTCGGCCCCAGTGGTATCACCGTTAACCTCGTACAGCCCGGGTCTACCGACACCGATGCGAACCCCGCCTCTGGCGACGGCGCCGACTTCCAGCGGGGCATGACGTCGCTCGGGCGTTATGCCGAACCGCGCGAGATCGCGAATGCGGTTGTGTTCCTCGCAAGCCCCGCGGCGAGCGTGATCACTGGCGCCATCCTCAACGCCGACGCGGGCGCACTCGCCTGAGGACGTGTTCGTCCCGCGTCAGTGAAGGGCCGCCGATGTCCGGGTCCGGCCTGCTGGCGCTGCCGCTGGTTTAGACGACCCACAGTCGGACTTGAGAAAAGGTAAGAGCATGATTAGCACCATGAAAGCGATCGTCCTCAGCAAGTTCGGTGGCTTCGACGCTCTTGAGCTGCGCAATGTTGCCGTACCGGCTGTCGGCCCTCGGCAGGTCCGGGTGCGCGTTCACGCCACCGCCATCAATCCCCTCGACTATCAGATCCGACGTGGCGACTACGTCGACTACGTGCCTCTGCCCGCCATCATCGGTCACGACGTTTCCGGCGTCGTGGACGAGAAGGGGGAGTACGTGACCGAGTTGGATGTCGGCGACGAGGTGTACTACACCCCAAAGATCTTTGGCGGTCCGGGCTCCTCCGCGGAGCAGCACGTGGCCGATGTCGAACTGGTCGCCCGCAAGCCACGCAACATCACCCATCTGGAGGCGGCCAGCCTCACGCTGGTCGGTGGCACGGTCTGGGAAGCGCTGGTAAGCCGTGCGCAGCTCGCCGTTCACGAAACCATATCCACGGCGGTGCCGGCGGTGTCGGTACGGTGGCGATCCAGCTTGCCAAGGCGATCGGCGCGCGGGTCATCACGACAGCGCGCCGGAGCAACCATGCGTTCGTGCGTTCGCTCGGAGCGGACGAGGTCATCGACCATACCTTCGATGACTATGTCACCGCCGTGGCGGACCTGACGCAGGGGCAAGGGGTGAACGTCGTGTTCGACACCATCGGCGGCGATACGCTGACGAGAAGTGCGCTCGCGCTCGCAGATGCGGGACGGGTGGTCAGCATCGTCGACATCGCGCAGCCGCAGAACCTGGTCGAAGCCTGGGGAAAGAACGCCGCCTACCATTTCGTCTTCACCCGGCAGAACCGAGGCAAACTGGACGCGGTGACAACCCTTGTCGAACGCGGCCTGGTCAAGCCGGTGATCGGAGCGGTGCTGCCTCTGGCTCGGATCACCGGTGTGTTGAGCAGCTGCTGCTCCCACAGGAAAGCGATGCCGCTGCCGGCGGCGTGGTGCTTCATGATTTCTGTCATGGCGCCTGCCGTTTCCATCCGGGCCCAGTCGCGCTGCCATTCCGCTGCCAGGGCCAGCCACGTCATCATGTTCGCGCCCGCGGCGATCATGCGCTGAACCGCAACCTGATGCGCTTCCACCGAGGTGCCGCCCGACGCATCGGTGATGACCGTCACGTCCCAGCCCTCGCCAAGCGCCTGGATCGCCGGCATGGCAACGCAGATCTCTGTCCAAAGGCCATCCCAGCCTCAAGCTGTCCGGTAACACCAATTAAGCGGGATTCCTTGTCGCCAGAGACAGCCCACATCTGCGGTCGCAATTCGCCGCTGGAGCGAAACTCCTGCCACAGCGACTTGCCCGTTCCAGTGTCCTCGATGATCACCTGGTCTGGCTGCCACCTGCGCTGGTGGCGCAGCACCGCCTTCTTGAGGTCCGGGAAAGCGAGCCTGGCGCGAAATACATCGAGCAGATGAAACCGCCTCTCCCGATACCCCCATGTCGTGCAGACCGAAAAATCAGCCGTCGGCTCCTCACTCGAGGCGGTGTCCCAACTCTGGAAGACCTTTTCGCAGTCCTCCGGCAATATCTCGCCTTCATAGGTGGGGAACCAGTCCATCCGGATTAGATTGCCCTCAGGCGCTACCGGGTTCTGCTGGTATTGCGCAGAATAGACCTGAGGCCCGAGATTGCGCCGTTCGGCTTCCAGCTTCTCGCGTGTGAGGCCCGGGCGATCGAGCACGTCGCCGACCCTGCGTTGATGGTAGCGATGTGGTCCAATCTGAATTCGCTCGTCACGCTCCGCGACGGCGGGCAGGCAGAGGTGATCATAGCCCTTTTCGATCAATAGCCCTGCCAGATCGACTTCGTGCAGGCGCTGCGAGATTGAGATGATCGCACCGCCGCCTGGGGAATTAAGGCGGGTTGCCAGCGTTCCGTCGAACCAGGCTTTCGCCTCTTCGCGCTTGGCCTCGCTTCGTGCATCGTCCGCCTTAAGACAGTCATCGACTATGATGATGTCAGCGCCATAGCCCGTTACCGTACCACCGACCGAAACGGCCTTTCGGCCGCCTCCCTTCGTTGTGACGATCTCGAGCATGCGATTTCCGTCGTCCGCAATCACGGTTCCCGGAAACAATCGGCGATACCATTCGGATTGCATGATGGCCCGGCACTGCGTCGCGTGCAGACGGGCGAGATCCTGGCTGTAGGTAGCAACCATGATCCGGCGCGTCGGGTCACGTCCCAGCAAGAACGCGGTAAGAGCTACCGACGCCGCGATGGATTTGAGATGACGGGGTGGCATTGTGATGACCAGCCGCGCCCCCTCAGACCCGGTCGCACCAATCAATGCTTGGCAGATCGCCTCCAAATACCAGGACCGGCCCAGCGGACCCGCGCCAGGATGCAAATCGCCGAACACCCGAGCCAAGAACAGCGAGAAATACTGCCGCAACGCGGCCGACAAAAGCTCGTTCATGACGGTTCTCGCTCTTCGGCGGCAACGGTCGCGCGCAAGGCCTCAAGGATCGCGAGGTCATGTGCGTCCATATCGAACACTGGTACGGTGCGCTCACTGTCGCCGCTCTTTGGCTGCTCGTCCGGCACGCTGTCCGCATAAAGAGAGATCAGGGTTTGCAGCGAGCGTAGGTCGCCCGAAAATGCCTTCTCCGCAACCTTGTGGAGCGCCACCTCCATGCGGGTCATGCGCTGGGGACCTCCAGAAGTGCGAATTGTCACTTTTGCAGTCATCAATTCACGAATCAGAGTTTTGAGGCCTTTGGAGCCTTTAGGACGCCCCTTGGGGTTGCCAGAGCGGCCCTTCGGAAAGCGCGTGTGCAGCGGGGGCATCTTGTAGCCGACGGGTGATGCTTGCTGTTTGTCAAACGAACCGCTGGCCGGCTTACTAACTGCCAGCGATACGGCGGCCGTTGCCGGAACCTCGGGCTGACTGCCGGGTGCTCGCCGCACGCGTTGCCGCGCGACGATCTCAGGGCGATGCGTAGAAGGGACCGCGGCGGATTGGTTGGTCGTGGAACTCATGACTAGGAACTCCGAAAATAATCGATCTGCTCGGCCATGCCCCACGGCAGATTGAGGCATGACCGTTTGCGCAGATGTTAACGGCTGCGGGCTAGCTTCACGCCGCGACGGGAAGCGCGACGGAGCGTTCGGCGGCGACTTCGGAGAACGTCTGACCGGTCGCTTCGAGAACAGCTTGCCGGCCGGTCATCTTCTCCCAGCGGTAGACGCCGACATCCACGTATCTGGGCTCGATCTCGATGGCGTAGCCGACCCGCTTGGTGCGCTCACACGCGAGGATGGTGCTACCAGATCCAGAGAAGGCATCGGTGACGATCTCGCCATGCCGAGTCACATCACGTATAGCCTCGGCCAGTAGCGCCACGGGTTTGACGGTTGGATGTGCTGCCAGATCTGCATCGCGCGTGGCGCCAAAGACGTTCGCTCCTGCGCACAGCCATAGATTGGTCCGATACCGACCGTGCCTGCCGAGTTCGACCATGTTGGTGTGGGGAGCGGACCCGTGCTTGAGCACCAACACTAGCTCGTGTTGGCTCCTATACAGGCTCCCCATCCCGCCATTCGTCTTAGCCCAGACGCAAAGGTTTAGGTGCTTGAGCCTCGCCTGCCGCGCTGCCGTCATAAGCTCGAACAGATGGGCATGATCCATGAACGCCATCACGAGCGCCCCGTCCTTCAGATGCGCACAGGACTTTGCGAACCAATTTGCGTTGAATTCCACGAACTGCTCGGGCGTCATCTCACCCGACGCCATCGCAAATTCCTGGTGGCGGCCTGTGCTGGATACATGACCGTTCACCGGCACGTTCCAGGGCGGATCGTTCAGAGACAGCGCGCCCATCTTGCCGGCCATCAATTTCGACCAGCACTCTGCCTCGAGCGAAGATCCGCATGATAGGCGATGCTTGCCCATTACCCAGATATCGTCGAGGCGCGTAACGGGATCAGACGGCGCCTCCGGTATCACGTCCGCGGCATCGTCCTCGGCGAGCGAGGCACCATCGAGGATTACATCGATTTGTCCGGTCTCCCAGCCCAGCACTTCGATCGGGACTTCGTCCAATTCGATGATGCCGGTGAGCTCAATTCTCAGCAGGTTTTCATCCCACGATGCTGCCGATGCCAGCTGATTGTCGGCTAGGCGGTACGCCTTGATCTGCGCTTTGCTCCAGAACTGAGCGACGAGTACCGGGACCTGCTCAAGGCCGAGCCGTTTCGCTGCCTCGTGGCGCGCGTGCCCACAAATCAGCTCGCCCGTGACATCGACAAGCAAAGGCATGGGGAAACCGAACTCGCAAATGGACGCCATCAGCTGGACGATTTGCTTCTCTGGATGGGCCCGCGGATTACCAGCGTACGGGATCACGTCGGCCAGGGGCCGATACTCGATCGGGCCAAGCCGCTGCTCGATAGCGCTGGACAGATTTCGAAGAACGGCACTAGGCCCGGTCTTGGTTACGTCAGAGGATGTAGGCTTCTTTCTCATGATCAAATCCTTCATGGCGGAAGGACAAGCGAGAAATCGAGCAGCAACAGCGCACGACCACATCGCCTGCCCAACCAATTGTTGAACAAGTGAAAGGCGCGTGATGTCGCGCCCCGAGTGATCCCGTCTGCTGCGCCGCTGATGCGACTATCTGCGTCATGGGGGAGGTAACACCTCCGACATTGGCAATAATGCGGCCCCGTCCGATTGTCAAATTATCAAGCAAATTCAATCAGCTAGGTCTATATTTGTTGTCAATCGGCTTTATGAGCTGGAGATCGAATGGTTTCTCGGTCCATCCGTGATCAATGGCTGAAGAGGGCCTGTTCTCTTCGGTGCGTCCCCTGATACATTTGCGCGAATTCCCTGTTATCTTGTCTAGGGAATGGACCCCTCCAACACAGCAGAAATCCTCGCATTCGGCGGGCAGATTCCTCGTCACGCCTGTTTTTCGATCCGAATTCCCTGTAAATCGCTTCGGAACAGGGAGATCTAGGGCCGAAAACCAAAACGGTACCGCCGGCACACCCGCGGTGAAAATGACCAGGAATTTGGCCACCTGCGATCGGCGGTCTGGGGAGATAATTGGATCGGGAGTGCGCAATTCTGCCGGCACTTCCGCAAATCTTCTGGAGAGCGAATATTCCCGGCGTTACCTGACGCTGGGTGCTGGACCGCCGTTGGTTCGAACGTCCGATGGTTTCGATGCAGATTTTGGATTCCGTAGTGCGCCACTAGGCAGCAGAGAAAGCCGCGGAGAATTCCGTATTCCCAGTTATCAGGCGAGTCTCCGCAGTACCGAAGCAAACCGGGAACGGCGCAGTTTCGCGCAGTTTTCGCGATTTTTCTCTGCTGTCTCAATAACTTAGAGACCCGGTGGCGGAGCGGGAGGGATTCGAACCCTCGATACGCTTTTGACGTATACTCACTTTCCAGGCGAGCGCCTTCGACCACTCGGCCACCGCTCCGCATGTCCCGGAACGCGGGGCCCTAGCTTCTGCGCGCGGGCTAGGCAAGCGCTGCTCGGCGTGCGAGCATCACTGCATGCTCAAGCCCTTGATCGCGCTGACTGCGCTCGCCGCCGGTGTCCTCGCCATTCCCGCTATTGCGCAGACCGCGCCAGCCGCACCGCTGCCCAGCGACCCCGCGCCCTCCGACTGGCGCGACATTCCCGATGACGAGATCATGGCGATCACCTTCCGCGACGGGCGACAGGTGTTCGTCCGCCTCGCCGCCCGCTTCGCGCCCGGCCATGTCGCCAATCTGCGCCAGATCGCCAAGGCGCATTGGTGGGACGGGACCAGCGTCTACCGCGTCCAGGAGAATTGGGTGACGCAGTGGGGCGGCGACGAGAAGACCGCCCCGCCCGAGATCGTCGCCCGGCCGCCGGCCGAATTCGAGATCCACGCGTTCGAGGCGGCGCAGCGGCTGACCAGGGCGGACGGCTATTCGGCGATGTCGGGCGTGACGGCGGATGGCTGGCCGATCGCGAGCGACGGCAAGGCCGCCTGGCTCACCCATTGCTACGGCATGGTCGGAGTCGCGCGCGACCAATTGCCCGACACCGGCGCCGGCACCGAATTGTTCACCCCGATCGGTCAGTCGGCACGGCGGCTCGATCGCAACTACACGGTGGTCGGGCGGATCGTGGAAGGCATGCATTATATGTCCGCGATGCCGCGCAGCAGCGCGACGATGGGGGTCTATGCGACCGCGGCGGAGCGCACCCCGATCGCCTCGGTCCGCCTCGCCAGCCAGTTGCCCGAGGACGAGCGCCCGCGCTTCCAATATCGCGCGGCCGACAACGAGCGCTATGCCGCCTGGATCAGGCTGCGCGAGCAGCCGGCGGCGCCGACGGTCGCGACGGGGCTCGAGGTGTGCGACTTGCCGGTCGGCGTTCGTCGCAAGCCCTAGGCCGCCAAGGTCACACGAAGGTCACACTATCCACATTCTCGAGAAGGCCCAGTGTCTGCGACCGACTCCAGCTAGGTTATTGTTTTATAAGGATATACTACGGCGCTATTTGCCGACCCAGTCCGCCACCTGCGCCGCAACCTGATTGGCGGCCTGGTTGAGCGCGGCGCCCACCGGGGCCGCCTCGATCGGCGTAACGGGCACGCGCGCTTCGAAGCGGCGCTTTTCGATCACCGTTTCCGAACCGCGCACCAGTGCCGCGTCGAAGGTCACGACTGCCTCACTGGTATCCGCATCGACGCCGAAGGACCGCAGTTCGCCCATCAGGTAAGCGCCCGGATCGAGCTGCGACTGGCGCGTGCTGAGCACCAGCCGGCCGGTGCGTGCGGTGATGGTATCGCCCATCAGCCGCGCGAAAAGCTGAGAGGGTCGCTCGACCCATTGCGCGTCCTTCACATAGGCAATCGCGGTGCCGCCCGAATGGACCGGAATGCGCGACGACGACAGCTCCTGCGCGACCGTGGGCACCGAAATCGTGATCGTCGCGGCGACGTTCGAACGTTGTGATTCACCGACCGGCAGCGTCACCGCTGAGACGAGCGTGAGCAGCGACGCCGGCGGCTTCGCGCCGAACGAGATGCATCCGGCCAGCGAGGTCGCGAGCAGCGGAGCCAACAGGCAGGCGAGCTTCTTCATCACGGCCCTCATTTCTTGGGTTCATAATCGGGCAGCTTGGGCGAGCCCACCAGGCTCGACGCCCCGCCCTGATCGAGCTTTTCGGCGACCGACGCGAGCGAGGTAGACATCACCCGCAGGTCCTGGACCAACTGGCCGATCTCCGGGATCGTCTTCTTCGAGAAAGCCTGGAGGCCTGGCCGCGCATCGCCGATCGTGGCGTCGAGCGTTTCCATGCTCTTGCCCGCCGCGGCGATCGTCCGGTTCAGCTGCGCCACAGTCGGCTTGATGTCGTCGGCCAGCACGCTGTTGGTGGTGGCGGCGAGCTCGCCGATCTGCTGCGAGGCGATCCCGGCCTTCTGGATCGCGATGCGGGTCTCGGCCATCGTCGCCGCGATCTCGGGGCCGCGATCGGCGAGCGCGCGCGACAGGCGGTTGGTGTTGGCGAGGATTCCCGCGATCGAATTCTGGTTCTTGTCGCCGAGCAGTTCGGAAAGTCGCTCGGTGAGCGTCGAAATGCGCTCGAGCAGGCGCGGCGCCGAGCTCAGCAGCGCGCCGAGGCCGCCCTGCTTCGTCGGGATCACCGGCACGCCCAGCGGACAGGCCGCGCGCGGATTCTGCTCCGGGCAGACGATCGGCGGCGCACCCTTGGTCGCGCCGTCGAGCTGGACCGTGCTCGGGCCGGTGAAGCTGCCCTGGATCGATGCGGTCGTGCCCTCGAGGATCGGCACTTCGGGGTTCACGCTGATGCGGACCCGGACCAGGCTGGGATCGGGCTGCCAGAAGGAGATTTCCTTGACCTGGCCCGAAGGCACGCCCGAGAAATTGACCGCGGACCCAGCGCTCAGCCCGTCGACCGACTGCTTGTAGAAAATATCATATTCGCGGTCGTTGCCGCCGCTCAGCTGGGCCAGCCAGACGATGAACAGCGCCAGCATCGCCAGCAGGATCAGCACCACCGCGCCGACAAGTACATGGTTCGATCGCGTTTCCATCAGAGCCTCATGTCCTTGACCGCGCCCGATCGACGCTGGAGACCGCGGCACGTCCGCGCGGCCCGTTGAAATATTCCTGGATCCAGGGGTGGTCGGTCGCGAGCAGCTCGTCGATCGTCCCCACCGCGATCACCTTCTTGTCGGCGAGCACCGCCACCCGATCGCAGATCGCGTAGAGCGTATCCAGATCGTGGGTGATCAGGAAGACGGTGAGTCCCAGCGTCTTTTGCAGCGACGCGGTCAGTTCGTCGAACGCCGCCGCGCCAATCGGATCGAGCCCGGCGGTAGGCTCGTCGAGGAACAACAGTTCGGGATCGAGCGCCAGCGCCCGCGCCAGCCCGGCGCGCTTCTTCATTCCGCCCGAAAGCTCGGACGGATATTTGGGGGCGGCGTCGGGGGCGAGGCCGGTCATCACGACCTTGTAGGCCGCGATCTCCGCGAGCAGCGCGGAATCGAGCTTGGGATAGAATTCCTTGATCGGGACCTGGACATTCTCGGAGACGGTGAGCGTCGAGAAGAGCGCCCCGCCCTGAAACAATATGCCCCAGCGCTTGCGGATATCGATCGCGTCGGTCTCTTCGCGACCGATCGTATTCTCGCCGAACACGCTGATCTCGCCTTCGAGCGGAGTCTGCAACCCGATGATCGAGCGCATCAGCACCGACTTGCCGGTGCCCGATCCGCCGACCACGCCCAATATCTCGCCGCGCCGCACGTCGAGGTCGAGATCCTCATGGACGATCTGCTCGCCGAAGCCGTTCTTCAGGCCGCGGACGCTGATCACGGTCTCGCTCTGTTCGCCGCGCGCCATCAGATCCAGCCAATGTTGCTGAAGAAGACCGCGAAGAAGGCATCGAGCACGATCACCAGGAAAATCGCCTGGACCACGGCCGTGGTGGTCCGCGCGCCGACCTGCTCGGCGTCGCCTTCCACTTGCATGCCCTGGAAGCAGCCCGAAATCGCGATGATCAGCCCGAAGACCGGCGCCTTTATCATGCCGACCCACAGATCGGTGATCGGCACCACTTCGCGGATCCGCTGGACGAAGGTGATCGGCGTGATGCCGAGCGAGATCCAGCACAGCAATCCGCCGCCGATGATCGACAGCAGCGACGCATAGAAACCGAGCAGCGGCATCATCAGCACGACGGCCAGCGTGCGCGGCACCACCAGGGCCTCCATCGGCGAGACGCCGATCGTGCGCATCGCATCGACTTCCTCGGTCAGCTTCATCGTGCCGATCTGCGCGGCGAAGGCCGAGCCCGAGCGGCCGGCGACCATGATCGCGGTCATCAGCACGCCGAGCTCGCGCAACGTGATCCGCCCGACCAGGTTGATCGTATAGACTTCCGCGCCGAACTGGCGGAGCTGGACCGCGCCCTGCTGGGCGATGACGATGCCGATCAGGAAGCTCATCAGCCCGATGATGCCGAGCGCCGAGACGCCGACGACTTCGAAGCGATGCACCGTCGCGTTGAAGCGGAAGCGCCGCGGATGGGTGAAGACGTTCCAGAAGGCGATCAGCGTTGCGCCCAGGAAGCCGAGCAGACCGTACATCGTCCGCATCGCCACGACGACGGCGTCGCCGACTTCGCCGAGCACGCGCGTGAAGGGATCCGGCGGACGGCGCGGCAGCTCGATCGGATGATCGGCGGCGGCGACCTGGTCGAGGAGATGCTGTTCGTCGGGATGCAGGCCCTCGATCGTCGAGCCATGGTCGCGCGCGAAACGGTGGATCAGCCAGGCGCCCACCGTATCGACGCGATCGACCGCACTGACGTCGAGCGTATCGACCTTGCCTTCGACGGCGGCGAGCCGCTGCGGCAGATCGCTCAGGCAGGAAAGCGACAGGTTTCCGGTGAAGCGCAGCGTGGCGCTGCCTCCGGTGTCGATCTGTTCGAAATCTGCACTTCCGTTCATCGCAGGCATCCTTCCGCGATTCTCCGCGCCACGGCAAGGATTTGCTCTGGCCTGCATCGATCGGGGCGTCCTAGATGGGGCAATGCGGCACCTGGCGATCTACGACATGGACAAGACGATCACCGCGGCCCCGACCTGGACGCGCTTCCTGGTATATGCCGCAAAGACGCGCGCGCCGTGGCGCCTGCTGCTCCTGCCGGTCGTGGCAGTGGTCAGCCTGGGCTATCTGCTCGGACTGGTCGATCGCGCCGGACTCAAACAATGGTCGCAGCGACTTATCCTGGGCCAGACGCTCGCGTCGCACGAACTGGAACGGCTCGCCGAAGCCTTTGCCGAGGCCGAAGCGCGCGACGGCGTGCTCGAGGCCGCGCGCGCGCGGATCGAGGCGGACCGCGCCGCGGGCTACCGGCTGGTGATGGCCACCGCGTCGCACGGCTATTACGCCGCCGCGATCGCGCGCCGGCTGCATTTCGACGATGTGGTCGCCACGCAAGCGCAGCGCGACCCGGACGGCCATATTCTCTCCCTGCTTGAGGGGGATAACTGTTACGGTCCCGTAAAGCTCCGCATGGTTAAGGATTGGATGGCCGCGTCCGGGATCGAGCGTCGCGATGCGCATGTCCGCGCTTATTCCGATCATGTCTCCGATGCGCCGCTACTGGAGTGGGCCGACGAAGCGTTCGCGGTGAACGCACACGCGCCGCTCAAGGCGCTGGCGCAGGCCAAAGGCTGGCCCCAGCTCGATTGGCGCTAGCGAGCGTGCCGAACGACGCCCGGCGCGCGCGATAATGGTGGCTCCGAGCAAAAGCCGCTTTGCCAAGGCAGACCTGGCGATGCTCAGTGCGGCACAATCCCGAGCTCCACACCGGTCTTGTCGTGCAGCGCAAAGCGGTCGACGATGTCGGCGCTTGCGCGATTGTAGCCGATGATCTCGACCTCGGCGCCATCACGGCGTAGCCGCGCGACGATCTTGTCGAGCGCACCCACCGCCGAAATGTCCCAGAAATGCGCCGCAGACACGTCGATCGTCACTGCTGCGAGGCCTTCGGGCTGGAACGCCCGGGTGAAGCGATCCACCGACGCAAAGAAGATCTGGCCGGTTACCGCATAGGTCGTGCGGGCGCCGTCGGGCGAGACCTCGCGCGTAACCGCGAACATCCGCCGCACCTTGCCGGCGAAGAAGATGCCGGACAGCAACACGCCCGCGAGCACGCCGAGCGACAGGTCATGGGTCGCCACGACGACCACGACCGTCGTCAGCATCACCACCGACGATGTCGGCGGATGGCGCCGAAGATTGGCGATCGAGTTCCAACTGAAGGTGCCGATCGAGACCATGATCATCACGGCGACCAGCGCCGGCATGGGAACGCGGCCGACGAACGGGCCGAGAACCGCGAGCAGGAACAGCAGGAAGGCGCCCGCGACGAAGGTCGACAGCCTGCCACGCCCGCCCGAGGTCACGTTGATGACCGACTGGCCGATCATCGCGCAGCCCCCCATGCCGCCGAAGAAGGCCGCGACGATGTTGGCACTGCCCTGCCCGGCGCATTCGCGGCGCTTGTCGCTGTCGGTGTCGGTCATGTCGTCGACGATCTGCGCGGTCAGCAGGCTCTCCAGCAGGCCGACTGCGGCCATGGTGAGCGAATAAGGCAGGATGATCCGCAGCGTATCGAGCGTCAGCGGGACGTTGGGCAGCGCCAGACTGGGCAGACCCTCGGGCAGCTTGCCCATGTCGCCAACGGTGTGAACCGGCAGCCCCAGGCCGATGCTGACTGCCGACAGGACGAGGATCGCGACGAGCGGCGACGGGACCGCCTTCGTCAGGCGCGGGAGCAGATAGATGATGGCGAGCCCGGCCGCGACCATCGCATAGGTCTGCCAGCCGACGCCAGTCAGCTGCGGCAACTGCGCCAGGAAGATCAGGATGGCGAGCGCGTTGACGAAGCCGGTGATCACCGAGCGGGATACGAACTGCATCAGGAGATCGAGCCGGAGGAGGCCGGCTGCGATCTGTATCAGGCCCATCAGGATCGTGGCTGCGAACAGATATTCGACGCCATGATCGCGGACGAGCGGTATGACGAGGACGGCCACCGCCGCCGTCGCCGCCGAAATCATGCCCGATCGCCCGCCGGTGAAGGCGATGACCATAGCGATGGCCACGGAGGCATAGAGGCCGACGCGCGGGTCGACCCCGGCGATGATCGAGAAGCCGATTGCCTCGGGAATCAGCGCAAGCGCGACGACGATGCCGGCCATCAGCTCTCGTCGGGCCGAGCCGGCGTCGGTGAACCATTGGCGGCGGTAAGAGTCGAGGGAGTGGATCATGAAGGTTTCCGCAACAGCACAGGGCGCCAGCAAGGGCGCCGTGGGTGAACCTGTGTGATGTTGTCCGGCGGATCGGCGGCCGGAATAGCCACCCGGGGTTGCACCGGGTCCTTGCGATTGCCGCTCCTATAGGCGATCGCCGCGCGAGATGGCAACAGGGCGAACGCGAGGGATCGGGGTCGCGCTGCCTAGCCCAGCACCCCATCCAGCGCGTGGAGCGTGACGCCGACCAGTCCGCCCACCAGCGTCCCGTTCACCCGAATATACTGCAGGTCCCGCCCCACCGCATTTTCCAGCCGACCGGTCACCGTCTCCGCGTCCCAGCCGCGGATCGTGTCCGACACCAGCCGGACGATCCCGTCGCCATAATCGGATGCCGCGCCCACCGCCGCGCGGCGCACGAAGCGGTTGATCGTCTCGGCGAGCCGGGGATCGCCCTGCAGCGTCTCGCCCAGCTGGCGCATCGCCGCGCCGAATTCGCCGGTGAGCAGCGCATCGGGGTTCCGCGCGATGCGCAGCAAGGCGGCGCGGCCCGATTCCCAGATGCCCAGCCACCAGTCGGCCAGCGCCGGATTGTCGAGCAGCTCGTTCTTGAACGCCTCGACGCGCGCCCTTTTCTCGGGATCGTGCTGCAAATCATAGGCGAAGCTGGCCAGCCCCTCCTCGGCCTTGGCGCGCAAGGGATGGTTCGGATCCTCGGCCATGTCCGCGATCAGTTTCTGCAGCCCGGCGATGATCTTCTTCGACAGCGTCTCGTCGAGCCCGGTCCAGCGCAGCACCGATCCGGCGCGCTCATGGACCATGTCGCGGATCAGATGTTCGTTGGCCTCCAATATCTTGGCGGCCCAGCGAACGATCCCGTCGAGCAGGGGGCGGTGGCGGTCCTCGCGCATCGCCGTCTCGAGCGCGCGGCCGAGCAAGGGCGCCAACTCGAGCGCACGCAGCCGCCCGGCGACCGCGCGCTTCGCCATCCCGCCCAACCGCTCCTGGTCGAGCGATTCGAGCATGTCGGCGGCGAGGCGCCCGATCCCCGCGCGCATCCGGCCACGCCCCTCGCCCGGATCGGCGAGCCAGCGGCCGGCGGCGGCGGCGACGTTCAGCCGCTGCATCCGCCGCGCCACGACGCCGGGGGTGAGGAAATTGTCGCGCAGGAAGGCCGCCAGCGTATCGGCGATGCGATCCTTGTTGCGCGGGATGATCGCGGTGTGCGGGATCGGCAGATGCAGCGGGTGGCGGAACAGCGCGGTCACCGCGAACCAGTCGGCGAGCCCGCCCACCATCGCGGCCTCGGAAAAGGCGCGGACATAGCCGATCGCGGGGTGGAGATGATCGAACTGGCGCGCCGCCAGGAACACCGCCGCCATCAGCACGAGCAGCCCGGTGGCCACGAGGCGCATGCGGCGCAGGCCCGGCGGGGCGGCTTCGGAGGGTCGGAGAGCGCGCGTCTTGGTCACGCGCTCCCCAATACCTCAAAGCGCCCGAAGTTCACTCCGCCGGTTGCGGAAGATCGTCTCCGGGCTTGTGATCGATCACGCCGCCGCTCTTGGTCGAGCCGATCACGCGGCTGCCGTCGTCGCCGGGGCGATAGGTGAGCAGCCGGCGCGACAGGCGCGGCCCGAGCCAGGCTTCGAGCCCGACCGCCAGGCTGAATATCGCCGGCACGATCACCAGCGTCAGGATGGTCGAGAGGATCAATCCGCCGATCACGGTGATGCCCATCGGCGCGCGCCACGAGGCATCGCCCGAAAGCGACAAGGCAGTCGGCACCATGCCCGCGACCATCGCGACCGTGGTCATCACGATCGGCTGCGCCCGCTTGTGCCCGGCGTCGACGATCGCGACGAACTTGTCGACGCCCTTCTCCATCTCTTCCAGCGCGAAATCGATCAGCAGGATCGAGTTCTTGGCGACGATGCCGAACAGCATCAGGATGCCGATGAACACCGGCAGCGAGAGCGGATTGCCCGTCGCCATCAGCGCCAGCAGCCCGCCCAGCGGCGCCAGCAACAGCGATCCCATGTTCACCAGCGGCGACATGAAGCGGCGATAGAGCAGCACCAGCACCGCGAAGACCAAGAAGATGCCCGCCGCCAGCGCGACGAAGAAGTTGTTGAGCATCTCCGCCTGCCACTTGGCCTGGCCCACGGTCATCTGCCCGACGCCGATCGGCAGATTCTTCATGATCGGGAGCTGGTTGATCTCCTTCATCACGTCGCCCGACACGAACGGCTTGCCGGTCTTCGGATCCATCGCCAGATCCGCGCCGACGACCAGACGGCGCTGCAGGTTGAGCCGCTGGATGCGGGTGGGGCCCGCGCCGAAGCTGATATCGGCGATCACCGAAAGCGGCACCGAACCGCCCGACTGGGTCTGCACCGGCATGTTCTGGAGGGTCGACAGCTTCGAGCGCGCATCCTCGTCGATCGCCACCCGGATCGGGATCTGGCGATCGGAGAGCGAGAAGCGCGCGCTGTTCTGGTCGATATCGCCCAGCGTCGCGATGCGGATCGCCGACGAGAGCGCCGCGGTGGTCACGCCGAGGTTCGCGGCGAGATCGAGCCGCGGCTTGATGACGATCTCGGGCCGCAACAGATCACCCGCCACCCTGGGTGCGACGACCTGCGGCATGGCTGCCATCTGCTTGACCAGCGTGTTCGCGGTCTCGTTGAGCAACACGGGGTCCTCGCCGCCGAGCGTGATCGTAAGATCGCGGCCACTCGACCCCCAGCCGAACTGCGAGCGGAACTGCACCCGCGCATCGGCGATGGCGAGCAGCTTGGGCGCCAGACGCTTCTCGAACTCGGTGCTCGTCTCGGTGCGGTCTTCCTTCAGGTCGAGCCCGACCCGGCCGTTGCCCACGAAGCTGCGCGTATAGACGTTGGTGACGTTGGGCTCGGTCTTGAGCATGTCGGCGACGCGTCCGACCACGCGATCGGTATCCTCGAGCGTGGTACCCGGCACCATCTCGATCGTCGCGGTCACGCTGTCCTGGTCCTGCGCAGGCTGGAAGGTCATCGGCAGCGACATGAAGCACAGGATCGTCGCGGCGAATGCCAGCATGAAGCCCAGCACCGCCGACCAGCGGTGCCGCAGCGTCCAGCGCAGCAAGGCGACATAGCCGTCCATCAGCTTGCCCTCGCCATGGCTGGCATGGCCCTTGGCCTTGAGGAAATAGGCCGCGAGCATCGGCGTGAGCAATCGCGCGACGGCAAGGCTCATCAGCACCGCGGCGACCACGGTGAGCCCGAAATTCTTGAAGAACTGCCCCGAAATCCCGGGCATCAGGCCGACGGGGAGGAACACCGCGACGATCGACATGGTGGTGGCGAGCACCGCCACGCCGATCTCGTCGGCGGCGTCGATCGAAGCCTGATAGGCGGATTTGCCCATTCGCATATGCCGGACGATATTCTCGATCTCGACGATCGCATCGTCCACCAGCACGCCCGCCACCAGGCTCAGCGCCAGCAGGGTCATCTGGTTGAGCGTGAAGCCAAGCATGTCCATGAACCAGAAGCTGGGGATCGCCGACAGCGGGATCGCAAGCGCCGAGATCAAGGTCGCCCGCCAGTCGCGCAGGAAGATGAAGACGACGATGACCGCCAGGATCGCGCCTTCGATCATCGCTTCCATCGCGGTGTGATATTGCTGCTCGGCATATTTCGAATTGTTGTTGAGCAGCTGGTAAGTGACCTTGGGGTTGCGCTTCTCCAGCTCTTTCAGCTTCGCTTCGGCATCGTGGAAGACCTCGACGTCGGAGGCACCCTTGGCGCGCTGGATATCGAACGAGATCACCTGATGGCCGTTATAGCGCGCCAGGCTGCGCTGCTCGGCGAAGGCGTCGCGCACGTCGGCGATGTCGGCCAGCCGCACCGTGCGTCCGTTGCCGATCGAGATCTGGGTCTGGCCCAGCGTATAGGCGTCCTTGGCGTTGCCGATCACGCGCACCGATTGCTCGAAGCCCGAAATCTCGGCGCGGCCGCCCGCGGCGTTGAGGTTGACCGCGCGCAGCTGCTGGTTGACCTGGCTCGCGGTCAGCCCGACGCCCTGCACCTTGGCGGGATCGAGGATCACGCGGATCTCGCGATTGACGCCGCCGTTGCGGTTCACCGCGGACATGCCCGAGACCGACAGCAGCTCCTTGGCCACCGTATTGTCGATATACCAGCTGAGCTGCTCCACCGTCATGTCGCTGGCGATCGCGGTGAAGCTGGCGATGTCGCTGTCGCTGGCGGTATCGACCCGGCCGATCTGCGGCTCGAGGATGCCGTCGGGCAGGTCGCCGCGGATCTGCTGGATCGCGCTGCGCACATCGTCGAGCGCGCGGTCGATCGGCATGCCGATATCGAGCTGGACGACCGTCTGGCTGTTGCCCTCCGAAACGGTCGAATTGATCTCGTCGATGCCCTGCAGGCTGCGCACCGCGCTCTCGACCTTCTGGGTGATCTGGTTCTCGAGCTCGCTGGGCGCCGCGCCGGGCTGGCTGATCGAAATCCACACGATCGGGAAATCGATGTCCGGATCGTTGTTCACGTCCATCCGGCTGAAGCTCACCAGACCGGCGATGGTCAGGGCGATGAAGAGGACGATGGGCGGGACCGGATTGCGGATTGCCCAGGCCGAGATGTTCCGGAAGCCCATATGCCTGCCTCTACTTCAGCTTCTGAAGGTTCGGGATGACCTTCTGTCCAGGGTTGAGGAACGCGCCCGCTGTCATCACCACGCGCTCGGTGCCCGATAGCCCGCTGGTGATCGCCACCCCGGTCTCGGAAACCTCGCCCGTCGTCACCGCCGTGCGGACCGCCTCGTTCTTCGCGTTGAGCGTATAGACGAAATTGCCCGCATTGTCGCTTTGCACCGCCGATTGCGGCAGGATCACGGACGTCGACGCCCCCGCGACGATCCGCGCCGACGCGAAGCCGCCCGGGCGCAGCGCCGGATCATATTTCAGCGCGATGCGGGCGATGCCCTGCCGGTTCTGCGGATCGATGATCGGCGAGACCTGCCACACTTCGCCCGTGAAAGTCTTGGTCGATCCGGTGGGCGTGACTTCGGCGGGGACTCCGACGCTCAGCCGCTGGAGGTCGCTTTCGGCAAGCTGCGCGCGCAGCTCCATCTGGCCGCCCTGCGCCAGGCGAAACAATACGCCCGAGCCCGAGCTGACGATCTGTCCGGGCTCGACGCCGCGCGTGAGCACCAGCCCGGCGGCGGGTGCGCGGATGTCCAGCCGCTGGTTGCGCGCGCTGGTCTCGGCGAGCTGCGCCTGCGCAACACGGACGCGAGCGCTGGCCTGATCGCGCGCCGCGGTAAGCCGATCGATATCCGCCTTGGATACGAAGCCATTGGCGACGAGGCGCTGGGCGCGGTCGAGATTGGCCTGCGCCAGCCGCGCATCTGCCTGCGCCACCCGTACCGACGCGGCGAGCGACTGCGCGGTCTGCGCCTGAACGCTGCGATCGACGGTCGCGAGCACCTGCCCCGCGCCGACCCAGCTGCCGGGCTCGACGAGCACGCGCGTCACCATGCCGCCCTCGCCGGCAACGCCGACGGGCATCTCGCGCCGCGCGGCCAGGCTGCCGGTGCCGGTGATGATCGTCTGGACAGTCTGGCGACCGGGCGCCGAGACGGTCACGGTCGGGATCTGCGAGACCGTCGGGCCGCCCTTGGCGGCACCCTTCTCGGTCTCGGCATTCGAGCCGCCCATCAGGAAATAAGCGATCGCCCCCGCGATCACGACCGCGGCGAGCGCGATCCATATCCAGCGCCGGCTGCGGCGCGGCGTATCTTCCCCGGTATATTCCAGCCGCTGCTCACGTCCGAACATCTTTGCCTCATGATTCAATGTGCGAAATCCCATTCGACCGGCTGGCCGGTGCCCCACGGTGCACTGTATTATATGAATAAGGCACCAGCCACAAGGGCCGTTTCGCGCGCGGCGGCGGCATGCATGTTTCCTCCATTTTTCGCAAGTGTCTGGATCGTTTCCCCAAGAAACGGTTGCAATGGACGCGCCTACTCCGGCAACCTTTCCATCGGGTTCGGGAATCGGGCCGCAACAGGAGGATGCATATGCCTACCGGTATTCTAGGATGGCTGCTGATCGGCCTTGTCGCCGGGGCACTGGGCAAGCTGATCATGCCGGGCAAGGACCCCGGTGGGATCATCGTGACGATCCTGGTCGGCATCGCCGGCGCGCTCCTCGCTTTCTATCTTACGCCGCTGCTTGGCATCGAAGTGCGGGACAGCAGCTGGCAGGCCTATGCCGCCGCAACGGCGGGAGCGGTGGTGCTCCTCGCTCTGTACCGCATGATCATGACCCGTCGCGTCTGAACCTGCGCCTTCGGCTTCGTTCAGCGCAGGTTGTCCCGCGCACGGCATTCGTGCGCGGGACATTTGTTTCAGGAGAGTATCGATGAACCGCAAGACCCTGTTCGCCACCGCCGCCGCATTGACGGCGGTCGCGCTGCCCGCCGCCGCGCAGGACGGGCGGCCTGCGATGATGCATATGGAAGGCACCGTGCTCGATATCGTCGCCGACGGGAGCAGCACCCGCGTTCCCGACCTCGCCGTCATCCAGGCCGGCGTGGTCACCCAGGCCGTCACCGCCGGCGACGCGATGCGCCAGAACAGCGCGCGCATGGCGACCGTCCTGGCCGCGCTGCGCCGCGCCGGTGTGGCCGAACGCGATATCCAGACCGCCTCGGTCTCGCTCAGCCCGCAATATCGCTATGTCCAGAACGAGCCGCCGGTAATCACCGGCTATCAGGCGTCGAACCAGGTCAGCATCCGCTTTCGCGACATCGCCCGGAGCGGCACGATCCTCGACACGCTGGTGCGCGAAGGCGCGAACAACATCTCCGGTCCGGAGCTGACGATCGAGAAGCCCGAGGCGGCGCTGGACGAGGCGCGGGTCGCGGCGATCGCCAAGGCGCGGGCGCGCGCGACGCTCTATGCCGGCGCGGCTGGGTTGCGCGTCGATCGAATCCTGTCGATCTCGGAGAGCGGCGCATCCACCCCCCGTCCGCCGATGCCGATGATGATGGCCCGCGCCGAGACGCAATCCGCCGACACCCAGGTCGTGGCGGGCGAGCGCGAGCTCACCATTTCGGTTTCGGTGCGCTTCCTGCTGAAATGACAAAAAAAGGGCCGCCCCGGAGGAGCGGCCCTTTTCGACGTCGTTTGCGTGGCTTAGCGAACCGAACCGCGGCGAACGAGGTTGACGATCGCGAGCAGGATGATCGCACCAACCAGCGAGTAGAGGAAGGTCGTGATCGTGATCGCCTGATTGATGCCGGTGCCGAACAGGAAGCCGGCGATCGCGGCGCCGACGATGCCGACGATGATGTTGAGGAAGATGCCCTGCTGACCGTCGGTGCGCATGACGAGGCTTGCGAGCCAGCCGACGACACCGCCGATGATGAGCCAGATGATGAGATTCATGTTAGTCCCTCCGTTGAGCCCGGCGGGCGGGCGACGGAACAGAAATACCCGACCGCTCATATTGGTTCCGTATCGATATTTCGTCGTGCCTCAGGAACCTTTCGCCGATTGGACCGTGTGCGAAACGAGAGTGGCCCGCCCCCGGCATCCCGGGAGCGAGCCGCACGCCCGATGGGAGGGGCGAAGGGTAGACCTCAGTATTTCTGCTGGCGCTCGTAGAGCGAACGATAATGCTGGATGCGGGTAACGCGCAGCCCGGGCATGCCCGAACGATCGATCGCGCGCTGCCAGCCGGCAAACTCCTCGACGGTCAGGCCGTAGCGCTCGCAGACTTCGTCCACGCTCAACAGCCCGCCATTCACCGCAGCGACGACCTCTGCCTTGCGGCGGACCACCCAGCGCGTCGTCTCGGGGGGCGGAAGCGTGTCGAGGGTCAGCGGTTCGCCGAGCGGACCGATGACCTTCGCCGGACGGATCTTCTGGTTCTCAATCATTTACTTGCCTCACCGGGGGCGGGGGCCCCTCTACTCAACTCGGTCGACCAATATCGCGGAGCCTTGAACATCGGCTGAAACGCCTCGGTAAATGCCATCTTCATTCCTGTTGCCACCGCATCAGCGCAAGCGCCGCGGCCCGATGGAAAGCACCGTGCAGGGGAGCGAGCAATGCATCCACCGGCGCGGCCATCGACAGTCTCGCCTGGATGCGCGCCGTGGGACTTGCGGCCTGGCGGGCGGCAACCCCCACCAGCAGCACCGCCAGGTCGGTCGGCATGGCGGTGACCGCCACATCCCGTTCCAGCCTGGCAAAGCTCAAATCCACGAATATGCTTCCTCGTTCGACTCTCTTGGTCGACTGCATGTACGCGGCGGGGATGAAGGGGGCGTAAAGCGCATGGGAAGATGTGCTTAACCAGGGTTTCGAACTGGTTGCGCCGGGGCTCCACTGGATCAATTCGGCACATGCGCCTATGTGCGCGGCGTGATCCCGGGTGATTTTCAGCTAGCCGAGCCGCTTTCGAGGCGGCGTATCGTCGTCGCCATGTCGGGCGGGGTCGATTCCTCGGTCGTCGCCGCGATGGCCGCGGCGACCGGCGCGGAGACGATCGGCGTCACGCTCCAGCTCTACGATCATGGCGAAGCGGTGGGACGCGCCGGCTCCTGCTGCGCCGGCCGCGACATCCGCGACGCGCGTGCGGTATGCGACAAGCTCGGCATCGCCCATTATGTCTTCGATCATGCGAGCAGCTTCCGCGAGACCGTGATCGACGATTTCGCGGACGAATATCTTGCCGGACGCACGCCGATTCCCTGCGTGAAGTGCAATATGGGGCCCAAATTCACCGATCTGTTCGCGCTCGCCCGCGATCTCGGCGCGGATTGCCTGGCGACCGGCCATTATGTCCGCCGCGTGATGGGAGACTTCGGCCCCGAACTGCACCGCGCGATCGATCCGGCGCGCGACCAGAGCTATTTCCTGTTCGCCACCACGGGCGCGCAGCTCGATTTCCTCCGCTTCCCGCTGGGCGGGATGCCCAAGGCGCAAGTCCGCGAAATGGCGGCCGAGCTGGGTCTTGGCGTGGCCGCCAAGCCCGACAGCCAGGATATCTGCTTCGTGCCCGACGGCGACTATGCCTCGCTGGTCAAGAAACTGCGCCCCGATGCCGAGCTGGGCGGCGATATCGTCGACGAGACCGGCCGCAAGCTGGGCGAGCATCGCGGGCTGCTGCACTTCACCGTCGGCCAGCGCCGCGGAATCGACATCGGCGGCACCGCCGAGCCGCTCTACGTGCTTCGCCTCGATCCGGCGACACGCGAACTGGTGGTGGGGCCGAAGCGCGCGCTCGCGGTCCGCGCCGCGCGGATCGAGGGGATCAACTGGATCGGCGAAGGCCATGAAGGTCCCGTAACCGCGAAGGTCCGCTCGCTCGCCAAGCCCGTCCCGGCGCGGCTGGACGACGGCCGCGTCACCTTCGAGAGCCCGGAATATGGCGTCGCGCCGGGCCAGGCGGCGGTCCTGTACGCCGGCGACAGGGTGCTCGGCGGCGGCTGGATCGCCGAGACCGAGCGCGCGGAGCTGGTCGCAGCCTAAACTCCCTCTCCCTTTGGGAGAGGGAAGGGTGAGGGCGACGTAGCGTACACCACTCACCCTCACCCTTCCGCCGCCTCGCGGCTCCCTCCCTCTCCCAAAGGGAGAGGGGTTATAGCGAAAACTCCCCCTCGATCACCGTCACGCATTTGCCGCCCAGGATCACGCGATCCCCGTCCAGCTCGCATGCCAGATGCCCGCCACGCCGGCTCGCCTGATAGGCGGTGAACGCATTGCGCCCCAGCCGCCTCGCCCAATAAGGCGTCAGTACCGAGTGCGCCGATCCGGTGACGGGATCCTCGTCGATCCCCGCCGCGGGCGCGAACACGCGGCTCATCACATCGCTCTCCCGGCCCGGCGCGGTGACGATGTTGAGCGTATCGCCCTGCGCCGCCAGCGCACGATAATCGGGCTCCAGCGCCAGCACCGCCGCTTCGCTCTCCAGCACGATCAACCCATAGCCGCGCGGATGATGCAGCGTCTCGACCGCGCGCTCCACGCCCAGGGCCGCCAGCACGCCCGGCATCGCCTTTGGCTCGGCCGGGTACGCCGGCAGCGTCATCAGATAGCCCTCGCCATGCCGCGCCACTTCCAGCACCCCAGATTGACGCGTCCGAAACCGAACCAGATCGCGCGAGGGATCGGCCGACAGCACGAAATGGCCGCTGGCCAGCGTCGCATGGCCGCAAAGCGCGACTTCCACTGCGGGCGTGAACCAGCGCAGCTCGAAATCGGCTTCGTCGCTTTCGTCGGGCACCAGGAATGCCGTCTCGGCGAGGTTGTTTTCCTCGGCGATCGCCTGCAGCGTCGCATCGTCCAGCCAGCCGTGCAGCGGCATCACCGCCGCCGGATTCCCGGTGAAGGGCCGATCGGCGAAGGCGTCGATCTGGGCGAAGGGCAGCTTCATGCGCGCGTCTCCTTGAGCAGATCGGTCTCGACCAGCGAATTGCCGGGATGGTCGATCATTCCCTCGGGATCGATATGGATCAGCACCTCGGTGCCGGGGAACTCTTCGCCCAACTCCTTTTCGAGCTTCTCGACCACGTCATGCGCCCGCGCGATCGTCATGTCGGCATCCATCCAGATGTGGAACTGGACGAAATCCTTGTTGCCGCTGGTGCGCGTCCGCAGATCGTGGAGCCCGATGAGCTCGGGATGCCGCCGCGCCACCTCGATGAAGCTGCGGCGCTTTTCCTCGGGCCATTCCTTGTCCATCAGCTGGTCGATCGCCGCCACGGACGCGCGCCACGCCCCGAACAGCAGCCAGAAGGCGATCGCCAGGCCGAAGAGCGCGTCCGCCCCGCCGATTCCCAGATAATTTTCCAGCACCAGCGCCGCGATCACCGCACCGTTGAGGAACAGATCGGATTCATAATGGATCTTGTCGGTGCTGATCGCGATCGAGCGGGTGCGCCGGACCACCGAGCGCTGGTAGCTGGTCAGCGCCAGCGTTACGGCGATCGCGATGATCGAAACGCCGATGCCATATTCGGGATCGGTGCCCGGCTGATGCTCCATCAGCCGCTGTCCCGCGCGCAGCAGGATCGCGAACGCCGAGATGGCAATCACCACCACCTGGAACAAGGCAGCGAGCGCCTCCGCCTTGCCATGCCCGAAGCGGTGATCGTCGTCGGCCGGCAGCGCCGCCCAATGCACCCCGCCCAGCGTCACCAGCGACGCGACCAGGTCGAGCACGCTGTCCGCAAGGCTGGCCAGCACCGCCACCGAACCGGTCCGCCACGCGGCATAGGCCTTCAGGCTGCCGAGCAGCAGCGCCGCCGCGACGCTGGCGAGCGCCGCCCGTCGCGCGAGATTGCCGAGTGCCGGATCGCTCATGGGTAAAGCAGCCCCTCCGACCAACCGTCTCCGTCACGCACGAACAGCCGCCGCTCGTGCAGCCGATGTTCGCGGTCCTGCCAGAATTCGATCCGCTCGGGGCTGACGCGATAGCCGCCCCAATGCGGCGGCCGGGGCACCGCCCCGCCCTCGAAGCGCACGCGCATTTCCTCGTAGCGCGCCTCGAAGGTCGCGCGGTCGACCAGCGGCTGCGATTGCTCCGACGCCCAGGCGCCCAGCTGCGAATCGCGCCCGCGCGACGCGAAATAGGCGTCCGATTCGGCATCGCTGACCTGCGTCACCGGGCCTTCGATCCGAACCTGCCGCCGCAGCGATTTCCAGTGGAACAGCAAGGCCGCCTTCGGCATCGCGGCCAGATCCGCCGCCTTCCGGCTCCCGCGATTGGTGTAGAAGACGAAACCGTCGGGCCCATGCCCCTTGAGCAATACCATCCGCACCGAGGGCTGGCCCTCGGCATCCACCGTCGCCAGCGCCATTGCGTTCGAATCGTTGAGCTCGCTTGCGCGTGCTTCGGCATACCAGGCCTCGAAAAGCGCGATCGGATCGGTCATGATCGCCCTCTACGACGAGGTCATTTTGCTGTCGAGGAACGACTCCCCGCGTCGGGAATTGAATCGGCCTCGCAACGAAGGAACATCGCATGGCGGCGCGCGCCTATTGGCAGGGACAGATACGGCTGGCTTTGGTCTCGATTCCCGTGGAAATCTATACCGCGACCAAATCGGGCGCGCAGATCAGCTTCCACCAGATCCACGAGCCGAGCGGCCAGCGGATCAAATATGAGAAGACCGCCCCCGGCGTCGGTGCGGTCGACGTCGATGAGATCGTCAAGGGCTTCGAGGTCGAGAAAGGCGAATATGTCCTGCTCGAGCAGGACGAGATCGATGCGGTGAAGCTCGAGTCGAAGAAAACGCTCGAGCTCACCCAGTTCGTCGACGCGAACGAGATCGACGTGCTCTATTATGAAAAACCCTATTTCGTGGTCCCGGCCGACGATCTCGCCGAAGAGGCGTTCATCGTCCTGCGTGAGGCGCTGCGCCGCACCAAGAAGGTCGGCCTCGGCCAGCTCGCGATGCGCGGCCGCGAATATGTCGTGAGCCTCAAGCCCTGCGGCCGCGGCATGGTGCTCGAGACGCTCCGCTATGCCGACGAGGTCAACAAGGCGCAGGGCTATTTCCGCGACATACCGGACAGCGCGCCCGACCCGGAGCTGCTCGACCTGGCCGAGACGCTGATCGGCAAGAAGGTTGCGAAGTTCGACCCCGCGGGCTTCCACGATCGCTATGTCGACGCGCTCAGGGACCTCATCGAGCGCAAGAAGAAGGCCAAGGGCAAGAAGATCATCGAGGACAAGGAGGGCGACGCCCCGAACCGCGGCTCGAACGTCGTCGACCTGATGGCTGCGCTGAAGAAATCGCTCGAGAAACCCGACGCAAGGACTAGCGCCGCCGTGAAGACCAAGCCCGCCAAGGCGGCGGCCAAGGAAGCCCCGGCCAAGAAGGCGCCGGCAAGGAAACGGGCCTAACCTGTGCCCGACAACGCCGATCTCCTCGCCAGATATAACGCCAAGCGCGACTTCACGCAGACCGGCGAGCCCGCGGGTCAGATCGCCGACACCGGCGGCAATCGCTTCATGGTTCAGAAGCACGACGCCAGCCGGCTCCACTGGGACCTGCGTCTCGAAGTCGACGGCGTCCTCAAAAGCTGGGCGGTCACCCGCGGCCCCAGCATCGACCCCGACGAAAAGCGCTTGGCCGTGCGCACCGAGGATCACCCGCTCTCCTACGCCGATTTCGAAGGCACGATCCCCAAGGGCCAATATGGCGGCGGGACGGTGATGCTGTGGGACGACGGCGTCTGGGCGCCGATCGAGGGCAAATCCGCCAAGGATCTCGAGCAGGGACATCTCCACTTCCGCCTTCAGGGCGAGCGGATGAAGGGCGAATGGATGCTCATCCGCCTGAAGCCGCGCGGCAAGGAGAAAGGCGAGAATTGGCTGCTGCGAAAAGTCACCGACCAATTTGCCGGCGCCACCGATTTCCTGGTCGAAACCGGGCTGACCAGCATCAAGACCGGCCGGACGATGCAAGAGATCGCCGAGGGGAAGAGGCCAGATAAAGTCCTCCCCCGAAGGGGGAGGGGGACCAGCGAAGCTGGTGGAGGGGGCGCGCCGCAAGCGTCTCGCGCGCGGAAAGCCCCCTCCACCACCGCTGCGCGGCGGTCCCCCTCCCCGTCCCGGGGAGGAAAGGGCACCCCCCCGGCCTTCCAGCCCCCCCAGCTCGCCACCCTGGTCGACGCCGTCCCCACCGGCAGCAACTGGCTCCACGAAGTAAAATATGACGGCTACCGCGCGCTCATCGCGCTGGGCGCCAGCCCCAAAGTCTACACCCGCTCGGGCCTCGACTGGACCGACAAATTCCCCGGCATCGCCGAAGCGGCAGCCACGATCCCCGGCCCCGGGCTGATCGACGGCGAGATCGTCGCCTATAAGGACGGCAAGCCCGATTTCTCCACGCTCCAGGAAGCGATCTCCGCCGGCGGCAAGAACCTGACCTTCTTCGCCTTCGACGTGCTCAACGACCGCGGCGAGGACACCACCAAGCTCCCCCAGCTTGCGCGCAAGGAGCGCCTGCGCGCCCTCCTCGAATCCGCCGACGAGCGGGTTCAATTCTCCGAACATATCGTCGGCGCGGGCGAGAAATTGTTCGAGACGATGTGCCGCGAAGGCTATGAGGGCGTGATCTCGAAGCGCGCCGATTCGCCCTATCGCGGCAGCCGCACCAAGAGCTGGCTCAAGATCAAATGCACCCGCCGCCAGGAATTCGTCATCGTCGGCTGGAGCCCGAGCGTCGCCAAGGGCCGCGGCTTCCGCTCGCTTCTCCTTGCGGTCAACGGCCCCGACGGGCTGGTCTATGCCGGCAAGGTGGGGACGGGCTTCAACCAGCAGACCTTGAATGATCTGCGCGAACGCTTCGACAAGATCGCCGTTGAAAAGGCGTCGCTGTCGGTGCCCAAGCCCGAAGCGCGCGGCGCCAAATGGATCAAACCGATCCTCGTCGCCGAAGTCGCCTTCGCCGAATTCACCGCCGAGAATGTCGTCCGCCACGCCAGCTTCCTCGGCCTGCGCCAGGACAAGAAGGCCAAGGACGTCGTCGTCGAGAAGCCCGTGCCGCTGCCCGAGCCCGCGCCCGAGACGCATATCAAGATCAGCAGCCGCGATCGAGTGATCTATCCCGAATCCGGCCTCACCAAGGGCGAGCTCGCCGATTATTACCAGGCGGTCGCCCCGATCGCTTTGCGCTGGCTCGCTAACCGCCCGATCAGCCTCGTCCGCTGCCCCCAGGGCCGCGCCAAACACTGTTTCTTCCAAAAGCACGACGCCGGCAGCTTCGGCGAGGAAGTCCATCATGTCGACATTCGCGAGAAGGATGGCTCGACCGAACCCTATCTCTATGTCGACGATCTCGACGGGATCATGGCCTGCGTCCAGATGGGCACGATCGAGTTCCACGGCTGGGGCAGCCTCGTCGCCGATGTCGAGAAGCCCGATCGGCTGGTGTTCGATCTCGATCCCGACGAGGGGCTCGATTTCGAGATGGTCAAGAAGGCCGCCGAGGATCTGAAGGGCCATCTCGCCGATATCGGGCTCACCAGCTGGCCGTTGCTGTCCGGCGGCAAGGGCGTCCATGTCGTCGTGCCGCTGGTGCCCAAGGCCGAATGGCCCGAAGTCCGCTCCTTCGCGGAGCGTTTCGCCCGCGCGCTCGCCAGCGCCGAGCCCGATCGCTTCACCGCGAACCTCAAGAAGGCGACCCGCAAGGGCAAGATCTTCATCGACTATCTGCGCAACCAGCGCGGCGCGACCGCCGTCCTGCCCTATGTCGCCCGCGCCCGCGAAAATGCCCCCGTCTCGGCGCCGAT
The DNA here is from genome assembly GCF_026167525.1 of Sphingomonas sp. M1-B02. Lineage (NCBI taxonomy): Bacteria > Pseudomonadati > Pseudomonadota > Alphaproteobacteria > Sphingomonadales > Sphingomonadaceae > Sphingomonas > Sphingomonas sp. M1-B02. The sequence goes on along the minus strand of NZ_CP110679.1, from coordinate 2,655,689 downwards.
CACCTGGAGCGAACTGCGCGGGCTGGAAAAGTCCCAACCCTATACGATCCGCGACGCGGCGACGCTGATCGAACGCGCGAGCAGCCGGGCGCTGCAGGGCTGGGGCGAAGCGGCGCAGGAATTGCCGGACCTCTAAAAGCTCCCCTCCCCCTCCTTCGTCATCCCCGCGCAGGAGGGGATCTAGAGTCACAAAGGACGCCGCTCCGCCACCCTGGATTCCCGCCTTCGCGGGAATGACGGAGGGTGGTAGAATGGCTTACATGAGCCCTACCCCTTCCGTCGCAACCGACCCGCTTCATCACGAAAAGCTGGAGTTGGAAACATTGCTTCGAGCTCGGGTCGCCGAAGCCCTGGCGGACCCACGCCCGACCCTTTCGTCCGGCGAGGCATTCCAAGCGGTGCGGGCGGCAGCCGCCAAGGCGATAGAGTGACGCAGAGTTCGTCCGCCCCACACGTTCTTCTCGCGTCACCCCTCCACCGTCATCCCCGCGAAGGCGGGGATCCAGAGTCACAAAGGACCCCACTCCGCCACCCTGGATTCCCGCCTTCGCGGGAATGACGGAGGGTGGTATGCAGACCCATGGAACGGATCCCCACCGTTTACATCGTCGCCAGCGGCCGAAACGGCACGATCTACACCGGCGTCACATCCGCACTTCTCGGCCGCATCCACCAGCACCGCACCAAGGCCGTACCGGGCTTCACCGCCGACCATGATTGCAACCGCCTCATCTGGTTCGAGGTGCACGTTCAAATGGAATCCGCGATCCTTCGCGAGAAGCGCATCAAGAAATGGAACCGCGCCTGGAAAATCCGCCTGATCGAGGAGGAGAACCCGACGTGGCGCGACCTGGCGGAAGATTTCGGATTCGACCCGCTCAAAGATGCTTGAGCCACGAGCATCGCCACCCCCTCCCCCGTCATCCCCGCGAAGGCGGGGATCCAGAATCACACAGGACGCCGCTCCGCCACCCTGGATCCCCGCCTTCGCGGGGATGACGAAGGAATATGCCGTCGCTTGTTGCAAGGCAGCACCCTTTCCCCCATCGTGGAACAAAGGGTTAGGGAAGAGACGTGGCAAGCGCCGCAACCTTGTTCGATGCGGGCACCATCGCCGATCGGTGGATCGCCGATTATTGCGCCCATGTGCCCCGCAGCGACGTGCTCTGCGCGCGCGGCCGGCAGGACGCGGCCTGGTCCGCGCTGCTCGAGGAACTGGCCGGCGTCTCGGGTGAGGGGCTCGACGTCGCCCGCGAGCGCGCCCAGCGCCATGCCGAGGATATCGGCACCGGCTTCCGCATCGCCGGCGAGGGCGAGGAGCGCCCCTGGCCGCTCTCCCCGGTTCCGCTGCTGCTCGAAAAGGCCGAATGGGACGGGATCGCCGCAGGCGTGGCCGAACGCGCCGAATTGCTCGAAGCGGTGCTGCAGGACCTCTACGGCCCCGCCTGGCTGGTCGCCGATGGCCATGTCCCCGCAGCACTCGTCACCGGCTCGCCTTTCTTCCTGCGCCCGCTCACCCATTTGGAGCCGCCCGGCGGCTGCCACCTCCAGTTCATTGCCTTCGATCTGGGCCGCGGGCCCGCGGGCGAGTGGCGCGTACTCGCCGACCATCTCCGCGCGCCCGCCGGCGCGGGCTATGCGCTCGAAAACCGGCTGGCGATGGCGCGCACGCTCGGCGGGCTGCAGACCCGGCTCAATATAGAGCGCCACGCCCCTTTCTTCGCCGCCTTTCGCGAGGGGCTGGCCGAGCGCTGCCGGCGCGCCGAGCCGCGCATGGCCTTGCTCACCCCGGGCCGCTTCAATCCCAGCTATGCCGAGCAGGCGCATCTCGCCCGCTATCTCGGCTTCCTGCTGGTCGAGGGCCCCGATCTCGCGGTGCTCGACGACCAGCTTTATGTCCGCACGATCGCCGGGCTCAAGCGCATCGACGCGCTGTGGCATCGGCTCGATCCGCGGCTGCTCGATCCGCTCGCGCTCGACGCGACCTCGTCGATCGGGGTGCCGGGGCTGATCGACGCGATGGCCGCGGGCAATGTCGTCATCGCCAATGCCCCCGGGGTCGGCCTGCTCGAATCCCCCGCCTTCGAAGCCTTCTTGCCCCGCCTCGCCCGCGCGATCAACGGCGGGCCGCTAAGGTTGCCGACGATCGCGACCTGGTGGTGCGGACAGGAGACCGAGCGCGCTTATGTCACCGATAATCTCGATTCGCTGCTGATCGCGCCCGCCTTCGGCGCGACTCCGCTCGGCCTGCCCGGCGGCGCGGTGCTGGGCGCCACGCTCGATTCGGCAGCACGCGCGGCGCTGCTCGACGATATGGCCCGCCGCCCGCAGGATTATGTCGGGCAGGAAGTCGTCCGCCTCTCCACCATGCCGGTCGTCGCCGAGGATGCGCTGAGCGCGCGCCCCTTCACGCTGCGGGTGTTCGCCGCGCGCGGCGCGGACGGGCAATGGACCGTGCTCCCCGGGGGCTTCGCCCGCATCGGCGAGCATGCCGATCCGCGCGCCGCAGTGATGGGCGAGGGAATCTGGTCGGCCGACGTCTGCATCCACGGTCCCGATCCGGTGCCCAGCGTCTCGCTGCTCCCCTCGGGCGACACCACCCAGCTGCGCCGCAATCCCGGCACGCTGCCCAGCCGGGTGGCCGACAATCTCTTCTGGCTCGGCCGCTACCTCGAGCGCGGCGAGGCATTGCTGGGCGTCCTGCGCGTGCTGCTCGGCCATTCGATCAGCGCCGATACCGGCGCGGCGCTGGCGGGCGCCACGGTCGCGCGGCTCGCCGGCCTTGTCGTCGCCGGCGGCTCTGCGCCCGAGCCCAAAACGCTCAAGCGCGCCGACCTGACCGCTCTAGCCCGCACCGCGCTCGAAGATGCATCGAGCTACAGCGTCCGCGCGATCAACGCCCAGGCGCGGCTGATCGGCGAAGTCTCGCGCGAGCGGCTCTCAGCCGACATGGTCCAGTTGCTCGACGCGCCCTTCCCGACCCACGGCGTGCTGCTCGACAAGGCCGGCACGCTCCAGCGCCGCTATTCGGCGATCGCCGGGCTCGCCGCCGAGCATATGGCGCGCACCGACGCCTGGCGCTTCCACGATCTCGGCCGCCGGATCGAGCGCGCGCTGGCCGCGATCCGCTTCGTCCGCGCTTTCGGTGGCCCGGACGCGACCGCCGACGATCTCTCGACCCTGCTCGATCTCATGGACAGCCAGATCAGCTATCGCCAGCGCTACCTCACCGGGATCGCCCGCGTGCCCGTGCTCGATCTGGTGACGCTCGATCCCGGCAATCCGCGCGCGATCGCCTTCCAGGCAGCGGCGATCTCGGCGCATCTCAACAAGCTTCCGGTCCTGTCCGACGACGGTCTCGCCGAACGGCAGCAGGAGCATGCCCGCGAGCTCGCCGCAGCCCTAGTCACCGCGAAGGCCACCGGGATCGACGACAGCTTCCTGTGGGGGCTCGAGACCCGCTTGTTCGAACTCTCCAACGCCGTCGCGCGGCGCTATTTCCTGCAGGGCGCCGAGCCGCTGCGTGCCGCCGGCATGATCCTGGCCTGACGATGCTCTATCAGATCCGCCACATCACCCGTTTCGAATATGCGCGGCCCGTCGCCTTTGCGCGCAACAACCTGCGGCTCCAGCCGATCGACTGGTCGGGCCAGAAGGTCGAGGACTATGCCCTCGCCATCGAGCCCCACGGCCGCACCGCCCCCGCCCGCGCCGAGGCCGGGCTCGCCAACGTCATGCGGCTGGTCGTCGACAAGCCCGCCCGCTCACTGATCATCACCAGCAGCGCGCGGGTGCGCGTCGATCGCCCGGTGCCGATGCCTCGGCCGTCCGATCCGACGATCGCCGAAGTCGGCGCCGCCGCGCGCCTCAGCCGCGACGCCTCTCCGGCAAGCCCCGCCGCCTATCTCTTCCCCTCGCCGCTGATTCCGCTCGACCGCGACATCGCCGCCTGGAGCGCCGCCGATCTCGATTCCGGGCGCGGCGTACTCGAAGCGGCGATCGGTCTCGCGCTGCGCATCCAGCGCGAATTCGCCTTCGATACCGACGCGACGCTGGTCGACACCACCCCCAGCGAAGCCTTCGCCAAGCGCGGCGGGGTCTGCCAGGATTTCGCGCAGATCATGCTCTCCGCCTTGCGCGCCGCCGGTCTGCCCGCGGCCTATGTCTCGGGCTATATCCGCACGCTGCCGCCGCCGGGCAGGCCGCGGCTGGTGGGCGCCGACGCCACCCATGCCTGGGTTTTGGTCTGGGCCGGCCCCGATCTCGGCTGGGTCGGGGTCGATCCGACCAACGGCATCTGGATGGCCGGCGATCATATCGTCGTCGCGATCGGGCGCGATTATGCCGATGTCGCGCCGATCGACGGAATCGTGCTCGGATCGGGCGCGCAGAACATGCAGGTCTCGGTCGATGTCGAGCCGCTGGGCGACTGACCGGCTTTGCCACTTGCGCGAAGCCGGCCCCGCGCCGAAATACCCCCGGTAGAACAGGGGACGACATGGCCGATCCATATGTAACGCTGGGGGTGGCACGCGGCGCCAGCGAAGCCGATATCAAGAAGGCCTATCGCAAGCTCGCCAAGGAGCTGCATCCCGACAAGAACAAGGACAATCCCAAGGCCACCGAGCGCTTCAGCCAGGTGACCCAGGCCTATGACCTGCTGACCGACAAGGACAAGCGCGCACGTTTCGACCGGGGCGAGATCGACGGGGACGGCAATCCGACCTCTCCGTTCGGCTTCGGCGGCGGCGGCGGACCGCAGGGCGGCTTCCGCGCAGATTATGGCGGCGACCAGGGCGATATCGGCGACATTTTCGAGGGGCTGTTCGGCGGTGCGGGCGGGCGCCGCGGCGGCGGCTTCACCGGCGGTTTCGGCGGGTTCGGAAGACGCCCACCGGCCAAGGGCGCCAACGTCGCCTATCGCCTCACCGTGCCGTTCGAGGATGCCGCGCGCCTGGCGCCGCAGCGGATCACGCTGCGCGACGGCAAGACGATCGACCTGAAGCTGCCCGCAGGCGTCGAGACCGGCACCCAGATGCGGCTCGGCGGGAAGGGTGAGGAAGGCCCCGGCGGCTTTGGCGACGCGATCGTCACGATCGAGGTCCAGCCGCACCGCTTCTACACGCGCGACGGCGACGATATCCGCATCGACTTGCCGATCAGCCTCGACGAAGCCGTGCTCGGGGCGCAGGTCCGCGTGCCGACGCCCGACGGCGCGGTGATGCTCAGCGTCCCCAAGGGATCGACCTCGGGCAAGGTGCTTCGCCTCAAGGGCCGCGGCTTCCACAAGAAAAGCGGCGGCCGCGGCGACCAGCTGGCGAATCTGGTGGTCGATCTGCCGGTCGACGACGATGCGCTGATCGAGTTTGCGCAAGGCTGGCAGGACAAGCGGAACCCACGGGGCCGGATGGGCGTCTGATCAGCGTGAACGAGGGCGCGACCGAACAGGGGGAAACCACAGCGGCGATCTCGCCCGAATCGCCCGAGGCGCGGCGGCACGGCGGCGGCAGCGGCTTTCACGGCCGGATGACCGACCTCGGCCTCCCCGAGCGCTTCTTCGTGGTGTTCAAGCGGGTCGTCGTCGGCACCTATACCGATGGCTTCACCTATGCCGGCAACCTTGCCTATCTCTCGCTGGTCACGCTCTTCCCCTTCTTCATCGTCGCCGCCGCACTCGCGCAACTGTTCGGGCGCAGCAGCGAAGGCATCCGCACGCTCGAGGCATTTCTCCAGACCGTGCCGCCCGACGTCGCCGACGTGTTGCGCAAGCCGGTGTCCGATGTGCTCCAGGCGCGCACCGGTGCCCTTTTATGGCTGGGCGGGCTGGTCGGGCTGTGGACCACCGCGGGCTTCATCGAGACGCTGCGCGGCATATTGCGCGATGCCTACGGCACCCAGTCGAGCACCCCCTTCTGGCGCTATCGGCTCGGCTCGATCGGGCTGATCGTCGGCGCGGTGATCCTGGCGATGGCGGCGTTCAGCTTCCAGATCATCCTCACGGCGGTCGAGCAGTTCGTCTATCGGGTGCTGCCTTTGTCGACGCAGGTGCAGACCCTGGTCTCGGTCGGCCGCTTTGCCCCGGCGCTTGCCTTGTTCGGGGCGCTCTACATGCTGTTCTACTCGCTGACCCCGCGCCGCTATCGCAAGAGCGGTTGCCCCAAATGGCCAGGGCCGCTGTTCGTCACGGCCTGGTGGATGGCCACCACCTCGCTGCTGCCGCTCGTCCTCTCCTCGCTCGGCGGCTATGATCTGACCTATGGCAGCCTTGCCGGCGTCATGATCTCGCTGATTTTCTTCTACATTATCGGGCTCGGCGTGGTTATCGGCGCCGAACTCAACGCAGCGCTGGCGGAAGTGCCGCACGACGGGGTAGAGGAGGCGCGCGAACAGGAAGGCGGTAGCACGTGACGGGATTGATGCAGGGCAAGCGCGGGCTGATCATGGGGCTGGCGAACGATCGCTCGCTGGCGTGGGGCATTGCCCAGAAGCTTGCCGAACATGGTGCCGAGCTTGCCTTCAGCTATCAGGGCGAAGCGCTTGAGAAGCGCGTGCGGCCGCTCGCAGCCCAGGTCGGCAGCGATTTCCTGATCGATTGCGACGTGTCCGACATGGCCGAGCTCGACAAGAGTTTCGAGACGCTCGCCGCGCGCTGGCCGACGATCGACTTCGTCGTCCACGCCATCGGTTTTTCGGACAAGAACGAGTTGCGCGGCGGCTATGTCGATACCAGCCTCGACAATTTCCTGATGACGATGAACATCTCGGTCTATTCGTTCGTCGCTGTCTGCCAGCGCGCGGCGAGGATGATGCCCAACGGCGGCAGCCTGCTGACGCTGAGCTATTACGGCGCCGAGAAGGTCATCCCGCATTACAACGTCATGGGCGTCGCCAAGGCCGCGCTCGAGACCAGCGTCCAGTATCTCGCCGTCGATCTCGGCCGCGACAATATCCGCGTCAACGCGATCTCGGCCGGGCCGATCAAGACGCTCGCCGCCTCGGGGATCGGCGATTTTCGGCTTATTTTGAAGTGGAACGAACTCAACGCGCCCTTGAAGCGCAACGTCACGATCGAGGATGTCGGCGGGGCGGGGCTGTATCTGCTCTCCGATCTCGCCTCGGGCGTGACCGGCGAGACCCACCATGTCGATGCGGGCTACAATGTCATCGGCATGAAGGCCGAGGACGCGCCGGATATCGCGTTGGCGTAAACTCCCTCTCCCCTTCGGGGGAGAGGGAAGGGGCCCGCCGCCGAAGGCGGTGGGAAGGGTGAGGGCATGAAGCGACCACCAGGATACGCCGCGCAGAGGTTCCAGCTCGAAGCGCGCCACAACCCCACCGAGCCTGAGAAGCGCTTGTGGAGCGCGCTGCGCAATCGCCAGGTCGCCGGCGCCAAATTTCGCAAACAGACGTGGCTCGGTCCCTACCTAGTCGATTTCTATTGCGCCGAGGCGAAGCTCGCGGTGGAGGTTGACGGCGATACGCATGCGCATCAGCAGGAATATGACACGCAACGCAGCGCGTGGCTTGAGAATGAAGGGTTCAGGGTGATCCGCTTTTCCAACGATGATGTGATGCGGAACCTCGAGGGCGTGGCCGCAGCGATCGGCGTTGCGTTGAGGCCCTCACCCTCCCACTCGGCTACGCCGAGCGGGCCCCTCCCTCTCCCCCAGAGGGGAGAGGGGTCTTGAGCTTCAACACCTTCGGTCGCGTCTTCCGCTTCACCACCTGGGGCGAATCGCACGGGCCCGCGCTCGGCGCGGTCGTCGACGGCTGCCCGCCGGGGCTGGCGCTTTCAGAAGCCGATATTCAGCCCTTCCTCGACAAGCGTCGCCCGGGCACGTCGCGCTTCACCACCCAGCGCCAGGAGCCCGACCAGGTCCGCATCCTGTCGGGCGTGTTCGAGGGCAAGACCACCGGCACCCCGATCGCGCTGCACATCGACAATGTCGACCAGCGGTCGAAGGATTATTCCGAAGTCGCCAAGGCCTATCGCCCCGGCCATGCCGATTATGCCTATGACGCGAAATATGGCTTCCGTGACTATCGCGGCGGCGGCCGCTCCTCGGCGCGCGAGACCGCGGCGCGGGTCGCGGCGGGGGCGGTGGCGCGGGCGGTGATCCCCGAAGTGACGATCACCGCCTGGGTCGAGGCGATCGGCGGCGACGCGATCGACTATGGCAATTTCGACGCGCACGAGATCGCCCGCAATCCCTTCTTCTGCCCCGATCCCGCCGCGGCGATGCGCTGGGAAGGCCTCGTCGATGCCGCGCGCAAGGCCGGCTCGTCGCTGGGCGCGGTGATCGCCTGCGAGGCGACCGGCGTGCCCCCCGGCTGGGGCGCGCCCATCTATGCCAAGCTCGACAGCGAACTGGCGGCGGCGGTCATGTCGATCAACGCCGTCAAGGGCGTCGAGATCGGCGACGGCTTCGCCGCGGCGGCCTTATCGGGCGAGGAAAATGCCGATGCGATGCGCCCGGGCACCAACCATCCCGAATTTCTCGCCAACCATGCCGGCGGCATCGCCGGCGGCATCTCGACCGGCCAGCCGCTGCGCGTCCGCGCCGCATTCAAGCCGACCAGCTCGATCCTCACGCCGGTCGAGACGATCACCCGCGAGGGTGAAGCGACCGAGATCATGACCAAGGGCCGCCACGACCCCTGCGTCGGCATCCGCGGCACGCCGGTGGTCGAGGCGATGGTGGCCCTGGTGCTGGCCGACCAGAAGTTGCTCCACCGCGCGCAGGTCGGCTGATCCGCAGAACTTTCCTACAGGAGCGAAACCTGCTACGTTCCCTTTATGTTCCGATCGCTCGCCTGCACCGCTTCCCGGCTTTGCAGTTTAATCTTGCGCTTTCGAGCAACGAAGTTTCACAAAACACGCGAAAAGTGGGAAGCTAAGCGGAGCCCAATCCCCGAATCAGTCCGAGAAGGGGTCCCGCACCAAAATCGTGTCGTCGCGGTCCGGGCTGGTCGAGACCAACGCCACCGGGCACTGGATCAATTCCTCGATCCGCCGGATATATTTGATCGCCGCCGCCGGCAGCTGCGCCCAGCTGCGCGCCCCCGCGGTCGAATCCTGCCAGCCCTCGATATCTTCGTAGATCGGCTCGACGCGGGCCTGGTCCTGCGGGCTCGGCGGCAGATAATCATAGTGCTTGTCGCCGACCTTGTAGCCGGTGCAGATCCGGATCGTGTCCATCCCGTCGAGGATGTCGAGCTTGGTCAGCGCGATGCCGGTAATGCCGCTGACTGCCGCCGCCTGGCGCACCAGCACCGCGTCGAACCAGCCGCAGCGCCGCTTGCGCCCGGTGACGACGCCGAATTCCTTGCCCTTGGTGCCGAGCAATTCGCCGATTTCATTGTCTTGCTCGGTGGGGAACGGCCCGGAGCCGACGCGGGTGGTATAGGCCTTGACGATGCCGAGCACGAAGCCGACCGATCCCGGCCCGAGCCCCGAGCCGGAAGAGGCGGTGCCGCTCACCGTGTTGGACGAGGTCACGAACGGATAGGTGCCGTGATCGACGTCGAGCAGCACGCCCTGCGCGCCCTCGAACAGGATCCGCCGCCCGCGTTCCTTGGCCTGCTTGAGCGTCAGCCAGACGGGCGCCGCGAAGGGCAGCACCACCCCGGCGATCTCGCGCAGCTCTTCGATCAGCGCCGCGCGGTCGATCGGCGGCTCGCCGAAACCGGCGCGCAGCGCATCGTGGTGCGCGCACAGGCGATCGAGCTGGGCGTCGAGATCGTCGAGATGCGCCAGATCGCACACCCGGATCGCGCGGCGGCCGACCTTGTCTTCATAAGCCGGGCCGATGCCGCGGCGGGTGGTGCCGATCTTGCCGGCGCCGCTGGCATCCTCGCGCAACGCGTCGAGATCGCGGTGGAAGGGCAGGATCAAGGGCGCAGTCTCGGCGACCTGGAGATTGTCGGGGGTGATCGCGACGCCCTGGCCGCGCAATTTCTCGACCTCGTCGCGGAAATGCCAGGGATCGAAGACGACGCCATTGCCGATCAGCGACAGCGTCCCGCGCACCAGCCCCGAGGGCAGCAGCGACAGCTTGTAGACCTTGTCGCCGACGACGAGCGTATGCCCGGCATTGTGCCCGCCCTGGAAGCGCACGACCAGGTCGGCGCGCTCCGCCAGCCAGTCGACGATCTTGCCCTTGCCTTCATCGCCCCATTGGGCGCCGATCACTGCGACATTCGCCAAAGTCGAGTTCCTTTCGGGGGCGCCCTAAAGCGCTCCGGCTCAGCCGTCCAGCGCGGCGCGCACCCGGGCCGCCAGCTGGCGCAGGTCGAACGGCTTGGTGAGGATCGATTGATCGTCTCCCGCCACTTCGGGCGTATAGCCGCTGGTCAGCAAGACCTTGAGCTCGGGGAGCATCGCCTGCGCCCGCTTCGCCAGCTCGCGCCCGTTGATCTCGGGCATCACCACGTCGGTGAAGAGCAGGGAGACTTGCTGCCCGCGCTCGATCAGGCGCAGCGCCTCGCGCGCGTCGCGCGCGTCGACCACCTGATATCCCAGTTCGCGAAGCGCCTCGACCGAAAAGGTGCGCACGCGCTCCTCATCCTCGACCACCATCACCACTTCGCCCGGCCGCGCATTCATCATTCCGGCGGCGTTCGCCTCGACCGTCTCCGGCGCCGGACCTTGATAACCAGGCAGATAAAGGCGGACGTCGGTGCCCGTCCCCTCGCTGGTGTCAATCCGCACCGTCCCGCCCGATTGGCGCACGAAGCCGAAGACCTGGCTCAGTCCCAGTCCGGTACCCTTGCCCACCCCCTTGGTCGTGAAGAACGGATCGAAGGCGCGCGCGACCACGTCGGGCGGCATCCCCACCCCGCCGTCCGCCACCGAAATCTCGACATAGTCGCCAGGCTCGAGCCCCAGCCCCGCAGCCTCGTCCGCAAGCGTGACAGCGGCAGTCGCGATCACCAGCGTGCCGCCCCCCGGCATTGCATCGCGCGCGTTGACCGCAAGGTTGAGAATCGCATTCTCAAGCTGGTTCGGATCGGCAAGCGCCCTGCCCACTCCCTGGCGCAGCTGCGTCTCGACCGTGATGTCCTCGCTCAATGTGCGGACCAGAAGCTCGATCATGCCGTCGATCATCTCGTTCACATCGACCGGGACCGGCGCAAGCGGTTGCTGGCGCGAAAAAGCGAGCAGCCGCTGGGTCAGTGCGGCGGCGCGGCCGGCCCCGTCCTTCGCGGCTATCACATAGCGCTCGACGTCGATCTCGCCCTTGGCCAGCCGCCGCTCGAGCAAGTCGAGCGCGCCGATCACCACTGCCAGCATGTTGTTGAAGTCGTGTGCGATGCCGCCGGTCAGCTGGCCCACCGCTTCCATCTTCTGCGCCTGGCGGAGTTGTTCCTCAGCCTGCATCAGCCGCTGGGTACGCACGCGGATTTCCGCCTCCAGCTGCTCGCGCGAGCGAGCCAGAACTTCGCGGGCGTCGACGATCTCCTGGATATCGGTGCAGGTGCCGAACCAGCGGGTGATCCGGCCGTCGGCGTCGCGCACCGGCTGCGCACGGCCGAGTACCCAGCGATAGGTGCCCGTGCGATGCCGCAGGCGATACTCGATATAATAGGGTTCGCCCGTCGCCAGCGAGTGGCCCCAGAGTTTCCATGCACGGGCCTGATCGTCGGGATGGAATAGTTCGGCCCAGCCCTCGCCATCGGTCGTGCCGGGCGGGACGCCGGTATATTCGTACCAGCGATCATTATAATAGTCATGGTAGCCGTCGGGAAGCGTCGACCAGACCATCGGATCGATCGAATTGGCGATCGCGCGGAACTTCTCCTCGCTTTCGCGCAGCCTGACGACGGCGTTGGCGCGTTCGACCGCGTCCCAGGTCAGTTCCGCCACCGCTTCGACGATGGCGACTTCCTCTCCGCTCCACGCCCTCGGCATGGCCTGGTTGACGTACAAGGTCGCCACCCACTCGCCGCCGCGCAGCAGCGGCACGCCGATTGCCGACGCCGCGCGCGACGGGATGTCGCTGTCAGCCAGATCGGTACCCGCGGCCGTATCGGAGAGGATCACGGTACGCCCGGCGCGATAGGAAGCGAGCGCGCTCGCACCCGCGCTGGACAGCGGTATATTGCCGCTCAAGGGCGCCAACGCACCACGCGCGACCGATGCGCCGAAGTCGAGCGCGTCCCCGTCGACGCGATAGAAACCGGCGCGATCCGCGCCGATCCAGTCGATCAGGGTTTCGACGCTATGTTCGATGACGGCTTCGGGAGAGGCGATGCCGCGCAGCCGCTCGGCGAGGGCGAACAGGAACGCCTGCGATTCGTTGGCCTTGCGCAACTCTTCCGCAGCGGCACGTGCGGCATCCTCGGCGTGCTTGCGCTCGGTGATATCGAAGCTGACGCCGGGGAATCGGACCGCCTCTCCGTCCTCGTCGAGCGTACAGCGCCCCTGCGCGCTGACCCAGCTTATCGCGCCGTCGGGCTGAACGAGGCGATATTCGTCGTGGAAACTGCCGCCATGCGTCAGTGCCCTGGCGATACCGGCCTGCACGCGCGGCAGATCGTCAGGATGGATATTGCGAAAAAAGGATTCGATCGGCGCGCTTTGGCCGGCGCCGATCTCCCGGACACCGTAGAGCTGCAGGAAGCGCGCATCGGCGCTGACCTGGTTCGCCTTGACGTCCCAGAACCAGGTGCCCACCCCGATCGACGAATCGAGCGCCAGCTGCAGCCGCTCTTCGCTGACCCGCAGCGCCTCCTGCGCCTGTTCGCGCTCGGTGACGTCATTGGCCTCGACGAAGATGTCGGTGGTATTCCCGTTGGCGTCCTTGATCGGCTGATAGACGAAGTCGAGCAGCCGCATCTCGGGCGCGGCGCCCGCCTCGCGTTGGAGCGCGATCTGCATCCCCGTGGCGCGATAGGGCTCGCCGCTTGCAAAAACGCTGTCGAGCAGATCGATGAAACCCTGGCCGACAACTTCTGGCAGCGCCTCGGCGAGCGGCTGCCCGAGCACGTCGCGCCCTCCCACCAGCTCGACATAAGCGGCGTTGGCGATATCGAAACGGTGCTCCGGCCCATGGAGCAACGCGACGGCGCCCGGCGCCTGCTGCATCAGCTCGCGCAGCCGCCCCACCTCCGCCAGACGCGCCTGTTCGGCCAACACCGAGCGCGTCGTCTCATTACCCTGGTTGAGGACGCCCACGACCTCCCCATCCTCGTCCCGGATGGGTGTGAAGCTGTAGTTCCACCAAGTGTCGTGCGGCCGGCCGTCGCGCTCCATCGGAAGATACTGGTCGAAAATCGCAAACCCTTCGCCACTGGCGACGACCTGCGCGATCTGGGGCCCGACGACGTCCCAGATATCCGCCCATACTTCGCCACCCGGACGACCCAGCGCCCAGGGGTGGCGTTCGGCGGGAATCGGCGCCCACGCATCGTTGTAGAGCAAGCGGAAATCCGGGCCCCAATAGATTGCGGTCGGGAAGGTCGCCGCGAGCGCCATGTCGAGCGCGAACTTAAGCGCTGGCGGCCACTCTTCGGGCCGCCCTAGCGGTGATCCCTCCCAGTCCGCTTCCCGGATGCGTGCGGCCATCTCGCCGCCATGGTCCAAGAAGCGAAGGCCCGACAGCATGTCGTTGCGATGCTGATCCCGGGCCTCGGAGTCAACTGCTCGACTTGGCCCCGCAGCCGGCTATGCTGGGGAGAAGAGGAGATACGAATGAAATTGGCCAGCCTGAAATATGGACGTGACGGAAAACTCGTGGTCGTCTCGAACGACCTTGCCTGGTATGCGAGCGCCGCCATGATCGCGCCGACGCTGCAGGCCGCGCTGGACGATTGGGATCGCGTCCTCCCCGATCTTCGAAATCTCGCCACCGATCTCGAACATGAGACGATCCCGCGCGAGCGCTTCCACGAGCGCCTTGCCGCCGCGCCGCTGCCGCGCGCATTCCAGTGGGCCGACGGATCCGCTTATGTGAACCATGTCGCGCTCGTTCGGCAGGCGCGCAACGCCGAAATGCCCGACAGCTTCTGGCACGATCCGCTGATGTATCAGGGCGGATCGGACGGCTTCCTGGGCCCCCGGGACGAAATCCCGCTCGCCGACGAAAGCTGGGGCTGCGATCTCGAAGCCGAGGTCGTGGTGGTGACGGGCGACGTGCCGCTCGGCGCCAGCCGCGAGGAAGCGCTCGCGGCAGTGCGCCTGGTTGGTCTCACCAACGATGTAAGCCTGCGCAACCTGATCCCTGGCGAGCTCGCCAAGGGTTTCGGCTTCTTCCAGTCGAAGCCCGCCAGCGCCTTTTCGCCGGTCTTCGTCACCCCCGATGCGCTCGGCGATTGGTGGCAGGACGGCAAGCTCCATCGCAAGCTGATGGTCGACTTGAACGGCCAGCCTTTCGGCCGCGCCGAGGCAGGCGAGGACATGACTTTCGATTTCGGCACGCTGATCGCGCATGCCGCCAAGACGCGCAAGCTGGGCGCAGGCACGATCATCGGCTCTGGCACGGTTTCCAATCGCGACGCCGATGGCGGCCCGGGTAAGCCTGTCGCAGACGGTGGGGTCGGCTACAGCTGCATCGCCGAGGTCCGCACGATCGAGACGATCCGCGGCGGCAAGGCCGAGACTCCCTTCCTGAAGGCGGGCGACACCGTTCGAATTTGGGCCGAGGACGAGCGCCACCATCCGATCTTCGGCGTGATCGAACAAACCGTCGTTGCGGGCTGAGGGAAGCGGGCGATGTGCAACGAACAAGCGCGCCGCATCGCGCTCGGGCTGTTGCGCAACGATTTCAACGATCTGCGCATTCCCATTCACTTCCCGGAAGGGATGCCCAATTTTGAGCCGCTCGACAGCATCCGCATCACCGATCGCAACGCCATCGTCCGGGCGGCGCCCGGGGGTGGCGCGGAGCTGGTGATGCGCCGCTGGAGCTGGCCAGGTGCGCACGGCAAACCGGTCTATAATTTCCGCTCCGAAGGGCGCCGCTTCAAGACCGGGCGCTGCCTGATAGTTGCCGACGGCTTCTACGAATTTACCGAAGCCCCGCTCGATGCCGAAGGCAAGAAGCCCAAGCGCAAGCAGAAATGGCTGTTCACCAAGCGTACCGAACCCTGGTTTTGCATCGCCGGGCTATGGCGTGCCGATCCGCAGGTGGGCGAGGCCTATACAATGCTTACCACCTCGCCCGGCCCCGACATATTACCCTATCATGATCGCCAGATCGTTGTCCTCGAGCGTGCCGACTGGGCCGAATGGCTCGATCCTCAGGCGAGCCCCGAACGGCTGCTGCAGCCGGCGCCCGCCGGAAGCTTCGAGGTTCGTCAAGTCGTCTGACCCCGACGGTTGCGACTGATGTCCGGCGCGAGCGCAGCTCGCGAAGGTTATCCCTTTTGTCGGCCGAGGATACGGAGCACGTTGCCGCTCCAGATCTTCTCGATTTCGGCGTCGCCATAGCCCGCCGCCTTGAGGCGGGCGGTGATCTTGGGGAGTGCGGTGATGTCCTCGATCCCATCGACGCCGCCGCCGCCGTCCCAATCGGCGCCGACGCAGACATGGTCGATGCCCGCCACCTCGATCGCCCGCAGCAGCATCGCCATGACTTTTTCGAAATCGGCGTTCCACATCTTTTCGCGGGTGTTGAGCGCGTTCCAGCGGCGCGTGAGGTCGGCCTGATCGGCCGGAGAGAGGGTGCCGATCTGCTCGTATCTGCCGAACAGCTCGGCGCGCTCGGCGGTGAGGTTCATCTCGGACAGATAGATGGTCGAGATGCACATCGCCCCGCCTTTGACGGCAAGCTTGCGCAGCCGGTCCTCGTCGAGATTCCGGGGATGGTCATAGGCCGAGCGCAGGCTCGAATGCGAGAGGAGGATCGGGTATTTCGAGAGTTCGAGCATTTGATCGAACGCGGCGTCGGAGGCATGGCTCGCGTCGATGACCATGCCGAGGCGGTTCATCTCGGCGACCCATAAACGGCCGAGCGGGCTGAGGCCGTTCCAGCGCGGGGCGTCGGTGGCGGAATCGGCGAACTGGTTGTTCTTGCCGTGGACGGGGCCGGCGAGGCGGACGCCCTTTGCGTAGAATTCGGCGAGCAGAGACAGGTCTTCACCGAGGGGGTAGCTGTTCTCGATCGACTTGAAGGCGAACAGCTTGCCCTCGCCGTCCAGCCGCCGCGCGTCTGCCGCCGTCAGCGCCGGGGCGATCTGCTTGGGATAGGCGGCGATCGTGCGGTCGATCAGGTCCGAGCGCGTGCGGGCGAAGGCGAGCGCGTCGGCATAGCCCTGGGCGCTGAGCGGGCCCTGATCGGTATAGATGACGAAGAAGCCGCCATCGAGCGCGCCTTCCCGCATCCGGCCGAGATCGACCTGCGAGATATCGTCGGCGGGGCTATGGCGGGCGTCGAAGCGCCAGCCCTCGCGGCCGAAGTGGAGCGGAGTGTCGAGATGGGTGTCCAGGGTAAGGAGGCGCTTGTGGAGCGCGGCGGGATCCTCGGCGGCGCCGGTGGTGACGCCGCCGGACAGCGTCAGCGCTGCGAGGGCGATGGCGAGCGGCTTCACTTTGCGTCTACCACCGGCTTGAGGTCGAGATCGTGATAATCCCAGCTGAAATCGGCAATGGGGCTCGTTGCTTTCATGGTCACGCCGGCGATCTTGCCGTCGGCGTCGAGCGCGAAGGTGACGTAAGCGGGTTCGATCGCCTTGTCGTCAAAGTCCATGACGAAGCTGTCATATTGCCAGTGCTTGAGCCGGCCCTGCATCCGCGGAGTCGAAGTAAAGTCGATGGTCAGGCCCTGCGGAGTCGAGGCGACGACGACGTCGCCATACCAGGGATCGCGATAGCGGCCGGCGTAGCGCGCGAGATCGAGCGAGGGGCCGATTTTGGCGGGCGCGGCCTTGGCCTGAGCGAGGAAGGCGCGGCCGCCTTCGAGGCGCTGTTCGTACCAATCCTGCCAGTTCTTGGTCCAGTCGCGGTCGGACACGCCGAGATAGTGATCTAGCAGCATGTAATAGAGGCCGAGCAGCATGCCGCTGTCCTCGGAATTCATCATGATCGCGAAGGCGATGTTTTTGTCGGGGACGATCACGACGCGGGTGATCGATCCGAACACGCCGCCGCTATGCGCGACGATGCGGTGGCCGCGATAATCCTGGACCTGCCAGCCGAGCGCATAGGCCTGGTAAGTGGGCATGGCGGGCAAGAGCGACGGGGGCAGCGGAGTGATCGGCATTGTCACCACCGGGTTCCACATCTCGAGCGCCTGCTTCTTGCTGAACAGGCGTTTGCCGTCGGGGAGCGCGCCATACGCGAGCTGGATCTTGAGCCACGCCGCCATGTCGTTGGCGCTGAGCGCGAGGCCGCCGGCGGGGGCGCCGTTGCGGCCGAGCTCGTCGCGCTCGTCGAGCACTTGCTGCGGGCCGAGGCCGCGCAGCGCGCCCGAGAGGCGGGCATGCGGATGCGAGCGGTTGGCGATGCGGAAACGGTCTTCGCTGTCGCTGGTGGCGTCGGTCATGCCGCCGGGGCGCAGCAGCCGTTCGCGGATGAAGACTTCCCAGCTCTTGCCGGTGACTTCCTCAATCAGCTGGCCGGCGACGGCGTAGAGGACATTGTCATAGGCGTAGGAGGACCGAAAGCTGGTCCTGGGCTTGAGGAAGGCGATGCGCTCGACGGTCTGCTTGCGGGTGAGATGGGTGCGCGGCACGAACATAAGATCGCCCTGGCCGAGGCCGAGGCCGCTGCGGTGGACGAGCAGGTCGCGCACCGTCATCTCGCGCGTCACCCAGGCATCGTACATGCGGAACCAGGGGATGTGCTTGATCACCGGATCGTCCCAGGCGATCTTGCCTTCGTCGACGAGGATCGCGAGCGCGGCGGCGGTCATCGCCTTGCCGGTCGAGCCGGTCTGGAAGATCGTCCGTTCGTCGACCTTGGCCTTGTCGCCAAGCTTGCGCTCGCCCCAGCCCCGCGCCAGCGTGGTCTTGCCGTTCTCGACGATCGCGATCGAGACACCGGTGGCACCGATCTGCTTGCGCAGCGCCTCGACGCGGGCAGCTAGATCGGACGGGGGATCGGCGGCGGCGGGCGTCGCGACGGCGAGCATCAGCCCCAGAGCGAGCATGCGGATCGGCTTCATGGCAACGGCTCCAGCGGTGGTTCGGGGGTGCGCAGCAGCCGCCAGACGCCAAGCGTCAGCAGCGGCGCGAGATAGACGATCAAGAACATCCAGGCGAGGAAGCGATAGCCGCTGGCGATGAGGTCGATCAGCCCGATCCGCGCCGCCACGAACATGCAGCCGGCGAGGATCAGCGCGCCGATCGCCCCGCGCGCCCGGGTGCCGAGCGGCGGGCGTCCGCGGGCCTCGACTGCGCCCGAAATGCGCTCGTTGACGGCATGGACCGCGCCGACGCCGCTTTCGAGCAGGGCGCCGAAGATCATCAGCTGGAAGAGCAAGTGGAAGGCG
Organism: Sphingomonas sp. M1-B02; assembly: GCF_026167525.1. Lineage (NCBI taxonomy): Bacteria > Pseudomonadati > Pseudomonadota > Alphaproteobacteria > Sphingomonadales > Sphingomonadaceae > Sphingomonas > Sphingomonas sp. M1-B02. The sequence goes on along the minus strand of NZ_CP110679.1, from coordinate 2,637,258 downwards.
GGAATGTTCATCGCCCGCAGCAGGAAATCGGAGGGCAGGACCTCGCTGCCGATCGCCGGATAAAAGGCCATCATCGCGACGAAGAAGAGGATCGCCGGGAGCATTGCCAGCGGGCCGGCGATCAATCCGGCGACCACGGCATCGCGGCGGCTGGTGAGGTGGCGCAGCATCGGCAGGATCACCACCGCGCCGACGATATTGTAGCTGGCATAGGTCAGCCCGCCCGCGATCCAGTCGCCCGAGGGCGGCGGCGCGGCGGCGAAACCCCGCCCGATCAGCCCGCCGAAGCTGACCAGCGCCAGCACCAGGAACAGGGCGTAGACGGCGTAAAGCAGGATCGAGACATATTTGAACAATTGCTCGACGGCACTGGTGCCGAGCGCGGTGGTGACGATGATCCCTGCGGCGAGCAGGATCGACCCGACCGCCTCTGGCCAGCCGAAGGTGGCCGCGCCGATCGCCCCCGCCGCGGCGCCGAACACGGCGAGGATGAGGATCACGAAGATCAGATAGGCGATCTCGAAGGCGATCCAGCCGGGACCGAGCAAGCCTTCGAAGAAGCTGCGATAATCATAAGCATGCATCGCCCGGGCGAGCGCGAAGGTCAGCGCCGCTACGAGGCTCCAGATCGCCATCGCCAGCAGCATCGCCGCCAGCCCGCCCCACGGGCCGGCGGGGACGAAATATTCGGCAAGCTCGCGTCCGGTGGCGTAACCGCCGCCGATGATCACGGCCTTCAGCGCGAAGCCGGGCAACAGGAAGCGCTGGAACCAGCTTGCCCTGCCCGGTTCGCCGGCGATCATGCGAGGCAGTTCGCGACCAGCGCGTCGAACGCGGCGCCGCCGCGAATCGGATCGGCGACGGGCAGGCCGAGCCGGTCGCTTTCCGCGGACATCAACGCCTCGGCGGTCTCCTCGCCATAGCGACCGGTGTTGAAGCTGACCCCGCCACAGCGGATCGCCCGATTGGTGCGGCTGCCGAGGTGGACGGTGAGATCGATGACCTCCTCGATCGATGGCAAGGCAAAGCCGTCGAGCCCGAGCACATGGGTGCGCGCCGGATCGTGGCAGACGACGAACACGTCGGGCTGGCTGCCGTGGAGCAGCCCCAGCGAAACCGCGGCATAAGCGGGGTGATAGATCGATCCCTGTCCCTCGATCACGTCCCAATGCCGGGGCTCGGCATCCGGGCTGAGCATCTCCGCGGCGCCTGCCTCGAAATCGGAGACCACCGCGTCCATCGGGATGCCGCCGCCGGCGATCATGATCCCAGTCTGACCGGTGGCGCGGAAATCGGCATCCACGCCGCGGGCCACGAAGGCGCGGTGCAGCGCCAGCGCGGTATATTTCTTGCCGAGCGCGCAATCGGTGCCCACGGTCAGCAGGCGGTTGCCGCTCCGCTTGCGGCCCGTCGCGACCGGGATCGAGGGAGGCGGGGTGCGGATGTCGATCAGCCGGCGCCCGGTGCGCTGAGCCGCTTCGGCCAGCGCCGAAACCGCGGCCAGCCGCATGTGCAGTCCGCTGATCAGGTCGAGGCCCGCTTCCATCGCCTCGACCAGCGCTGCGATCCAGCTATCGCCGATCACCCCGCCCTGATTGGCGACGCCGATCACCAGCGATTGCGCCCCCGCCGCCCTGGCCTGCGCGGGCGACATGCGCGGCAGGCCGGTGGTGACGGTGCAGCCCGCCACCGCCAGCTCCCCCACGCAGCGGTCACCCGCCCAATCGACCAGGCCGAGCGCGGTCTTGGCGAAGCCCGCTTCGGTGGTGTCGCCGAGGAACAAGAGATAGGGCTGCGGCAGAATGGTCGGCATACCCTCACTCGCGTGAGGAGCCGCGGTCACACTCGAAGATGCCATGCCGATCAGAGGCCCGCGCCGAGCGTGATGCCGAAGGTGCGGGGCCGCACGATACCGGTGGTGATCGCGCCATTGGGAGCCACCGGAAGGCCGCCGCCCGTTGAGACATCGGTCACGCCGCGGGCATTGGCCAGGTTCTTGGCGAAGATATCGACCGTGAAGCGGCCAAAATCGAGCCCCGCGCGCAGATCGATGACTTCGTAGGCCGGCACGGTCGGCCGGTCGAGCCCATAGGCCGCGCCGAAGCCCGCATCGAAATTGGCGCGCTGCTTCGAAAGCGAGCGGAGCGATGCGCCGACGAACGCCTCGGTCTCGCCGCCGACGTTCCAGCTGTAATCGGCATTCGCGTTCCAGTTGAACTCCGGCGTGAAGGGCAGCGTATCGCCCGCCAGTCCACCCACGTTCGGATCGGTATCGTTGGTGAGCCGTGCCCGGGTGTAGGCGCCGTTGAGCGACACGACGAAACCGCGAGTCGGCCGCGCCGTCGCGGTGAATTCGAACCCCTCGCTCTTGGCCTTGCCGCCGTTCGCGTTGAGTCCGAAGCCGTTGATGACAGTGAACAGCTGGATGTCGGTCCAATTGATGCGGAAGGCTGCGGCATCGATCGAGAAGCTGTTGTCGGCGGTCTCGGCCTTCACGCCGACTTCGTAGCTGATCAGCGAATCGGACTTGTAGGACAAGGGGGTGCCCGCCGGCACGCCGGGCGGCAGCAGGTTCGGCCCGCCCGGGCGGAAGCCCTTGGCAACGCGCGCATACAAAGCGGCATTCTGCGAAAGCTTATACTTGGCGGCACCGGACCAGGTGAACACGTCTTCGGACGATTCGGATTCGAGCGCCGGCGGGGCGAGCAGCCCGGTCCCGCCCTGATCGGCATATTGCGAATTGTGACTGTACCGGCCGCCGACCGTTATATCGAAGCGCGGCCCGAAGTGCAGCGTTGCGTTGGCGAAGGCCGCATATTCCTCATAGGTCGAAGTCGTGAAGATATCGGCGACCTGCGGCATTGCCGGATCGATCGTCAGCGTGCCGGGCGTGAACAAGTCGATACGCTGGAAGATGCCACCCTTCTCGTGCGTGTAATAGCCGCCGAGCAGCCATTCGAAGCTGTCGCTGGTCGGGGACTGCAGCCGCAGCTCCTGCGTCCATTTGGTCAGGTTGGTCATCTGCGCCATGCCGATATCGCTCGGTACACCCAGCGCAGCGCCGTAGGCCGTGGTCAGATCGTCGCGCAGCGTCACGTCCTGGATCGCATAGCTGGTCGAGGAGAGCAGCTCGGCCGCGCCCAGATCGAGATTGATGGTGCCGTTGTAGAGCCGATATTTGACCTTCGTGAATTCGGGCACATATTGCGATTGGGTGAGGCCGCCATACAGCGGCGCGAGCGTCGCGGCATCGACATCCACCACGCTGGCGGCGTCGCTGTCGAAATCCTGCAGTACGGCGCTCAGCCTGACGGTCAGCGCCTCGCTCGGCGTGAGCAGAGCCGAGAGGCGGCCGCCATAGCTTTTTGAGCCGTTGATATTCTCCGCCACGTCCGAACCGGCGGTGCCGATCGAGTCGATGTAGCCGCCATAGGAGCGATAGAAGCCCGATCCCCGGATCGCGATCTTGTCGGAGACCGGCAGGTTCACCATCGCCTGGCCCATATAGGAGAGCTCGCCGCCCTCGGTGGTCTCCACCGTGCCGCGCGCGCGCGCCTCGATGCTCTCGGTCTGTGGGGCATTGGTCACGAACTTGACCACCCCGCCCAGCGAGCTCGCGCCATAGAGCGTGCCCTGGGGGCCCCGCAGCACTTCGATCCGGGCAACGTCGAACGTGTCGAACTCTCCGGCCAGGATCGCGCCGTTATTCTGCCCGCTCGAGGATCCGAACGGGGTTTCGTCGATATAGGTCGACACGGTCGAGGCCACGCCGCCGGTGTTGATCCCGCGCAATACGATGCGCGCTTCGCCAGGATTGCTCTGCTCAAGCTGGAGCCCCGGGATCAGTTTCGCATAGTCCTGGAACGTGACCGCCTGCTGCCGCTCCAGGGTCGCTCCGCTCACCACCGACACCGACTGGGGGACGTCGATCAGCACCTGTTCGCGCTTCTGCGCGGTGACGACGATCTGGCTCTCGTCTTGCCCCGCAGATGCATCCTGGGCGAAAGCGGGCGGCGCGGCGAGGGCAAGGGTGCTGCATGCGATCCAGAGTGCCTGCTTCATTCCATCTTCCCCAGGATATGCCGGCACGCCAGCGGCTGACAGATTTGTGGGTCCGCCACGCCCGCGTTTGCCGCGTGACGCGTCGATCGGAGCGACTCGCTCCATACCCGCATTGTTACATTTTCGATTACGAGACTATTTGTCCTGATTGGAGAACTGTCAACCCCATCGGAGAACTAATCGCCCCAGACGCCGTCGGGACAGAGGATCTGGCCGTGGCGATAGACCACGCCGGGGGTGCGATCTTGTGCCAGAAAAGTCGGCCCATCGAGATCGACGACGTCGCATAATTGGCCGAGCAGGTAAGCAGGCGCCATCGACAGGCTGCTTCCCATCATATTGCCGACCATCACCTCGAGCCCGAGCTGGCGCGCTCGCCCGGCAATCGCAAGCCCTTCGGTAAGCCCGCCACATTTGTCGAGCTTGATGTTCACCACGTCGAACCGGCCGACGAGCCCCGTCGTGTCGGCGAGCGAGACCGCGCTTTCATCGGCAGCGAAAGGCATCGGACGTTTGAGCCCGTCGAGATCGCTTTCTCGTCCGCGCGCGAGAGGCTGTTCGAGCAAGGCGATCCCATTGGCGACCAGCACTGGAAGCAGCAACCGCAACGTTTCGATTGCATAGCCCTGGTTCGCATCGACACCGATCCACGCGTCGGGCCGCGCCATGCGCACCGCCGCGAGCCGGGCGCTGTCCTCGCCAAGCTCACCGGTGAGTTTCAGCTTGAGCGGCGCCTCGGGGTCAATCGCCAGCGCGCCGGCGGCCATTGCCTCGGGCGTGTCCGCCCCGAGCGTGAGCGTTGAGCGCAGCGGGCGGGCCCGATCGAGCCCGGCGAGCTGCCATACCGGCTTGCCCGTCTGCTGCGCCTCCAGCTCCCAATATGCACAGTCGAGCGCGTTGCGCGCGCCGCCGGGGGGCAGCAGCGCCTGCAGCTCCGCGCGCGTTGCCCCGGCTTCGATCGGCCCGCGCACTCGCTCGGCCTCGGCTAGCATGTGGGCGGCATCGTCGCCGAGATAATAGACCCCGGCACCCTCGCCGCGGCCGCGATGCTCGCCGTCGGAGATTTCGGCGACGAGCACCGCGGTCTCGGCGAAGACGTGGCCCGAGATGCGAAACGGCTTGTGATAAGGAAAGCGCTCGATCGTCAGGCTGAGCGTCAGCCGCTTCGCACCCCGCATCGTCAATAGACCATGCCGAAGCCATAGAGATGCGTAGCCAGAACGACCCAGAGCAAGAGCAGCCCGGCGAGTAGCAGGAGCGTCGCGCCCAGCTTGGCCGTCCAGCGGCGCCGGTCCTTGAAGGTGAGCCAGAGCAGCCATCCGCTCGACGCGACCAGCCCGATCGTGGCGACCGGAGTCAGCACCCGCAGCAATTGGATCAGCCAGTCGAGCGGTCCGCCGATCGCACCGATATCCGCCGAGAAGGCCGAAATCAGCCCCATCCAGCCGGCTACGGCCGCAAGCACCGCCCAGGCAAAGCCGCGCGACAGCCGATAGGCAAGTCGCGACCGTCCCTCCAGCGCCAGCTTCTGCCCATAGCTGCGCCGCACGAGCGCGCGGACCGGCCAGGCGAGCGCCGCCAGCAGCACGAGACCAAGTGCCGCGAGCAAAGCCGGCATCAGCCAAACGGTGTTCAGCCCGAACGGCGCCGGCTCGAACACCATGAAAGGCGATCCGATGTCGATGCTGAAGCGCACGACCTTGCCGTCCTTGACCTCCGCCGCAAGCCGCTCACCGGTATTGGTGTCGCGCCACACGAACGGCGCGATCTCCACCCAGTCTCGCGCCGCTGCGCTCAGGCCGTCGAGCGCCGGAAAGGCGATCTTCCCGTCCTCGTCGACCGTGACGGACGCCTGGCCGAGCAGGTTGAGCACGCTCAGGAAGTTGGTGAACGAGCCGCGGCTGCTGACATAGTTGCCGGCCATGAGCGCGGCATGTTCCCGCGCGGTCGCGTCATCGACGCGACCGAACTTTTCCTCGCGCGGCAGGTAGCGATCGGCGAACTTGTGGAACAGCGCGCTGCGGATCGCATGCGCCGCACCGTCGACGCCCGCGCTGTTCATCGAGATGTAGAGGCCGATATCCGATTCGGGGAACAGCCACAGATCGCTGTGAAACCACTCGGTATCGCCACCGTGCGAGATCGCGCGCTGGCCGTTGACCCATTGCTCGTAGAAGCCGAGCGCCATCGTATTGAGCGGACCCACGCCGGGTGCGCGATAGTCGTGCATTGCCCGCATCGTCTCGGGCTTGAGCAGCGTGCCATCGTTGTTGAGATGCGCCATCATGAACTTGCCCATGTCCGCGCCTGTCGAGGACAGGCTGCCGGCGGGCGCCGGAATGACGATCTCGAACGGCTTGCCCTTCTGGGTCACGTCGGCATAGCCGGTCGACATTAGCGGCTTGAGCGCATCGGGGAGAGGCTGGCGAAAACTCGACCGCGCCATACCGATCGGGGCGAAGACGCGCCTTTCGATATAGTCGTCAAACGGCACGCCGCTCACCCGCTCGACGATATAGCCCGCCAAAGCCGTCGCATAATTGGAATAAGCGGGCGTCGTCCCCGGCGCGAACACGCGCTGGGGAAGCGCCAACGGCATCAACTGCTTGAGCGGCAGCGCGCGCTTGGGATCGGCGCTGATCAGGTGGCGGACCGATTCCTCGAATCCGGCTGTGTGCGTCATGATATGGCGCATCGTGATCGGCTTGCCATCGAACGGCGGAATCTTGAAATCGAGATAGGCGTTGACGTCTTGGTCGAGCCCGATCTTGCCGGCCTCGACCTGCTGCATGACGGCGGTCCAGGTGAACAACTTGGAGATCGATCCAGGGCGGAACAGCGTGGCGTCTGGAGACACCGGCTTGCGCGAGGCGAGATCGGCATAGCCATAGCCCTTCTGCAACACGGTGCCGTTGCCGCGCACCACGACCACGATCGCGCCGGCGATCCGGCCGCGCTCCAGCGAATAGGGCATGAACCCGTCAAGCCAGGCTTCGACATCCTTGGCGTCGAGCGGCGGCGTCGCGCCCGTCGCCTGCCCGACGGGCGGTGCGGCGGCGCCACGGACGGCCTCGCCCGAGGGAAGCTGCGGGGCAGGTCCCTGCGCGAGGAGCTGCACCGACAACGGCAGCGCCAGCAGTGCCGTCAGCCCAATCATCAGCTTGCGGATCGAACGCATCGCTTGCCCCTTTTCTACATCAGCGCAGACGGTTGCAGCCCGTCGCGCGAATCCCTATCAATGGTCATTGGTTTAACCCGATAGGGACATAATGATCCTGATTGGAAAATTGTCAAATAGGGAACGGCTGCTTTGATCGCGAAAGGCTCTTCCCCTCCGACACTGGGCGCAGTGCTGCGTGGCATCCGTGCTCGCCATGGCTGGACGCTCAAGCAGATGAGCGAGAAATCCGGCATCCCGGTATCGACCTTGTCAAAGGTCGAGCATGATCGGCTGACGCTGACCTATGACAAGCTCCAGCAGCTCAGCCAGCGGTTGAACATCCGCATGTCGGACCTTTTCGCCGAGGGGACCGACGACAATGTCGTGCGCGTCACCGGGCGGCGCAGCGTGGGCACGATGGACCAGGCGGTGCGGGTCACCACGCCGAACTACGACTACAACTATCTCTGCACCGATTTGCGCCGCAAACGAATGATCCCGCTGATCACGCGCATTCGCGCACACAGCGCCCGCGAGTTCGGCGACCTCGTCCGTCACCAGGGCGAGGAATTCATCTACGTCATCGAAGGCCGGATCGAAGTGCACACCGAATTCTACGATCCGGTGGTGCTCGGCCCCGGCGAGACCATCTATCTCGATTCGTCGATGGGCCATGCCTATGTCGTCGCCGATGGCTGCGAAGAGGCGCTGGTGCTCGGCGTATGCTCGAGCGCCGACGAGGGCCTGATGGATTCGCTGATGAGCCTGCACGGCGACGCCGCCGCCTGACGGCGTTCAGGCGACGACGTCCAGCCGCTCGACATGGTGGACGAGGATCATCGCGCCGATCTTCTCGACGATCAGGTCGTCGCGGGCGGCTGCCGCCGTATCCAGCGATAGCCGATAGCGATCGCCGACCAGTTCGATCAGCGCTCGCTCGACGGTCACGTCCTGCTGCGCCAAGAGGTTGAGCACGCGAAGCGCGAATTCAGGCGAGGCCGCGCCCTTGATGGCAAGACGCATCGCGCGATCACGCCGCGGCGCGCCGGGCGGTGCGACCCGCGGCGATCGTCTCCCGCGCCAGCCGATCGGCTGCGGCGTGCGGGGCGAGCCCCGATCGGGCGGCATGGTCGAAAACGCGCGCCAGCCGAGCCGCGGTTTCTTCGACGCGTGCCGCCGCCTCGGTCTGCGGCCAGCCCAGATACTCCGCCGCCACGTTGATGATCCCGCCGGCATTCACGACATAATCGGGCGCATAGAGAATGTTGCGATCGGCCAGCCGATCGCCGTCTGCGGGCTCTGCCAGCTGGTTGTTGGCGGCGCCGCAAACCACCGTCGCCTTGAGCTTTCCCACCGTTTCATGGTTCAGCACGCCGCCGAGGGCGCAGGGCGCGAAGATATCCGCCTGCGCCGAGACGATGCTGCCGACACTCGCGACCGTCGCCCCGGTGGCCACCGCCACGCGCGCGGCGCTCTTGCCGTCGACATCGGATACGATCAGCCGCACGCCCGCGGCGTGCAGCATCCCGGCCAGCGCCGCGCCAACGTGGCCGACTCCCTGGAGCGCGACGGTGCAATCGGACAAGGGCCGCTCTAGCCTGCGCTCGGCTGCCCATTCCATCGCCAGGAAGACGCCGCGCGCGGTCCATGGCGAAGGATCGCCACCCGATCGATCCGCGCGTAGCGGGAGGCCGGCAACGTGCCGCGTCTCGTCGCGGACCACCGACATATCGTCGACCCGCGTGCCGACATCCTCGGCAGTGATATAGTTGCCCTTGAGCGCTTCGACCGCGCGCCCGAACGCCCGGAAAAGTGCGGTCCGGTCGAACTTGCCCTCGGGCCGGCGGATGACTGCCTTGCCGCCGCCCAGCGGCAGCTCGGCCAGCGCATTCTTGTAACTCATCCCCTCCGCGAGCCGGCAGGCATCGGTGACCATCGCCTCATGGTCGCCATATGTCCACATGCGGCAGCCGCCCGCAGCCGGCCCGAGCGTCGTTGAATGCAGGACGATCGCCGCTTCGAGCCCGCTCGCTTGGTCGCGCACGAGTCGAACGTCGGCCGGAAACGAAGCCCGATCCATCTGAAATGCCATTGTGCCTACCTCTGCTTGCGGTCGGCGTCTTATGGCCCGGCTGGACCGAACAATGTCACCTAAGGCTGGCGGGATGCGAGCTATTTGAGGTAGGAATCACCTGCAACCTTGGAGTTTGGGAATGAAATGATCGAGTTGGACCGATACGAGCGCAGGATCATCCGCGAAGTGCAGCGAGACGCCAGCCAGACGACGGCGGAGATCGCCGCCAAGGTGGGGCTCTCCGCCTCACCGTGCTGGCGCCGGATCGATCGGCTCGAGCGCGAGGGCGTGATCCGCGCGCGCGTCGCCGTGATCGATCGGCGCAAGATAGGGCTCAACGCCCATATCTTCGCCCAGGTTCGGCTGAACGCGCACGGCCGCACCAATCTCGACGAGTTCAGCGCAGCGATCCGCTCCTTCCCCGAAGTGCTCGATGCCTATGTTCTCATGGGCCAGACCGACTTCATGCTCCGAATCGTCGCGACCGACATCGACGCCTATGAAAAATTCTTCTTCGAGAAGCTCAGCAAGCTGCCCGGCATCCAGGAAATCAACTCCACCGTCGCGCTCTCGGAGATAAAATCGACGCAGGAATTGCCAATCGCCGACGCCTAGCGCGGGATTGCACCCGTCGGAGGAGCCCGGCTTAACGATGCGGTCTATCGCGGGCAGCCCGCTCGGCCGCCGCGACCTTCGGCGGCCTAGCGCCGTAGGCCAAGAGAAATAGCGGAGAATCGGAATCGAGGCGATTCAGTCGGCGCGCGACTTCCGGGGCGTCACCCAGACGGATACAGGAACGACGACCTTACCGGGCGCCGGCTTTCCGACGTCGACCCGATCCGCTTTCACGAGTTCTCCGGTTTCGAGCGTGAACGACGCCCAGGGCTTGGGCATGCGACCAAAGCTCATCCGCTGGATGGGCTGGCCCGTGGTACTGTCCATGATCGTAGCGATGATTCCCATGAGGTTCGGATAGGGAGGCAATGCGGCGCTTGTCCAGTCGCCGGAATGAGTTGGTTCCGCACGGACTGCTGGTTCGCACCTAGTGGCGCTAGCTGGCCCTCACCTTCGGCGCTTCGCAACGAAAGGATTCGGCGCGGCCCACCGGACCGCCACGATACACTGCACGCTTAGGAAAAGGGCAGATCAGATGCGTGCGGGATACCGCGCCACCCTCGACCTTCGAAGCGACCATCTCGCCTGGCGCGCGGCCCTGTTCGACCCATTGTTCGAGCGCGGTAAGCAGATCGTGCCGCGAATCCACCACCGGCGCGTCGCGGCCGGAGCCGCCGATCTGGTCCGGCCCCGGGCCACCCGCGCAATGATGCACGTCCGGCAGCATGTATAGCCGGGAGAAATTGGCAGCCGATTTGGCGCCCCCTGCCGCGCGGGTCAGGGCGGTATGATAATCGACCACCATGCGGGCGGCGACCGCACCGTCCAGCCAGCCGGTATATTGGATCAGCTTGCCGCCGCGCCGACGAAACGCCGAGAGATCGGTGCTATCGGCCCGCAGCTCCGGCATCACACGATCGATCGCCGCGAGATCACGCGCGACCGAGAAGCCCTCCCCTTTCCAGTCGCGCGTGCCGCGGATCGCCTGCCCGAAGGTGCCCAGCGCCAGCTGCGATCGGCCGCTATCGACCAGCACACCGGTCAAAAGTCCCCCGTCGATGGCGCGTCCCTTTTCGTCACGCAGCGGGGCATAGATTCGTTCGGCGAAGCGAACCTGCTCGCTCGAAAGGCAGGATCCCGTCTGACCGGGCCTGCAGGTCAGCGATGCGATACGGAAATTGCACTGACGCGGATCTTCGACCAGCCCGTCGGCCACGCCATCGGCGGCATCGCAGGATTGGCGTCCGGCATCGGCGATCAACTGCCAATCGCCCGCCTTCATCAGGTTTGGATTGGCGTCGCGCTGCAGGATCTCCCACATCCGCCGCGTGGTCATCTCCGGCGTCCGCGGGCCATTGGCGCCGGTCAGAATGCCGTCATAGTCGGCCGGGTAACGCTGGAGTTCCTTCAGGCCCTGCCGGCCGCCGCCCGAACAGCCGATGAAATAGGAATGCTTCGGCGCCGCTCCATAGGCCGCCTGCACGATCGCCTTGGATTTCACCGCCAGCAGGTGATTGGCGCGGTGGGTGTAATTGTCGCGCGCGGCCGCATCAAGCATCCAGGCCGGATCGCTGATCTTGTGACCCGTGTCGGTCGTCGCTGCCGCATAGCCTCGGCTCACCCCGCGCGGCAAATCGCTATAGTTGAACGTGCCCGCCGCGCCGCCTACGCCTGCGCCGAGGAACTTGCCGTTCCACTCGGCGCGCGCTGGCAGCCACAGCTCGAACGCGATGCTGCCCTCGATCTTGCCCTGCACGCGGCAGAATCCGCGCGACACCGCCGCCGGCTGCATCCGCCCGCCCGCCGGCATCCCTGCTGCCCAGCCGACTCCGGGGCCCTGCGGGCTGCTCGATTCGATCGCCACATCGGCGATCTTCAAGCGACCGATAGCCGCGCATTCGGCCTGCAGCGCCGGATCTATCCCGGCCTGCTCCGCCGGAAGGGGCGCCGACAAGGAAGTCGCCGCAAAGGCCAGCACAATCGCCTGTTTCAGCATGATCTCTCCCATCCCTTTTTAGCCGGTGCATGCGGGTAGGCCCGGATTTCAGTGGCAGGACATTCCACTATTAACTCTAAAAAACAACTGTTGTGATTCCACCGCATTTGATTAGGCTGACCGAAAATGAGGATCGGCACCAATGTCGTTCCAACTCAGGAGGGGACAGCATGGTCCGGATCATCGGGTTAGTTGCTGCGATCGCTTTGTTTGCGACGCCCGTGGCAGCGCAAGTCGCCGTCCAGCCGCCGGGCAGCCTCGCGCTCGGATCCGGGCCGTACAAGGCGGTCATGGTGGAGGATGCGACCCTCCCCGAACATACGATCTATCGCCCGAGCGACCTGGCGGCGGCGGGCGCCATGCTGCCCGTCCTGATCTGGGGCAATGGCGGCTGCGCCAATGCCGGCAACTCCGCGCGTCCCTTCCTGACCGAAATCGCGTCCTACGGATATCTGGTGATTGCCGCCGGCGTCGTGGACCCCAAGCAGAGCTTCACGACCTTGCCGCCCGTCCCCGGTGCCGCGCCGGAGGGACCGCGCGGAGGCGTGCCCCGGGTCCTGCCGCCGCCCGCGACTCAGACGCCGCATCTGATCAAGGCGATCGACTGGGCCGTCGCCGAATCGAAGCGCGCCGGCAGTCCGCTGGCGGGGCATATTGATCCCGCGCGGATCGCGGTGGCCGGCCATTCGTGCGGCGGGATACAGGCGATCGAAGCGTCGGCCGACAAGCGCGTCGCCACCACGCTGGTGATGAACAGCGGGATGCCGCCCAAGGGCACCGACATGGCCGGCGGCCGCGCCCTGACCAAGGCCGATCTGCTCAAAGTCCATGGTCCGATTGCCTATCTGCCCGGCGACGCCACCGACATCGCATTTCCCAACGCCACCGACGATTTCGAGAAGATCGCCCACGTGCCGGTCATGCTCGCCTGGCTGCGCGGCGTTGGCCATGGCGGCACCTTCCGCCTGCCCAATGGCGGGGAATATGCCGGCGTCGTCGTCGCCTGGCTCGACTGGCACCTCAAGGGCTCGACGAAGGCGGCCGGACTGTTCCGCGGGCCGGACTGCGGCCTTTGCGCGAATCCGCGCTGGGTGATCCGCAGCAAGGCGCTGTAGGCAACCGCCGATTTCCAGGTTTCAACAATAAAAACAAGCTATTATGGAGTAGGATAATGATGATCGACTATCGTAGGACGTCGCGCGCGCTGAAGACTTCGACCGCGCTCAGCAGCGCTGCTTTGCTGCTGGCTGCGGCACCGGCACTCGCACAAAGCGGCACGGGCACCAACCAGGATCCTGGGCGCAGCGCGCCTGCCTCCGCGAACGCACCGGCCGGCCCCGTCTCGATGACGCAAAGCGTGCCCGAAGCAACGGCGCAGGTCGACCCCGTAGCCCAGGACGAAGGCACCGCGGAAGACATCGTCGTGACCGGAACCAGCATCCGCGGAGTCGCGGCAGTCGGCTCGCCTGCGGTCCAGGTCGACCGCGCCGCGATCGAGGCGAGCGGCGCCTCCACCCTCGCCCAAGCGGCGCGCACCCTGCCCGTGGTGCTGAACATCGGCCCCGACGAATCGCGCACCGGCGGTGGCCAGGATGCCGCGGCGAACTCGTCGCGCATCTCGGCGATCAATCTGCGCGGCCTTGGCCCAGAGGCGACCTTGCTGCTGCTCAACGGACGCCGTCTCGCCCCCGGCGGCATTCTGCGCGCGCTCGCCGATCCCTCGGTGATTCCGACCAGCGCGACCGAGCGACTCGAAGTCGTCCTCGACGGCAATTCCGCAATCTACGGCGCCGACGCGGTGGCGGGGGTCGTCAACATCATCACCCGCCGCGGCTTCACCGGTGCCGAGACATCGGCGCGCGTCGGCTATGCCGAGGGCCTGAGCGAATATGTCTTTACCCAGAATGTCGGCAAGAAATGGACCAATGGCGAGCTCTTCGCGGCATTCGAGTATAATTTCCGCAGCGACCTGGATCGCGCAGACCGGCCGTTCCTGAGCAACGATCTGCGCAGCCGCGGCGGCACGGACCAGCGCTCGACGCAGGCGCTTGTGCCGAATCTGGTGGTCGGCGGCGTCCGCCGTCCGCTGCCGTCACTCACCGGCGAGGCCAACCGCTACGATGCCGGGTTGGTCGGCGATTTCCTGCCCGAGCAGCAGCGCTATAATCTGTTCGTCAGTGGCCGCTATGATATCAGCCCCGACATCGAAGTCTGGGCCGAAGGCTTCGGCTCCAAGCGCACGGTCAAGACCGACGGCGCGCCGCTGGGGGGCAGCTTCTCGGTGCCCGCGACCAATCCCTTCTACATCCGCGGCGTGGCCGGCGTCGCCCCCGGCGCGAACGAGACGGTGGAATATCGCCTGCCCCGCGCCGCGGCACAGAGCGTCTCCAAGGTGACTTCGGGCCAAGTGGCGACCGGCCTGCTGTGGGATATGTTCGGCGATTGGCAGCTCGACGCCTATACTTCTTATGCCTGGGACACCGGCGTCAGCGGCCTCAACAGCGAGCAGCTCAACAATTTCGCGCTCGCCGCGGCGCTCGCCGATTCGAACCCGACGACGGCGCTCAACGTATTCGGCGGCCCGATCAGCGACGAAATCTATTCGCGGATCATCGGCTTCCGCCAGCAGCGGACCTGGACCAAGAACAAGCATTTCGAAGCCAAGATCGACGGCCCCTTGTTCGATCTTCCCGGCGGGTCGGTCCGCGCGGCGCTCGGCGCGAGCTATGACGACGGCTCGTTCCGCTATCAGGAATATCAGAGCGTTCTCTCGCGGACCAACACGCCCTCGGTCACCAACGACGAGACCAACCATCGCAGCATCACGTCGACCTATGGCGAATTGTTCGTGCCGTTGGTCGGGACCGAAAACAATATCCCGCTGATCCGCCGCCTGACCCTGTCCGGCGCGGTACGCTATGACAAATATTCGGACTTCGGCTCGACCACCAATCCGAAGGTCGCGGTCGTGTGGGAACCCGTGCAGGGCTTCTCGCTGCGCGGCACTTACGGCACGTCGTTCCGCGCGCCATCGCTCGTGGACACCGGCAATTTGAACTTCCTGTTCGTCGGCGCGGTCCCCGATCCGCGCAACAACAATGCGCTGATCAATCAGGTAACGTACACGGGCAGCAATCCGAACCTGAAACCGGAAAAGGCCAAGACGCTTTCGGTCGGCTTCGACTTCTCGCCCTCCTTCTTCGACGGCTTCAACGTTTCGGCCAATTATTATCGCGTAAAGTATCGCGACCGGATCCTGGGCATCGGCGCCAGCCTGCAGAACGAGGATGTGTTCAGCAACTTCATCGTCCGCAATCCGAGCGCTGCTTTCATCCAGGATCTGTTCAACACAGGCTTCCTGGTTTCGGCACCGATCGATCCGAGCACCGTCGGCGTCTTCATCGATCAGCGGCGCAACAATGTCGGCTCGGTCGATCAGGACGGTCTGGATGTCGATATCCGATATTCGCTGCCGACCAGCGTCGGCACCTTCGTCGCGCGGGTCACCCACAGCGAAGTCTTCAGCGTCAAGCAACAGACCTTCCCGGGCACCCCGGTGCGCGAGCTGGTGGACACGTTCGAGAATTCGCTGCGGTCGCGGGGCCGCGCCAGCCTGACCTGGCTGGACGAGGGGACGTCGCTCAACTTCTTCTACAATTATGGCGGCGATTATGTGAACACCGCGATCACGCCGAACGTGCTGGCCCGGCCGCTGGAGACGATCGACGTCAGCGCGGGCTTCACCCTCAAGGGTGCGCGCGGCGCCCTGGACGGCGTCCGTGTCAGCGTCGCGGTCCAGAACCTGCTCGATGAAGCCCCCCCCGTCGTCATCAATGGCACGAGCGGCTTCGACGGCACGACCGCCAGCGCGATCGGTCGCCAGCTGTCGCTCACCCTCACGAAGCGCTGGTGAGCGCGATGCCGGCGCGGCCCAGGCTGCGATCCGCCCTGACGCGCGGGATCGCGATCGCGCTGCTGGCAGGGTTCTGCGCCCCGCCGGCCGCGCTGGCACAGGATTTCCCGATCGAATTCCTGCGGATGATGGCGGCGCGGCGCGGCGCACCCCCCGCGTCGGTCCGCACCCTGCGCCAACTTCTAGCGGCGCAGCCGATGGCGGAGGCAGAGAAAAGCCGCGTTGCCGCCATTCTCGATGCAGCGGAGAAAGATGCCGCGGCGGGGCGCACTGCGGCGGCGCAGCGCGGGCTGGCTGAGGCGCGCGCGGCGTTGGCCGGGACTCCCTGGACCCCGGCTCAAGCCTTTGCCTCTTCGCTCGACGTGGCACCGCGCACCCCGATTCTCGATGCGGCGCGACCGGTCGCGATGAAGATAGGCGCGAGCTACGAAGCCGTAACCCCGCCCGGCGCCCGCCTGCGCCTTTCGCTGGAGCGCCGCGGCGGACCGGCGATCTCGCTCGGCGAGAAACCCCTGGTCGCGCGCCGCACCGAAACCGTCACCGTTGCAATTCCCGCGGCCATGGCGACGGGGCGCTACGCCTTCATCTCCGAAATCGTCGTCGACGGCGCATCGCTTGCCCGCAGCAGCGCGCAGGTCGATGTGGTCCGCGATCTGGCATCGGCAGAAGCCCGTGCCGAGCGGCGCCTCGCCGCGGTCAAGGCAAGCGAGGATGCGGCCGCGACGGTGCGCTATCCCTATGCGCTCGCGAAATCGGTGGCATCGGGACAGCGCGAACTGGAACGACCGCCACTGGCCGACCGGCTGACGCGGTCCGACGATGTGCTGACCGCGCTCGAGGCAGGACTTGACCCGATCCGTCACGGAGTCGGCGACCAGCGCCGTGCATATCGGCTTTCGGGCGCAGACGAACTGATGCCGCTGCGCATCTATGTGCCGACGACGTGGAAGCCCGGCACCGCACTGCCGATCGTCCTCGCGCTCCACGGCGGCGGCGGCGACGAAAATGAAATGCTCGAAGTCGATGGCGGCAAGTTCGGCAAGCTGGCCGAGCGCTACGGCTATATCGTCGTCTCGCCCTTCGGCTACCGTCCGGTCGGCGCCTGGGGCAGCCCGATCACCTTGCCCTCCGTATATGGATCGACAACCAAGGAGGGCCGAGCGGTCGGCGGGCCCGAACGCGCGCGCATGCTGGAGCTGAGCGAGAAGGACGCGCTGACCGCGCTCGATCGGATCGCGACCGAATATGGCGCTGATCGCAAGCGCATGTTCGTGACCGGCCATTCGATGGGCGGTGGCGGCACCTGGTATCTCGCGCACAAGCATCGCGCGCTGTGGGCCGGCGCCGCGGCATCGGCGGGCCCCTTCTTCGTCGATGGCTACGATCTGGAGCGGCTGCGCGGCATGGGCGTGATGATCGTCCAGGGCGAAGGCGATCCGCCCTCGCTGGCGGCGGACCGCAAATTGGCGGCGGACCTTCTGATCCGCGGCATCGGCGTCACCTATCTCGAAACGCCGTCGGTCAACCATGGCCAGACCTTCGGCGCCAGCCTGCCGTCGATCTTCGAATTTTTCGAACGGCAGCGGCTACGGGGCAATCCGACGATCAAGCTGCCGCTCAAATAACCAGAACAAGGGAGGATCGCATCATGTCCAAGCTGCTCGTCGCAACCATCGCCGCTCTGACTTCGATTACCGCGCCTTCGATCGCCGCGGGACAGGATGTCGCTCCGCAGTCGGCTCCGCCAGCCCGGCCCGCCCCGCTTCCGCCGGGCCCGCCGCCCGGACCGCCGCTACCCGACATGCCGGGCACCGGCCCCTACCCCGCCTTCAAGCAGGAGGTCGCCTCGCTACCCAACCATGTCGTCTACCAGCCTCGCAACCTCGCGGCGCTGAAAGGGCGGCGGATGCCGGTCTATGTGTTCGGCAACGGCGGATGCTCGTCCGACGGCGCCAGCGCGCGGCTGCACCTGCTCGAGATCGCGTCGCACGGCTATCTTGCCGTTGCCCTCGGCACAATCAAATCGGGGCCCGGTGTCGCGCGGGGCGGCCCGCCCGGAGCCAATCTCGACCAGACCACAACCCAGCAGATGATCGACGCGATCGACTGGGCCGTGGCCGAGAATGGCCGCAGCGGCAGCCCGCTTCGCAATCGGCTGGACCTCGGCAAGATCGCGGTCTCCGGGCATAGCTGCGGTGGCCTCCAGGCGATCGACGCCTCGCGCGATCCGCGCGTCACCACCACGATCGTGATGAACAGCGGCGTCTACAATCCGGGGCGCGAGGGTCGCAGTTCGGTCAAGATCGGCAAGGAACGGCTGCTCGATCTCAAGGGCTCTGCGCTCTACGTGCTCGGCGGCCCCACCGACATCGCTTATCCCAACGGCATGGACGACTTTCGTCGCATCACGCACATCCCGGTCGTGGTCGCAAACCTGCCCGTCGGGCATGGCGGCACCTTCGGCACGCCCCATGGCGGCCAGGGTGCCGCGCTGGTCGTGAAATGGCTCGACTTCAGGCTGAAAGGCGATCGCGCTGCCGGACGCTGGTTCGACGGTAGCTGCCCGGAGTGCACGCCGGGCTGGACGATCGAACATCGCGGCGGCTCCTGAACGAGGCGTATGAGCGTGCTCAACGAGCGGCGTGGCGTCAGAACCATGCCAATCGAGTGATTGACAGCCCATCACCGGGACTTTCTATTACGCGCTCGCGGGCGAACCCGTAGACCAATCAACGATCTGTCAGCAGCGTCCATGCTGGTCAGGGGGAGCGTCGTGAGTGCCGACATCAGAACGTAAGATGGCCGAGGGCGAGGCCCAGCGGCGTCTCCAGCTCGGTCGGTTGGGAGATTATGTCGGCTTTCGCATGCGCCGAGTCCAGAATCAGCTGTCGGCGGATTTCGCGGCAGCAACTGCCCATTATGGCATCCGCGCCGGCTTGTTTTCGTCATTGGCGCTGATCGAAGCCAATCCCGGCATCTCGCAGCAGGAGCTGTCGAGCACCGTCGGGCTGGACAAGTCGATTACGGTTCAGATCGTCGATGAGCTCGAAAAACGCGGCTGGGCGAAGCGCGGGCGTTCGACGGTGGATCGCCGCCGCCATTCGCTCACGGTCCAGCCTAAGGGAAAGAAGACCCTCGACGAGCTGTTTGCGATCATGGTCGATGTCGAATCGGAGGTGTTGGCCCAGCTCAGCCCCGAGGAGCGCCCCTTGTTCGATGCAGCCCTGGACCGGATGTACACGGTCTTTCACCGCTGAGCCGGTACGAATTCGTCGGAATCCGATCGCGACGTAAAAAACAAGTTCCGTGCAGCCGGATCGATACTGCTCCTCCGCCATCCTGAAACCAGGCGCGTGGATCATCGTGACCGAGTACGGGCGCATTATGCGCCATAAGGGGCACCTAGAAAACTGCGCGGTGATCCGCTGATGAGACCACTGCATCCCAGCTCGCGCGGGGCGCGCAGGGCCTATGCGTAAAAGCGACGTCTCACAGCCGACCGACTATTGATCGAGGCGGACGTGCCGCCGCTCGCCGGTCATAGCGGCCGGAAGTTCACATATCCGTGAACTCTGATAAGCTGCCCGTACGACCGGAAGACTTGATCGTGGAGGTGTCCATTGCACTTACGCTTTTCGAGCGAAACGCTGCCACTTCCGGTCCACAGAGACGCAATTGATGCGGCGTTGGGCATGCACGTGCAGGGGATGGTCGACTTCCTAGATGGAACGCCACCGCGGGTCACCTTGGAGTTGCAGACCCTGGCCGGCGTACATCTGGCGCGTATTGATTCGTCTCCCATCCGGCTGGTGACGCCGTCGGCCGAGGACGGGGTGGTCTATTTCAGCATTACCGCTGCGGGCGGCGGCCAAATCGATGCAAGCGGTCACAGCCGCACGGTGCGCGCGGGCGACTTCAACGTCATGCAGCGCGACCGCCGCTGCACCACCATAGTCTCCGAACGCAGTGATATACTGAGCATCGCGATCCCGCGCACCCAGATTGTGCCGCGGCTGGCGAGTGAGGACAATCTGCGTAGGCCCATATTGCACTCCCGACCGGCGGCGCACTTGCTGCACTACTATGCAGCGACGCTCATCGCGGAAGGAGCAGAATTTTCTGCATCGGACCAAGCGGTGTTCGCGGGGCATATCGCTGATCTCGCGGTGATGGCGCTCGGGGCGAGAAGTGAGGACGCCGAACTGGCCGGCAAGGGCGGCGTGCGCGCTGCGCGGCGGCGGGCCATCAAGGCGGATATCGCCGCTAACCTCGGGATGCCCGAGCTGACGCTGGACTGGATCGCACGACGGCAGACGGTCAGCGGCGCCTATGTCCGCGCGCTCTTCGCCGACGAGGGAACGAGCTTCACGGACTATGTGCTGGCTGAGCGGCTGAACCATGTCCATGCACTGCTCGTCTCGCCCTATCTTTCGCACCACAATATCGCGAGCCTCGCGCTGATGGCCGGCTTCGGGGATATTTCCTGGTTCAACCAGGCGTTCCGGCGGCGATTCGGCACTACGCCTTCCGAAGTGCGCCAGGCGCGGCGTACCCGCCACGGCCAGATGAATGGCCCGAGTAGCGCAAACCCCTAGCGCCTGGCCCAAGACGGCTCGCGAGACCGCGCCTAGATTCATGCGGTTCAGGATCGGATTTGGGAGTGTGCCTTGTTCCTTTCGCATCTGGCGTTCTGCGCTAGCATTGTCGCTTCCCTTGCCGTTTCGACGCCGGCCGTGGCCCAACAGGCGCGCGCCAACGCAAAGGGAACGCTGACCGTCGAGTATATCTACGAATCCTCCGGCACCGATCGTGAGCGTGGCAGCATCGGATCGACAAGCTGGCGCGCCAAACGCAACGCGACGATTACCGCCGACGTCTACGCGCTGCCCGCCAACGACATTCCCGTGCTGCACGACCAGGCCGCCGCGCTCGCGCAAGCGCAGCGCAAGGTCGATCGAGCGAAGGCGATTACCGACCGGGTTGCCGATCCGATGGCTGCTGCCAAGGCGATCGGCGAGCGCTGCGGCGATGACGAGGCCTGTTTCGAGCGCGAGGGCATGAAGCTGGCCCAGCAGATGCAGGCGAAGGGCCAGATCGGCGAAGTCCGCAGCGCGGCCAGCGACATGGCCAAGCTCGCGGGGCCCGGCAGTCGCTACCAATATTGGGGCGGAAACTTCGGCACCGGCAGCTACGCGATCGATGAGAATGTCCAGATCACCGTGCTCGATCCCGGTGCGCGCACGCCGGTCACCACCACCATCGTGCGGCAAGGCGGCGGTGCGCTGCCCGCAGCGGTGAAAGGGGTCAGGATCCCAACGAGCGGCAAGGGCAATCTGACCGGAGTCGAGTTCGACGGCGCCGGCAACACGCTGGCGCTGCAATTGCCGGTTCCGGGCCTGACGCCGGGGATCGAGACCGTCAGCGGCTCCACCGATAAATCCGGAGCGGTCCCGAGTGCAGGAACCAAGTCGCTGATGCTCGACTTCCCCGTCAAGGCGCCGGGGGATGAAAAATATCTGATCGTGCCGATCACGAGCAAGGACTGGCGCAACCAGTCCGGGCAGTATGTGATCAACTTCACCAAGGGCCGGTGGCAGGAGAAGGGCAGGCTCACCATTCGCTGGCGCTTTACGGCGGCCTGAGGCGATGCGTCGCATTGCCTGTCTCGCCGGCTTGCTCGCGCTCGCCGCCTGCAACACCTCTCCCAATCCCAAGCTTGAGCGGGAGGTGCAAGCGGCGCTCGCGGACATGAAGGTGCCCGAGCATTCGGCGTTCCCGTCCCTCAACGCCGAGACGGTCGACATATTGAGCCGCGCGGTGCCGACGTTGACAAAGCATCGCGCCGCGCTCGAGGCGGCGGACAAGGCGCTACTCGCGCAGGCGGCCGTGGAGCTGGCCAATCGCGCGGCGGGGCAGGGCGGGCCGGAGGCGGCGGGATGGCCGGGCCACCGCGTGTCGTCCGGGCTTGCGCTGGCGCAGCGTCGGGGTTTGGCATTAGATCCGCGCGAGTGGCTTATCCCGCCCGCGCAAGCGCAGGGATTGGACGTCTCCGGGGTGAACTCGGCCATCTCCGGGGTTGCCGGCGCATCGCTGCTCGGCGGCATTGCCGACAGCGTGAGCGGATCGGGCAGCTATGAATCGGTGATCGAGGGCAAGGGCGGCGAGCGTGCTTTGATCAGCGTGGTGAGCGAGTCGGACGGAACGGTCAGCGCATCGGTATCGAGCAATGTCGATATTCCAGTCTTGGGCCTTCAGGCGGATGCAAAGACGACGTTCATCACCAAGAGCTTGTGCCCTGATGCATCGGGACGGGTCGAGTTCACGATCCGGCTCAACCAGGCCGGCAAGGCCGGGACGAGCGGCGCTGCATCCTATGATTCGTCGATCCAGGCAGAGGTCGTGCTGAGCGTGAACGACAATGCCGAACTCGCCGATCAGCAAATCCACACCCGCTATTCGCGCAAGGCGGCCGGGAGCAAGGGCGGGACAGCAATCGCCGGCGAAGCCGACTGGCGCAGCGACGGCGGCAAGTTCATGCTCGACGCGCATCGGCCCGGTGAGCGCAACGGAGGCAGCGCCGAGGCGATGGAGACGAGCGCTGCCGCTGCGGCGCTCGCGCTCGCCGCGGGTGCCGCGGTTGGTGCCGAGCGGCATTGGCAGAATGGCCACTGCGTCCGCATCAAGGCCAGGTCGCCAGGGCGCGTCGATCCCAAGGCGCAATCTAGCATCCCCGTTATGGTCGTGGCGACAGATGGTACGGGCGAGGTTCCGGCCAAGGTGACGGCGACGCTGAGCGGCGGCGCGTCGATCGACCCCACGGTGATCGCCAAGTCGCCCGGCACGATCGTCCACACCGCGCCAGATGCCAAGAAGGCGGAGATGTCGATCCGACTCGACGCGGTATCGCGGCGGGGCAAGGCGACCGAGACGCTGCGGCTCAACATCAGCGAGGGTGCGTATAGCATTACCGGCGGCGCGGGCGACTTCGAAGGCTCGGGCACGATCTGCGATCTCGCCAAACCCTTCACTGTCGAGGGCAGCGGGGTGAAGGTGACGTTCACGCCAAGCTCGGCGCAGGGCGGTAGCTACCGCTATAGCGGCTCGATCAGCGGCTTCAGGTTATCCGGCACGGGAACCTACACGGTGCAGTATGATGGCGAGGTCGCCACCGGCGTCGTTGCGACGGGGCCGGGAAGCGTGGGGACGTCAGCCGGAATGGTCCGCGGCGCGGGCGACGAGCAGTATGAACTATCTCCGGTCCACAACGCGAATTGCGGGTAGGGAGATGGTCCTGTGAGGCCGAGATGAACGCCGGACCCGTTCGCGCAACGGAACGGGCGTTTTGAATAGCCCGGTGTGGAAGGCCCAATAGCCGTCGCGAAGGTCCGACTGCCGTGGGCGACCGGCCCGCTTGCGACGCAGGACCGAGCTACGGTCGTTGGGCTAGCTTGCCTGCATCAAGAACGGCTTTGCCAAGAAAATCGCCGTGAGCGGGCTGCCCGCCGCGGTCGCGGTCGGCGTGCTGGTCCGTCACGCTCCCGCGACCGATCGCCTCCCTGCGAGCGACTGACACGAAGCAAGGAACGGTGCATGGCCACCGCTCCCGCACCTCGAACCCATCGTGGGCGCACGCGCGCGGCTCGACGAAATCGTCACGCCGCGGGCAGGGTGAACTCAGGTGGAATCGCAAGCTGGGACGCGCTTTCGATCAGGGCGCGGAATTCAGCTTAACCCAGGTCATATTGAGCCTAGCCGCCGGAACATCCGACTGGACGGCCAGTTGCCCCAGGATGCGGTAGCGAGAAACGTAATGGAAACTCTGACATTACATGCCCCGGTTGAAGGCGTCAGCAATCATGTCCTGACGCTTCGCCATGCGCTGGCACATGGAAGCGGCAAGCGGGTAGCCCGTTTCGCAAGCGGCGAGTTGACGATCGAGATACGCGCCGGGATCGATTCGGTCTGGGCGCTGGTCCGGCGCGAAGGCAAAGGTGGCCTCGCCTTGCGCGCGGCCTATCTTGCCGGCGACTATGAATGCACGCCGTCCAAGCCCCAGGCCGGCGAGGCGGCTCGCTTTCGCGTATCGAGCGCGCTCGGCGAACATCGCATCGTCTTCAGGACCGGCGGCGAGGCGCTCGAACATTTGCGGATGACGGTGCAATTCACGCCGATCGCGCCGATGCTCGTCCCGTTCATGCCGCGCGACCTCTACCCGCTGGACGCGCAGGACGACCCGCTCGGCGCGACGGGGGTGGTCGAGGCGACCCAGCGCGGGCTCAATTCAGGGATCGTCTATTTCCGCTTCGACGACCCGTGCTTCGGCAACGTTCTCTATTTCCAGAATCTGACGGCGATGAACGACTATTATCGCGCGACCAAGACCAAGCCCGAAGAGGCAGTCGGCGGGGCATGGCCCGAACTCGGCTATCTGTTGCCCACCCCCAAGCAGTGCGGCAGCCCCGAGACCAATCCGCTCGAGGCCGGCGTCGAAGTGACGCTGTCCGACGCGATCCTGGTCTTCCGCCACGAAGCGCCGCCGCACGAGCGCGAATCGGCGCGCCAGTTCCTTCAGATGCTCGGTGAGGCCTATAAGCTGATCGAATTGCCACACACCCAATATCGCGACTGGGTGCAGCGTGCGGAATCGACCCTGCACGATCTCGACCAGGCGCCCGAGGCGACGATCGAGCATTACGGCCATCGCTATATCCACCCCTACACCAACGCCGAATATCCCGACATCATGGTCCAGATGTCGCTGGTCGCGGCGATCCACGATTGGGGCAAATGGCGCGGCGAACCGCACCCGCTGGAGGCCGAGTTCAAGGCCGGACTCGGGAAATTCTACGATCCCAAGCTCAAGTCGCTGCGCCGCTATTTGCCCAATGTCGGCGACGATAAGGACGCCGACGCCGTCGACAGCTGGTATCTCTACCACCCGATGCTCAACTTGGGGCTGCTCGCGCTCGACGGCGACGAAGACGCCCGCGCACTGCTGCTGAAATCGATCGATTTCGGTATCAAGGCTGCGCACCATTTCAAATATAAATGGCCGGTCCAGTATAAGGTCACCGACTTCTCGGTGATCGTCGAGGTCGCCGGTGCAGACGGGCGGGGGCAGACCGACGTCGGCGGAATCTATGCCTGGGTGATGCTCCAGGCGTTCGAGCTCACCGACGACAAGCGTTTCCTGGACGAGGCGCGCGCGGCGATCGATGCCGCGATGGGGCTGCGCTTCAACATGAATTACCAGGCCAATCTGACTGCCTGGGGCGCGGCTGCCTGCATGAGGCTGTGGCGGATCACCAACCAGGCGGTCTATCTCGAACAGAGCTACGTCTATCTCGGCAGCTTCTTCCACAATTG
Source organism: Sphingomonas sp. M1-B02 (assembly GCF_026167525.1). Classification (NCBI taxonomy): domain Bacteria; kingdom Pseudomonadati; phylum Pseudomonadota; class Alphaproteobacteria; order Sphingomonadales; family Sphingomonadaceae; genus Sphingomonas; species Sphingomonas sp. M1-B02. The sequence goes on along the minus strand of NZ_CP110679.1, from coordinate 2,612,072 downwards.
CGAGATATGGGAGAGCGAGCTCGAGTTGGCGGTGCATTACAAGAACTTCCTGGGTGTCACCTGCCTCCAGGATGCGCCTTATATGGCGATCTACGAATGCTTCGATTCTTACGCCGCGTTCGAACGCTATCTCGACGATAGTGGACCCGATCTCGAACCCGCGGCACGAATGCTGATCGCCGAATTTTGCAAATATGCTCTCGACCGCGCCTGGTATTATTATCCCGACGCGCTGCCGCCCGAAGCGATCTCGCCCGAGCAGCGCGAGACTAACGGCCATATCGATCGCAAGCTCTCTTTCCCGCTGGAGGATCTCTATCCCGACGGCCAGCTAGCCGGCCAGGTCGGGCAGGAAGTCTATGGCGCCGGCGCGGCGTTCATCTTCGCCACCCGGACCTTCCACCCCATCGAAGGCGCGCCGTTCCGGCTGCACTGCGACCATTTTCTCCGATCGCTGGAGCGCACCGGCGACCGCGCCGTGACGGTCACCCTCGACGGCGGGGAGACGTGTACCGCCGGGCTTAGCCTGGTCCGGCTGAAGCGCCGCAAGTTGACCAAGCCACGGCTCACCACCATCGGCGGCGACGTGCTGCGGCCCCATGCCACTACCGACGACCGGATCGATTTTCGCGTGCCCGCAAACGGCCGCGTCGTGCTCAGCTGGGAATAGATCATGCGCAACCAGACAGACCTGCGCGGCAAGCGCATCCTCGTCAGCGGCGGCACGACGGGGATCGGGCGCGAGACGATCGCGCTGTTGGCCAAGGAGGGCGCCCGGGTCCTCACCTTCGGACGCGACGCCGACGCGCTCGCGGATGCGCTGGCTTATGCTGAGGGCGCGATCGGGCTGACGGCGGATGCAGCGACCCGCGAGGGGATCGAGCGGGTGTTTGCCGAGGTCGATGATAAACTCGGGGGCATCGATATATTGGTGGCCAATGCCGCGCTGGGCGCGCAGCCGATCCACCAGATGGAAGAGGACGCCTGGCGCGATGTGATCGAGACCAATCTGGTTGGCTATCTCGCCTGCGCGCGCGCCGCGATCAAGCGGATGGAGCAGCAGGGCGGCGGGCATCTGTTGTTCGTCGGATCGATCAGTACCGACATCAAGGCCGAGGGCGAAAGCGTCTATTCGGCAACCAAGGCGGGGGTTCAGGCCTTTGCCGAAACGCTTCGCAAGGAAGTCGCGGACAAGAATATCAAGGTCAGCGTGGTCCAGCCCGGATCGGTCGATACCGACATGCAGGAATGCACCCCCGACGAGAAACGCGAGGCGATCGCTGCCGACAAGATGCTCCATGCCGAGGATATCGCCGACGCGATCCTTTTCGTTCTGACGCGCTCCGAGCGCGCCGATGTGGTGAACCTGCGGATCGAGCCGCGGCTCCAGAAGACGAGCTAGGCGCGTGACGACCATGAAAGCCGCACTCAAAACCGCCGATGGCCGCTTCGAGATCCGCGAAGTCCCGCGGCCCGAGATACCGCACCCAGATTGGGTCCTGGCACGGGTCCGAGTTGCCGGTATTTGCGGCACCGACCTGCGCCACTGGGGCAAGCACGAGCCCGAACTCGAGCATCATATCACCGGGCACGAACTGGCCGGCGAAGTCGTCGAGGTCGGCGCGGCGGTCACCAATGTCGCCCCGGGCGACCGCGTCGTCATCGAGAGCGTGATGGGGGACGGCGAATGCGAATGGTGTCGGGTCCAGCAATATAATCTCTGCCCCAATCTCTACGAAGTGCGCACCAGATGCGTATCGCGCGCCTATGGCGAGTTCGTCATCGGGCCGGCGCAGAAATTCTACAAACTGCCCGATCATGTCAGCTTCGAGGAAGCGGCGCTGATCGACACCTTCTCGGTGTGCCTCCACGCCCAGCACCGATCGGCGCTGTCGATCAACGACAAGGTCGCGATCATCGGCGCAGGCCCGATCGGGCTCGGGCAATTGATGCTCGCCAAGGCCAGCGGCGCAGACGTGCTGATCACCGATGTCGTCGATAGCGCGCTGGCGCTCGCCAAGGAGCTCGGCGCCGACGTAGTGCTCAACAGCGGCCGCGAGGACCCGATCGCGGCGGCAAAAGCGTTCACCGGCGGGCGCGGCGTCGATATCGCCTTCGAGTGTTGCGGCGGCGAGCAGATGGCGACCACCCTGCCCCAGGCCACCGGCATGGCGCGCCGCGGCGGCAAGGTCGTGATCGTCGGGGGTTTCGATAAGGGCGTGCTCAACATGGCGCTCGAATGGCAGCGCATCCAGATGTCTGAAATCACGCTGATCCCGAGCGCGAGCTTCGCCTTCCACGGGCTCGACGCGGAGCAGGGCATGGCGCTCGAACTGCTCTCGAAGGGGACGCTCAATGCAAAGAAGCTGATCACGCATAGCTTCGGCATCGATCAGATCAACGAGGCATTCGAGACGGCGGCGAAGAAGAAGGAGACGGCCACGACCTTCGTGGCGATTACGATCTGATGGAGCTGCATGTCGGCACCTACACCGATGCCGGCGGCGCGGGCTTGTACCGGTTGCCATACGGCAACGGGAGTTGGTCGCTCGGCGAGGCATATGGCTTTGCGCCCAACGCCTCGTTCGGCGCCTATTCGCGGCGCTACGATCTAAATTATCTGGTTGATGAGCGCGACGAAGGGGTGCTTCGCGTGCTTCGCCGCGTGGGAATCGAGTGGCAGCCCCTCGCGCGCTTGCCCACGCAGGGAGCGCTACCGTGCTACGTTGCATTGAGCGCGGACGAGGCATGGCTGGCCGTCGCCAATTACGGCTCCGGGAGCATGGCGCTGTTCCGATTGGACTCCGAGAGTGGCCTGCCGGGCGATCCCGTAGCCCTGCGCACCAACCAGGGGCATGGACCGGTTGCCGATCGACAGGAGGGCCCGCACGCGCATTGTGTGATCTTCAGTCCCGACGGGCGATGGCTGTACCAGACCGATCTTGGCACCGATCAGGTGCTCGCCTTTGCATTCGACGGCGCGCACGGACTGGCGGACGCGCCGCGCGTCGCATTCGCTGCGGCCGCGGGCTCGGGGCCGCGCCACCTGGTCTTCCACCCGCATCGGCCGATTGCTTTCCTGGTCAGTGAATTGGCGAGCACGCTGACGATGTTCGATGTCGGCGAGGGCGCGCTTTCGGCGCGTCAGTCGGTATCGACCTTGCCCTCGGGATTTGGCGGAAAGAGCCTCGGCGGCCACATCGGCATCAACGCCGCGGGTGACCGAATCTATGTCACCAATCGCGGCCATGACAGCATCGCGACCTTCGCGCTGGACGCCGCCGGGCGCGTTTCGCTGCTCGAGCATATCCCTTCGGAAGGGGCGTCGCCGCGCTTCTTCCTGTTGCTCGACGAACGGCGCCGGATGCTGGTCGCCAACGAGGAAGGAAACAGCGTCACCGTCTTCGAAATCGAGCCCGACGGGACGCTGGCAAAAAGCGCCGAGGTCGCGGTCCCCGCGCCGGTATTCCTGTTCGCGCAACGATAAAGGACTCGCCCATGTCGAACCTCGCCGGAAAGCGCGTATTGATCACCGGCGGTGCCGGCGGCGTCGGCCGGGCGGTGGCCGAACGGATGTTGGCAGCCGGCGCGCGCGTGCTCATCGCCGATCGCGGCGAGCTCGAACTGCGCGACGTGGTGGAGGGGCTGGCGACCGGCGGCGACATCGAATCGGTCGTGGCCGACCTCTCCGGCTCGGCAGGAATCGAGCGGATGTTCGAGCGCGTCGATAGCTGGCTGGGCGGGCTCGACATCCTCGTCGCCAGTGCCGGTGTCGGCTCGGGGCCGCTGATGGAGATGGACGATGCCGACTGGCGCTATGTGATCGAGAGCAATCTCGTGAGCTACGTCGCCTGCACCAAGGGTGCGATCGATCGCATCAAGGCCCAAGAGACCAAGGACGGGATGATCATCCTGGTCGGCTCGATCAGCGTCCATATCAAGGCAGTCGGCGAGAGCGTCTACAATGCCGCGAAGGGCGGCGTCGCCTCCTTCGCCGAGACGCTGCGCAAGGAACTGATCCCCGAGAGCATCCGCCTCACTTTGATCGAGCCCGGGGCGATCGGATCGGCGATGCAGCCCTATTCGGCCGACGAGCGCGCGCGGGAGGTGCAGGCGTATAGGATGCTCCCGCCCGCCGAAGTCGCCGAGGCGATCCTGTTCGCCGCGACGCGCGGGCCGGGAGTCGACGTGGTGACGCTGCGGATCGAGCCGCTGGTCCAGAAGATCGTCTAGCCGTTGCTCCAGGTCGCCAGGCTGAGCTCGCCGACCGGCGCCGTCTCGGCGCCCATCGAGGATCGCATGATCGCCAACGCCGATGCGCTGCCCTCTGCAGTCTCGGCGGCAACGGCGTCTTCGGGGATCCACAAGGCATAGTCGCGCATGTGCGCGTCCGCTGCTGTGAACAATATGCAGATATCCGTGGCTACGCCGGTCAGCACCAGTCGGTTCACTCCCAGCTTGGGCAGCAGTACCGGCAGATTGGTCGAATAGAAGCCCGAGAATTGCGGCTTGATGACGAAATAATCCTCGTCGGTCGGCGCCAGCTCCGGCCGAACCAGCCGCTCCCGCGCGCGCTCCACGAGCAGCGATTTCTCCGAGTGCCATACGCCGAAATTGTCGTTGACGTAGATCACCGGCAAACCCGCTTGCGCGGCCTGGCGGCGCAGCTCGAGAATCGCTTCGGCGGCGCGCGACGCGCCATTCATGAGTTGTTCGCCTTCCGGAAAGTCGAAGGTGTTGATCATATCGATGATCAGCAGCGCTGTCTTGCCGCCGGGCTGATCGCGAGGGGGTGCGGTCGCGGTCTTTGGATCATCTTTGGCCATGCAGGGCAAACGCACCCGCGAGGCACAGGTTCAAGGTTCGCCGCTGCGCTTCGCCTCGCGACCCTGCGCCCGGGCGTGCCTGAACCGGACCCGCGCATCGCGCAGCAACGAGACCGGCAAGTCGGTCGCCGCGCGCAGGCCGGCAACGCTCGACACGTTGCGGATCGCGCGCCTGGTCAGCGCCAGCACTTCGCCGACCATCTCGGCACGGTCGATCTCGCCCTCTTCGCGCACCAGCGACAGGCGGTGGATGGCATAGAGGCCGAGGATGCCCGCCATCAGGAAGTAGAAGTCCCAGTGCGTCAGCTGCAAGGGGAAGGACCAGATGCCGTTGGGGCTGGTCCAGCGGATCAGCAATTCGAGATGCCGGTTGCTGAAGAAGTCCGCGAGAAGCCCGCCGAGAATCGGGGCGATGCCGGCCGCGAGCGCGGTCGCCAGCGCGTTGGCCGCGACATAGGCCGTAGCCGAGCCCCGCGGCGAGAGCTTGAGTGCGATGTTGGTCGAACTCAGCGTCACGCCCGCCACCGATGCGCCCATCAAGGCATGGAGCACGACCAACCAGGTGAGAACAAGCGCGCGCTCCTCGAACTGCGAAGCGCCGATCATCGCGACGATGCACAGAATATAGGCCGGCGCGCAGACCAGCATCACCGACTTGTTCGAGAAGCGGTCGCTCAGTTGCCCCCAGGTGCGCAGCGCGAGAAGGTTGGCAAGCTGGCTGACCGCGCTCAGCACCATCACCACGCTGACGTCGAACCGCAACTGCTCGACGATGAAGACCGTGAAGAACGGGGTGGCAAGGTTGACCGCGAACTGCCAGCTCGCAACGAACCCCATCAGCCGCGCGAAGTTGCGATCCGCGAAAGGCGCGCGCAGCAGGCCGGCGAGATCGACGCGTTCGCCCGCTGGCGGCATCTGCGGTTCGGGCATCAGGCTCACGATGCGGGCGCTGATCAGCCCGGTGACGCAACCGACCACGAACATGCCGGCAAAAGCAAAGCTGCGCGCTGTTGACCCGTCGGCGGTCTGATCGAGGATCAGCGCTGCCGCGAGACCCCCGACGAGGCCTACGCCCGCAGTCCAGGCCGTGCGCCGCGCGAATACGCGCCCCAACCGGTCCTCGGGCGCAAGATCACGAATCCAGGCATTCCACGCGCAGCCTCCCACCGCGCTTAGGCCGCACAAAACATATTGCGCGGCCAGGAAGACGAGCAACGGCACGGTCCCCGTCGCGAAGGCAGTCGCCGCCATCACCAGCAGCATCAGGCGCCCGAAAATGCTGGTGAGGACGGCGATGCGCTTGCGCGCACGCGTGCGCTCGACGATCAGGATCGCCGGGACTTGCAGCAGCTGCGTGAGGAAAGGCGCGCTGGCGAGAATGCCGATCATCAAGTTCGACGCGCCTAGATGGAGCGCGAATGCAGTGAGGATCACCCCGCTGGTGAGCGCCACCGCGCCGCTCGAATAGGCGGCTTCGATGACCAGCCGGCGCAGGCCCCTCTCGCGCTCTTCGTCAGTGATCACCCCTTGGGGATCGAGCGCCATTTCGTGCTCCGCAGCATACCGTCGAAGGGGTTAACTCCGCGAAACCAGTTCGGATGCGCGGGAGTGACGATGCATGCACAGCCATGCCCAGCGCGGAGATCCGCCCTCGGGCAGTCCGTCCGCCTTTTACGTGCTAGCGTGCCCCGTTGCGGCGTGACTCGTCTGGAGCGGTGTCCGAACTGCCTGACGCAGATTGCGCGGGTTCGAAGGGCTCGGTGACCGCCAGCCACCCCAAGTTTCGCGCTTGCTCCATGCGCGCCAGAATGACTTCAGCGCCGGTTCCGGCGGTTTTGTCGATGGTTTTGGGATGTCCTGAAAAGAACAAATGGTGCCCGGAAGAGGACAAAGATGGGCACTCCGATCATTGGAGTATTTTAATCTTGCGTCATAGGCGATGATTTCGCGCTACAATTCATACCGAGGCACTTCACTTTCATCGGATAGGGAAGGATATACAATTGGCTTGATACCGAAATGGCGCTGAACCACCCGGTCGCGCCGCTCAAACCGATCTTCCTCGCGGTCGATTTCGTCAGGATAGGTGAAAGCGACATCGAATTTTCCATCGCGCACGACATATTCGATCTCTTCCCACCGATCATCGGTGTCCTGCGCTTCCCAGAGGTCGAGCAGGGTATCACCCAGCTCCCTGAGGTCCGGGTCGCGATACAGGATCTGGTCCGCAAGATTCTTGAATATCGCGGGCGCAACAAAGTTCTGGTCGATTTCTGCATAGAGCAGTGTCCCGTCGAGCGGATACTCTGAATCTCTTGCCAGCAAGTGACTGATCTTAGCGAGCAGTTGCTCGGTTTCATCGTTTGCCACGGCGTTTCTCCGTTCGCTCATTGGGCATTTTGATGCTCCTCTTCTGACCGTTGACCGTGAAGCTGACGTCGATCTCAAACGGCCTTAATGCCCCTTCACGGCAATGCGGCACGATCGTCGCAGTCACCTCCTTGCCCGCTCGCTTGGCTTTCGCCCACTCATCCTCGAGCACACGATAGCGGCCGCGGTTGAAATTGGCATCCTGGGCGAAGTGATTGAAGGCATCCGTAGGGCCGTCGAAGCGCGCTGCGATATAGTGCCCGCCATCGTCGCTGATCCGCCGGTCTTCACCGCCTGCTTTCGCCTGGGTCGTAGATGAACGGGCTGGCGTATCGGTATCCGACAGCAGGCCCGACACGCGTCTCGTCCTACCGCGCGCATCAATTTCATAGGTGTAGCCGTTGCGCACGATGATGTGACGCGGTTCGCTCGCGCTACGGGCAACTCGCCCATCGGGGGCTTTCGCCGATCCGCCTGCATGGCCTTGAAGCTCCGGCCCGGCTGAAGGCGTGGCCGCAGAATAGTCAGGATGCGCCGGTCCGTCCCAGGAACCGCTCGCACCTCCACCGCGGGAACTGCCCCCGCCCCCGCTGAACCCGCCCCGTGTACCCGGTTTGCTGCTCGGGCGCCTCCCAGCTACCACTTGCACCGCCACCGCCAAAACTCCCCCCACCGCCGCCGCCGCCGACGCCGACGCCATCTTGACCCAACGAGCTATTGCTTTGTCCGGCAACCGGGTCGGCCGGACGATCGGAGCGTTCGGGAATGCCGAAAGCACCCGGCCGGGGGCGGGTCTGTAGATCAAGTTCCTGGAGATAGCGCCGGTACTGCTCCTCAATGGCTTCCCGGAACCCCGGTCTATGCCCATTTCTGGCTAACTCCTCCGTCCTCCAGGCCTCCACCTGCTCCCTCGTCGAGATAGGAGGCAGACGAGGGTCTGCGGCATAGCTGATCTTCGGAGTGCGTTGTCCCCGGCCATCGGCCCTGCTCGCTCCGCCAGCACCGTAATATCGACCCGCCCCCCTAAACGTGAATCGTCCGTCGTCCGGATCGTGCCACGGATTGAACTTCAATTCGAGTTTGCGACCATCGCCAGGCCTCGGTCGTCGGCCCGTGCGCAGCCAAACGGAAAAAGCCCGCCGTCGCTGCTCCCCATGAATGTCCATTGATTGGCCCCGCATCTTCATTGCGGTGAGAACATTTGAGGAACATTTCCCTACAAGTCAAGTATAATTGCTTCCAGCATAGCTTACCAAGCGGGTCCGCAAGAGCGCCTGGCAACACTGCTACCTGAAGATCGGGACCCACCGGGGACGGCGATGGGCACTCAAATCGATGACAATTTCTGTCACGCAACTGAAGTTGGACACTTCTCTCTATGGCTGGCGATAATTTCCGAGCGCCACACCAATGGCTACCAGCCACGCCAGCAAACGCCGGTGACCCAGCGGCTCAACGTGAACTACGCACTTTCCACAGACGATCCAACAGCGCGACCGCGATTGGCGCCAAGCTACCGATCGATCGGCTCCGGTCTCAGAGAGTCCGCTATGATGTCGCAGGAAAACACGCTTTTCTATGCGCTCCTGAGAATGGTGCCCGGAAGAGGACTCGAACCTCCACGCCCTTGCGAGCGCCAGCACCTGAAGCTGGTGCGTCTACCAATTCCGCCATCCGGGCACGGGGTAGGCGGGCGGCTCTAGGGGAGGGGTGGCTTGCTTGTCAACGGACTTGTCGGTGGCTGGCCGCGCTTGCCGTTTGCGCGCGTGCGCGGCATGGGGAGCGGCGCGTTCGGAGAGGTTGAGACGGCGATGAAGGACAAATTGGTAACGCTGATCGGCGGCGGCGGTTTTCTGGGCCGTTATGTCGCGCAGGAGCTGTTCGCTGCGGGCGCGCGGGTCCGAATCGCGCAGCCGCGGCCGCGCGACGCCTGGTTCCTCAAAACCCAGGGCGGCCTCGGCCAATCCCAATTCGTTGCGGCCGACGTCAGGATGCCCGAAACACTGGTCCGTGCCCTTGCCGGCGCCGACATGGCGGTGAACCTGACCGGCACGTTCGGCCCGACCATGCGCGCGGTGCATGTAGAGGGCGCGCGCAACGTCGCGACCGCGGCGCGTACGGCGGGAGTCGAGGCGCTGGTCCATATCTCTGCGCTCGGCGCCGATCCTGCGTCGCCTTCCACCTATGGGCGGACCAAAGGCGAGGGCGAAACTGCGCTGCTCCAGGCCTACCCGAACGCTACGGTGCTCCGTCCTTCGACGCTGTTCGGGCGCGAGGACATGTTCGTCAATCGCTTTGCCGGGCTGATCGCGGCGGCGCCGCTGGTGCCGGTGCTGCGCGGCGAGGCGCGGTTCCAGCCGGCTTATGTCGCCGATGTCGCCGCGGCGGTGGTGGCGGCGTTGGCCGAGCCGGATCGGCATGGCGGGCATGTTTACGAACTGGGCGGGCCGGATATCGTCAGCATGGCCGAACTGTTCCGCTGGATCGCCAGGACGATCGGCCGCGAGGCGCGTTTCCTGGAGATCCCGGACGCAGTCGGCGCGATGATCGCCTCGCTCGGCGCCCTTCCTGGCGCGCCGATCACCCAGGACCAGTGGCGCATGCTCCAGAAGGACAATGTCGTCAGCGCGGGCGCGGAGGGCTTTGCTGCATTGGGGATCGTGCCCACCCCGCTTGCCAGCGTGGCGCCGGCATGGCTGATACGATTCCGTCGCCAGGGTCGCTTCGGGCGGCCCGGCAATGCGGCGTAGCAGCGCGGACCGGGGCATGGATTCGAAATGAGCGAAATCTTTGTCGCGATCCTGCTCGGCATCGTCGAAGGGATCACCGAATTCCTGCCGGTCTCGTCGACCGGGCATCTGATCCTGGCCAGCGAGCTGTTGGGATATGATGCCGCGCAATGGGCGGTATTCAACATCGCCATCCAGCCCGGCGCGATCCTGGCGATCGTCGTGCTCTATTGGCGGACCTTCGTTGCGGTATGGCGCGGATTGCTGCGGCGCGAGCCGCAGGCGATCGCCTTCGTGCGCAACCTGCTGATCGCTTTCTTTCCCGCGGTCATCCTCGGGCTGCTGCTCGGCGACCAGATCGACGCGCTGCTGGAAAATGCGATCGTCGTTGCCTGGGCGCTGATCGTGGGCGGGGTTGCCATCCTGATCGTCGAGCGGCTGGCGAAAACCGAGAATGTGCTGGGAATCGCCGGCGTGTCGTTCAGCCAGTCGGTCAAGATCGGGCTCGTGCAGTGCCTGGCGATGGTGCCCGGGGTCAGCCGCTCGGGCGCAACGATCATGGGCGCGATGGCATTGGGGGTCGATCGGCGCACCGCCGCCGATTTCAGCTTCTTCCTGGCGTTGCCGACCCTGACGGGCGCGACCGCGCTCCAGCTTTACAAGAATCGCGACGCGGTGACGGCCGACAGCATGGGGCTGATCGCGATCGGCTTCGTTGTCGCCTTCGTGGTGGCGCTGGCGGTGGTGAAGGCCTTCCTCGCCGTCGTCACGCGCCACGGCTTCGCGCCCTTCGCCTGGTATCGAATCATTGCCGGCACCGCGGCGCTATTCTGGCTATATCTTCGTTAGGCCCGGATCGGTCATAATGATTTGGAAGAAACCCGGATCAGCCCGCCGGTTCGCTAACTAAGAAACGTTATAGGTCAGCATCAGTGACCTAACGATCGATTTTTGCGTGACTCCGCCTGCCTTCGAGTCTATGCGATCCGGCATGGCAGAGAATGCGATGCTAAAGTTCGTCGAGCTTGGACAATCCTATCCCGGCAAGCGACCCGCCGAAATGCGCGCGGAGGATTTCCGCGAGATCGCGGACCGCTATGCCGTGCCCGAAGCCGAGCATCAGGCCGGGCGCTGCTCGCAATGCGGCGTGCCTTATTGTTCGGTGCATTGCCCGCTCCACAACCATATCCCCGATTGGTTGCGGCTGACCGCCGAGGGGCGGCTGCGCGAAGCCTACGAACTGTCCAACGCGACCTCGACCATGCCCGAGATTTGCGGCCGCATCTGCCCGCAGGACCGCTTGTGCGAAGGCAATTGCGTCATCGAATTCTCGGGCCATGGCGCGGTCACGATCGGCTCGGTCGAGAAGTTCATCACCGACAAGGCGTGGGACGAAGGCTGGGTCGAGCCGGTGCAGGTGGGGCCTGCGCGCGGCCAGTCGGTCGGGGTGATCGGCGCGGGGCCGGCGGGGCTCTCGGCGGCCGAATATCTCCGCGAGATGGGCTATGACGTCCATGTCTATGACCGCCACGATCGCGCCGGCGGGCTGCTGACCTATGGCATTCCGGGATTCAAGCTCGAGAAATATGTCGTGATGCGCCGTGTCGAGCGGCTCGAGGCGGCGGGCATCGTCTTCCACATGGAATTCGAAGTCGGCCGCGACGCGACGCTCGACGAATTGCGTGCGCGCCACGACACGCTGCTGATCGCGACGGGCGTCTACAAGGCGCGCGGGATCAAGGCGCCGGGCGTGGGCGCCGCGGGCGTGGTCGAGGCGCTCGACTATCTGACCGCGTCCAACCGCAAGGGCTTCGGCGACGCCGTCCCCGCCTTCGACGACGGCACGCTCGACGCGACGGGCAAGCATGTCGTGGTGATCGGCGGCGGCGATACGGCGATGGATTGCGTGCGCACCGCGGTCCGCCAGGGCGCGGCCTCGGTCAAATGCCTGTATCGCCGCGATCGCGCCAACATGCCGGGCTCGCAGCGCGAGGTGGCGAATGCCGAGGAGGAAGGCGTCGAGTTCGTCTGGCTCTCCGCCCCCGAGGCATTTGACGCCAAACATCATGGGGGCAGCGACAAGGTCAGCGGCGTGCGCGCCACCCGCATGCGGCTCGGCGCGCCCGATGCCAGCGGCCGCCGCACCCCCGAGCTCGATCCAGGCGGCGCCTTCCAGCTCGAGGCCGATCTGGTGATCAAGGCGTTGGGCTTCGAGGCCGAGGACCTGCCGAAGATGTTCGGCGCGGAGGCGCTGGGCGTCACGCGCTGGGGCACGCTGCGCACCGACGGCAAGAGCATGATGACGAGCCTCGACGGCGTGTTCGCGGCGGGCGATATCGTCCGCGGCGCAAGCCTGGTGGTCTGGGCGATCCGCGACGGTCGCGACGTGGCGGCGCATATGCACGCGTGGATGCGCAGTCGCGGGCTTTCCGCAGCGCAGGCCGCTTAGGAGCCGCTCGCCATGAAGCATCTGCTGATCGCCCTTGCTGTGGGCACCGCCCTCCACGCCCCGGCGCAGGCGCGCGTGCCGGCAATCGTCGACGCCAGGACTGACGCCGACGCGCTGGTGGCGCAGCTCGCCAGCGACAGCGCGATGGCGCGACTGGGCGCGCGGGCCTTCGATCATGGCGTCGAGCAAGAGATCGCCGCCGACCCTGCGATCAAGGCGACCTATGCCGCCAATCCGGGATTGAAGGCGCATGTCGTTGCCCAGCTACGCGGCGAGTTCCTGAAGATCATGCAGCGCCAGCTCCCCGCGCTACGCAGCCAGCTGAGCCAGGTCGTGCGGACCGAGATGAGTGCAGTCGAGATCGCCGACACGCTGACCTTCTTCCAGAGCCCCGTCGGCCAGAAGCTCAAGGAGCAGGTCTATGCGTCGATGTCCGACAAGCCCGGCCAGAGCCCGGACGAAGCGAGACAGGCGGCGATGACCGCGGTGATGTCCAATCTGACGGCGGAGGATTATCCTGCGCTGATGGCGTTTGGCGCGAGCAGCGCCGCGCAGAAGATGCAGGCCGTGAACCCGAAGATCGCGGCCACCAGCGAAGCCTGGGCGAAGAAGCTCGTGGCCGACAGCGACGCCCGGATGCGCGCGCTCGCCGCCGAGGCGGCCGCCGCCTATCTGAAACGCCGGACGGGTTGATCGTGCGCGTGAGAAACCTGTGCGGAGCCGCGCCTACGCCGTTAATGAAGGAAAAGCCCGGTGATTCCTGAGACCGAACGTGAGCGCATGGCGCGCGAAGGCATGTATCGTCCCGACTATGAGGGGGATGCCTGCGGGGTCGGCCTGGTCGCCGCCACCGATGGCCAGCCGTCGCGGCGCGTGGTCCAGTCGGCGATCGATGCGCTGAAGGCCGTCTGGCATCGCGGCGCGGTCGATGCCGATGGCAAGACCGGCGACGGCGCCGGCATCCATATCGACTTGCCGGTACGCTTCTTCGACGATGCCATTTCCGCAGGCGGGCACCGCGTGCGACCGAACCGGCTTGGCGTGGGCATGATCTTCCTGCCGCGCACCGATCTGGGCGCGCAGGAAGCGTGCCGGACGATCGTCGAGAGCGAGATCATCGAGGCAGGCTACACCATCTATGGCTGGCGCCAGGTGCCGGTCGACGTCTCGGTGATCGGGATGAAGGCACAAGCGACTCGCCCCGAGATCGAGCAGATCATGATCGCCGGGCCCCTCCCCGACGCAGTGGACGCCGCTGAGTTCGAGAAGAATCTCTATCTGGTGCGCAGGCGGATCGAGAAGCGCGTGATCGCGGCGCAGGTGCAGGGCTTCTACATCTGCTCGCTCAGCTGCCGCTCGATCATCTACAAGGGTCTGTTCCTCGCCGAATCGCTGTCGGATTTCTATCCCGACCTCAACGACGAGCGCTTCACCAGCCGCGTTGCGATCTTCCACCAGCGCTATTCGACCAACACCTTCCCGCAATGGTGGCTCGCGCAGCCGTTCCGCTGCCTCGCGCACAATGGCGAGATCAACACGATTCGGGGCAACAAGAACTGGATGCTCAGCCACGAGATCAAGATGGCGAGCCTGGCGTTCGGCGAGCATTCGGAGGACATCAAGCCGGTGATCCCCGCGGGCGCTTCCGATACCGCCGCGCTCGACGCGGTGTTCGAGGCGATCTGCCGCTCGGGCCGCGACGCTCCGACCGCGAAACTGATGCTGGTGCCCGAGGCCTGGTCCGACACAGAGACCCCGGCCGATCATCTGGCGATGTACAAATATCTGGCGAGCGTGATGGAGCCGTGGGACGGCCCCGCCGCGCTGGCGATGACCGATGGCCGCTGGGCGGTCGCCGGCGTCGATCGCAACGCGCTGCGCCCCTTGCGCTACACCCAGACATTGGACGGACTGCTCATCGTCGGCTCCGAGACCGGCATGGTCCAGATCCCCGAGACCAGCGTCGTCGCCAAGGGCCGGATGGGCCCGGGCGAGATGATCGCGGTCGATCTCGACAAGGGCGTGCTGTTCCACGACGGCGAGATCAAGGACCGGATCGCCGCCGAGGCGGATTATGCCGCGATGATCGGCGAGTTCATCGGCGTCGACGATCTGCCCCCGGCCCCCGATCAGCCGGACTATTATGGCCGCGCCGACCTCACGCGCCGCCAGGTCGCGGCCGGGCAGACGCTCGAGGATATGGAATTGATCCTCGCGCCGATGGTCGAGATCGCCAAGGAAGCGATCGGATCGATGGGCGACGACACGCCGCTAGCGGTCATTTCGGACAAGCCGCGGCTGATCAGCCAGTTCTTCCGCCAGAATTTCAGCCAGGTCACCAATCCGCCGATCGATTCCCTGCGCGAACGCCAGGTGATGACCCTGCGCACCCGCTTCGGCAATCTCGCCAACATCCTCGACGTCGAGGGCGGCAAGAGCCGGGTGCTCGTGCTCGAAAGCCCGGTGCTGACCAATGCCGACTGGGGGCGGCTGCGCGCGCATTTCGGCGGTCAGTGCGCCGAGATCGACTGCACCTTCGCGGCGGGCGAAGGCCCCGATGCCCTGCGCGCGGCGATCGCGCGAATCCGCTACGAGGCCGAGCAGGCGGTGCGCGCGGGATGCACCGAAATCTTCCTGACCGACGAGCATATCGGGCCCGACAAGGTCGCGATTGCCGGCGTCCTCGCCGTCGCCGCGGTCCACACCCATCTCGTCCGCCGGGGCCTGCGGTCCTACGCCAGCGTCAATGTGCGCAGCGCCGAATGCCTCGACACCCATTATTATGCCGTGCTGATCGGCGTCGGCGCGACCACGGTGAACGCCTATCTCGCCGAAGCCTCGATCGCCGATCGCCAGTCGCGCGGGCTGTTCGGCGATCTCAGCCTGGAGGAATGCCTCAAGCGCCACCGCAAGGCGATCGATGAAGGACTGCTCAAGATCCTCTCGAAGATGGGCATCGCCGTCATTTCCTCCTATCGCGGCGGCTACAATTTCGAAGCGGTCGGGCTCAGCCGCGCGCTGGTCAACGACCTGTTTCCCGGCATGCCCGCCAAGATTTCGGGCGAAGGCTATGCCTCGCTCCACCTCAGCGCGATGATGCGGCACGAGGCGGCGTTCGATCGCGCGGTCGCCTCCCTACCGATCGGCGGCTTCTATCGCCAGCGCCATGGCGGCGAGACCCATGCTTATTCGGCGCAGCTGATGCATTTGCTCCAGACCGCGGTGGGCACCGACAGTTATTCCAGCTATCTCGCTTTCTCCCGCGGAGTGCGCGACATGCCGCCGGTCTATCTGCGCGACCTGCTGGAGTTCAACTACCCGACCGAGGGCGTATCGATCGACCAGGTCGAGGCGATAACCGAGATCCGCAAGCGCTTCGTCACTCCGGGCATGTCGCTCGGCGCGCTTTCGCCCGAAGCGCATGAGACGCTATCGATCGCGATGAACCGGATCGGCGCCAAGGCCGTATCGGGTGAGGGCGGCGAGGATAAGGCGCGCTACAAGCCCTATGAGAATGGCGACAATGCCAATTCGGTGATCAAGCAGATCGCCAGCGGCCGCTTCGGCGTGACGGCGGAATATCTCAACGCTTGCGACGAGATCGAGATCAAGGTCGCCCAGGGCGCCAAGCCCGGCGAGGGCGGGCAGCTGCCCGGCTTCAAGGTCACCGAGTTCATCGCCAAGCTGCGCCATGCGACGCCAGGCGTGACGCTGATCAGCCCGCCGCCGCATCACGACATCTATTCGATCGAGGACCTCGCGCAGCTCATCTACGATTTGAAGATGATCAATCCGCGCGCGCGGGTCTGCGTGAAGCTGGTCTCGTCGGCGGGCATCGGCACGGTCGCGGCGGGGGTCGCCAAGGCGCATGCCGACGTGATCCTGATCGCCGGCCATGTCGGCGGCACCGGCGCGAGCCCGCAGACGTCGGTCAAATATGCCGGCACGCCCTGGGAAATGGGGCTTTCCGAGGTCAACCAGACGCTGACCCTCAACGGACTGCGCGGGCGCGTGCGGCTGCGCACCGACGGCGGGCTCAAGACCGGGCGTGATATCGTTATCGCCGCGATCCTCGGGGCCGAGGAATATGGCATCGGCACGCTCAGCCTGGTGGCGATGGGCTGCATCATGGTGCGCCAGTGCCATTCGAACACCTGTCCGGTCGGCGTCTGCACGCAGGACGAGAAGCTCCGCCAGAAGTTCGTCGGCACGCCCGAGAAGGTCATCAACCTGATGACCTTCATCGCCGAGGAAGTGCGCGAGATCCTCGCGAAGCTGGGCGTCACCAGCCTCGACGAGATCGTCGGCCGCACCGAATTGCTCCGCCAGGTCAGCCGCGGCGCCGAACATCTCGACGATCTCGACTTGAATCCGGTGCTGGCGAAGGTCGATGCCGACGACGCCAACCGCCGCTTCTCCCTGAGCACCTTCCGCAACGAGCTGCCCGACAGCCTCGATGCGCAGATGATCAAGGATGCCGCCGCGGTCTTCTCGCGCGGCGAGAAGATGCAGCTGACCTATTCGGTGCGCAACACGCATCGGGCGGTCGGCACGCGGCTGTCGAGCGAAGTGACGCGGACCTTCGGCATGTCGACGCTAAACGACGACCATGTCCATGTCCGACTGCGCGGCTCCGCAGGGCAGTCGCTCGGCGCCTTCCTGTGCAAGGGCATCACCCTCGAGGTGTTCGGCGATTCGAACGATTATGTCGGCAAGGGGCTTTCCGGCGGCACGATCGTCGTGCGGCCGATGGTCAGCTCACCGATCGAGAGCTGGAAGAACACGATCATCGGCAACACCGTCCTCTACGGCGCAACCTCGGGCAAATTGTTCGCGGCAGGCCAGGCCGGCGAGCGCTTCGCGGTGCGCAATTCGGGTGCCGAAGTGGTGGTCGAGGGCTGCGGCGCGAACGGCTGCGAATATATGACCAACGGGACGGCGGTAGTGCTGGGTGCAGTCGGCGCCAATTTCGGCGCGGGCATGACCGGGGGGATGGCCTTCATCTACGACCATGACGGCAGCTTCGAGCGGCGAGCAAACCCAGAGAGCATTGTCTGGCAGCGGCTGTCTTCAGCGCATTGGGAGTCCAAGTTGCGCGGTTTGATCGAGCAGCATGCCGCGACGACCGACAGCAAATGGTCGCGCGGGATCCTGGAAGAATGGGACCGCGCGGTCGGCAGCTTCTGGCAGGTCGTGCCCAAGGAGATGCTGACGCGCCTGCCCTATCCGCTCGACGACACGGTCGAGGCGGTGGCCGCGGAGTAAGTTGCCCTAGGCTAAGTGGCTGTAAATCATGTATATGCGGCGCTCCGACTCGTGGAGTATCGCATGCGTGTTTTCCTGATCGCCGCTGCTTCCTGCGCAATCGCGGCCCCCGCGGCTGCGCAGTCGCGCAGCCAGCTCGACATGGTGCAGAGCCTCAACCAGCCGATCGTGCAGGAGGGCGTTGCCGCGATGGTCGGTGCGGTGGCCGATATCGTCCTCGACACGCGGATCGCCCCGCTAACGCGCCATATCGACGGGATGCCACCGACCGACACGCTGCGCGACCTGCAGCGTCGCACCAATCCGCATTTCGAGGCGGAGCTGCGCGACCGGACTCGCCGCGCGGTGGCGACCGCGGGTATCGTCGCCGGCGATGCGGTGGCGATGACGAGCGAGCTCAAGCGCGGCGCCGATCGCTTGCAGGCGCTGCTGGGGCCGCTGGCCGCAGCGATCAAGGCGCAGGTCGCCGACGACGATTATTGACGCATTTGCTGGACGTGCCCGGCGTCGGCAGTAGATACGGCGGGCATGTGGCAGCTCTATCAATTCCCCTTATGCCCCTTTTCGCGCAAGGTACGGCTTCTGCTGGGCGAGAAGGGCGTCGGCTATGAGCCCGTGCGCGAATCGCCCTGGGCGCGGCGCGACGAGTTTCTAGATCTCAATCCAACCGGCCAGGTGCCGGTGATGGTCGATACCGAGCGTGGGGTGACGTTGATCGACTCGACGGTGATCTGCGAATTTTTCGAGGAGACGGTCGAGAAGAATGCGATGCTCAACGGCAATGCTGTCGATCGGGCCGAAATCCGCCGGCTGGTGATCTGGTTCGAATCGCATTTCTACGGCGATATAACCGCGCCGCTGCTTCACGAGCGGATGGTGAAGCGGATCGTCCACCGGGTTGCGCCCGATGCCAAGGCGCTGCGCGAGGCGATGAAGGCCGCGGTCTCGCACCTCGATTATATAGACTATCTGCTCGATCACCGCACCTGGTTGGCCGGCTCGACGATGAGCCTCGCCGATCTCGCCGCCGCATCGCAAATCTCGATCGCCGACTATCTGGGCGGGATCGACTGGAAGGGACATGAAGAAGCCAAGGGCTGGTATCTTCGCATGAAGAGCCGCCCGAGCTTCCGGCCACTGCTCGCCGAGCGGATGGAGGGCATCGCACCGCCCGCCGACTACGAGAAGCTCGACCTCTAGGAGCGAACGCTCGCCCAGGCGCCGCCGATTTCCTCGAGACTGTCGGCGGCTTCGCGAAAGGGTGCCGAATCACTGCCGAGGCTGGCATGGACCACCGCCTGTCGCAGGCCGTGGTAGAAGGTCGCCAACGTCCGCGCGACCTCGCCGCCTTTCTCGAAATCCAGCCCCGCCTCGAGCGCGAACAGGATCGCAGTGGCGCGGCCGATGCGCTCGCTCTTGACGGCAAGCTGCCGGTTCTCCGCCGCCCAGGCCGCAGCGCGCAACGCCGAGACGCCTTCTTCGTACAGCAGTCCGATCAGCGCATGCGGATCCGCACCGCTGGTGCGGCCCGCCAGCTCGACCTGACGATAGGTGGCCGCAGGATTTGCGGCGAGAGCAGTCGAATAGCGTGTCACTGCATCAATCGCCCGAATTCCAGGCCTTGATCTGCTGCTCGAGGAAGCTCTGGGTCGACTTGTACACGGCCACCTTCGAATCCATCGCCGCGAACTGCTGGGTCATGCGCGCGCGCAGCTTTTCGGTGGCGGCGAGGATATCGTCCTTGTCCTCGGCGACTGCGGTCTGCGCCTTGCCGTAATTCGTCTCGCTGGCGCCGAGGCCGGTATTCTTGTCGACCGCCTTGGTGGCAATTGCCGATAGCGCCTTGGTGATCCCCTCCCCCTGCGCAAAGATCGCCTCCATCTGCTGTGGGAACGACGCCATCGCCGTCGAGAGCCGCGCGGGATCGACCGTGAGCGTACCGTCGCGGCCCGTTGCCACGCCGATATCCGCCAGCCGCGACGGCGAGCCCGCCGGCGCATCGGGGACCAATAGGGACATGGTCAGCGCCTTCAACTGGCGGACCAAATCCTTGGCGGCGGGATCGCCACGCAGCGGACCATCGAACGCGTCGATTGCGGCCCGCGCCATCTTGTAGACTTCGTTATAGGTCTCAACGAAATTGGTAACAGACTGCGTGATTTCGGCAGTCGGGACCTTGGCGTTGATCGAGACCCGCGTGCCGACCGAGGCCGAGACCAGATCGACCTTCACGCCCTCGATCAGGCCGTAGATACTGTTCGTCGGATATTTGGCCTGGACTCCGTCCATCGCGACGATCGCATCCTGCGCGGTCGCGTTGATCGTGGAACCTGTCTCGTTGCGGCCGATGTCGAGCTCGGTGAGCTGGCCGCTGCCTTTCAGCTGGAACGCCTGCGAGGCCCCCGTGGCGCTCTTCACCACCAGCCGCGATCCGGTGCTGTCGGTCATGATTGAGGCAGTGACGCCGGCGTTGGCGGCATTGATCGCCTCGGCGGTACCTTCGAGCGTCGAATGGTCCGAATCGATGGTGATCGAGATCGGCGCCGCGGCCCCCGCAGTGAAGCCGGTCATCGCGCCGCCCGATACGGTCGCCGTCCCGAAGGTCAGCGTCAGCGTTCCGGTGCCCACGTTCGTCGTTGGCCCGCCGGTGAAAGGATTGGTGCTGGCGACCTGGCCCTGGGCGAGCTGGCGAACCTCCATCGAGGCGCTGAGCCCGGTCAGGTCCGCGCCGGCGAGCCGGGTCAGCGTCAGGATGCTGCTGTTCGAGCTTGCCGGCTGAGTCGACAGCGTGCCGGCGTTGGTGAGCGCGGCGAGGGCTGCGGAGAAATCGGAAATCGTGCTTTTGAGCTCGCCGGCCTTGCTGATCTGTGCCGTCAGCTTTTCGCTCTTGGCGGTGAGCGCCGCATTCTTGGTCGCGAACTGCGCTTCGACAAGGCCGGTGACCAGCGCGGAGACATCGATCCCCGAACCCGTACCCAGCGTCTTTGCGATCGATTCAATGGCCATACTTTTCCCCTGTCCCGATAAGCGGCAGCGGCGCCGCAGGCTTTAGGCCGGAGTGGCGATTTTCTGCCCATTCTCGTCGAAAAGCGCGGTCGGTGGCACGGTGACCGCAGGCGGGCCGCCCCCGCCGCGCTGGCTAACCCCGAAGACGAAGGCCAGGACGGTGGCGAGCGCGAGATAGAGATCGTCGCGGACCTCCTGATTCTCCTTGCTGGTATAATAGACCGCGCGGGCGAGCTGGGGATATTCGAGCACCGGCACTTCGAACTCGGCGGCAAGCTCGCGGATCGCCAGCGCGGTCTGGCCACGCCCCTTGGCGACGACCACCGGCACCTGATCCTTGCCCGATTCATAGCGCAAAGCGACCGCGAAATGGGTCGGGTTGGTCAGCACGACATGCGCGGTGGCGACGGTCTTGCGATAGCCTCCCTTCAAAATCTCGCGTTGGCGTGCACGTTGCTGCGCCTTGAGCTCGGGCGACCCTTCGGTCTCCTTATGCTCGTCGCGCACTTCCTGCTTGGACATACGCAGCTGCTGCAGATGGCGGATGATCTGGATCGGCAGGTCGATGCCCGCGATGACCAGCAGGCCCGTGGCCATCACGAACATCAGGGTGATGAACTGCCCGCCCAGCGCGCCGACGGCACCGTGCAGATCGGCCGAGACCAGCCCCATCGAGCTGGCGGTCAGCGACCACAGCATCCAGGCGCCGATCGCACCCAGCAGGGTGACCTTGAGCAGCGACTTGCCGAGCTCGATCCAGCCATTGGCGCCGAACATGCGCTTGAGCCCCGACGCTGGATTGACCCGCGACGCCTTGGGCGCGAACAATTTGTTGTTCCACCCGAGCGAACCGAGACCGGCCTGGCTGAGGATCGCGGCCGCCATCGCCAGCGCGAACAGCCCGCCGAGCGACGGCGCCAGCTTCCAGCCGGCCGACGCCAGCGGCCGCCACGGCTCGAAATCCTCGACGTCGCCGACGCCGAAGGAAAAGCTGGCGACCATCACTTCCTTGCAGGCGGACAGCAGCGACGGGCCGAGGAACGACATCCAGACGCAGCCCGCCAGGATAACGATCGCGGTGCCGAAATCCTTGGATTTTAGAAGCTGGCCGTCTTCTACTGCCTTGCGCTTGCGCTTGGCGGTTGGTGCTTCTGTCTTTTCGCCCGCAGTCTCCGCCATCAGCCGAGCACCAGCCGCGGCGCAGCCTCGAGCGCCTCGCGGATTATGATAAGAAGATAATCGCCCATCGCCGGTAGCGCGAGCAGGATCGCGACCACGCCCACCGCAAGGCTGGCGGGGAGGCCCACCGCGAACAGATTGAGCGCGGGCGCCGCGCGCGACAGCATGCCGACGACGACGTTGAGGCAGAGCAGCAGGAAGCCGACCGGAAGCGCCAGCAGCAGCCCGGCGAGGAACACATAGCCGCCGAACAAGGCGATGCCGAGCAGCCGCTCGGGCGCCAGCCACGCCCCCGGCGGCAGCGCGGTGTAGCTGCGCACGACCAGATCGACGAGGACGAGGTGCCCGTCGACCGCGAGGAACAGCAAGGTGATCAGCAGCGTCAGGAACTGGCCGAGCGCGGGGGTCGAGGTGCCGCTGTTCGGATCGACCGCGTTGGCGAAGCCCAGCCCCATCGACATGCCGATCACTTCGCTGGCCACCATCGGCGCCGCGAAGGCGACCTGTAGGATGAAGCCCAGAGCGAGCCCGATCAGCGCTTCGGACGCGACCATCAGGAAGGTGTTGAGCGCGAAGATCTCGGCAGGGGGGGTGATCGCGGTGCTGTTGATGACGAGGATCCCGATCGCCCCGGTCAGCGCAATTCGCGCCGGTAGCGGAACCGCCGCCGCGCTGAAGATCGGCGCCGCGAGGAACGCCGCGCCGATCCGCACCATCGCGAACAGCAACGCCCAGAGCTGCGGCTCGATCGAGAGGCCGAAGCCCATCATCGCTTATTTCACCAGATCGGGAATGCGCTCGAAGATGCTGGTCGTGAAATCGCCGAGCAGCCCCAGGATCATGCTCCCGAAGATCACCAGGCTCACCGCCACGACGATCAGCTTGGGCACGAAGGTCAGCGTCTGTTCCTGGATCGAGGTCGCCGCCTGGACCATGCCGAGAATCAGGCCCGACAGCAGAGCCGGGATCAGGATTGGCGCCGAGGCGAGGGCCAGGATCCACATCGCCTCGCGGGCGACGGTCAGGAAATAATCGGCGTCCATGGCTAACTCGCGAAACTCGAGGCAAGCGAACCCATCGTCAGCGCCCAGCCATCGACCAGGACGAACAGCAAAAGCTTGAAGGGCAGCGAGATGATCGTGGGCGACATCATCATCATGCCGAGCGACATGAGGACGGTGGCGACAACAAGATCGATGACGATGAAGGGCAAAAAGATCAGGAAGCCGATCTGGAAGGCGGTCTTTAGCTCGCTCGTCACAAAGGCCGGGAGCAGCACCGAGAAGGGCACGTCGTTCGGACTCGCGAAGGGCCCCACCTTGGCCATGTCGGCAAACATCTTCACGTCGCGGTTGCGGGTCTGCTTGATCATGAAGCCGTGGAGCGCGTTGCCGGTACCCGCGACCATCTGCGTCGCGCTGATCCGCCCTTCCGCATAAGGCTGGATGGCAGTGTTGTTCGCCTGGGTGATCACCGGCGACATGATGAAGAAGCTCAGGAACAGCGACAGGCCGACCAGCACCTGGTTCGGCGGGGTCTGCTGGAGCCCAAGCGCCGAGCGAAGCAGCGACAGCACGATTATGATGCGGGTGAAGCTGGTCATCATCAGGATGATCCCCGGCAACACCGTGAGCAGGCCCATGATGATGAGGACCTGGAGCGACAGGCTGAGTGGCGCATCGCCGCCGCCGAGGTCGCCGAGCGCGCGATCGACCGCGTCGCCGACACCGGGCGCGGCGGGTGCGGGCATCGGCAGCGGCGCCGTCCCTTGCGCGAACGCGGGGAAGGCGAACAGGATGAAGAAAGCGAGCACCCCGATGAACAGGGCCGCCCGGCCGCCGATCGTGCGCGGCGCCGATACCATCGCGCGCATCAGATGCCTGCCTTGTCCACCAGGGTAACGCCGGTCCGGCTGACCGAGACGAGCAGCTTGCGCCCCTCAAACTCGACGACCGCGAGGCGCAGCCCGGGGGCGAGCATCATGGTTTCCTTGAGCTGGACCATCCGCGTGCCCTGATTCTTGGGCAGCCGCGCCTCGAGCTTGCGCCAGGCATAGAGACAGCCGATCAGCAGCCCGCACACCAAAGGCAGCAGGATCACCAGCTTGAGGATATAGGACCACATCATCAGCGTGCGGACCGCTTTTCCGGGCTGACCAGCTCGGTCATCCGCACGCCGAACTTCTCGCCGACGGTGACGACTTCGCCGCGGCCGATCAGCGTGCCGTTTACGAAGATGTCGAGCAGCTCATTGGCCTCGCGGTCGAGCTCGATCACGCTCGTCTCGCCCAGCGCGAGCAGTTCGCGCAAGGAGAGCGAGGTCGATCCGATCTCGACGGTCAGCTTGACGTCGACGTCCTGCAGCAGCCGGAAATTGGCTGCCAGCGCGGCGTCGACCGGAAACCCACCGGTCATGTCGTTCATCGGAAGTCCTCTTCACTAAGCGGTTCTAGGCTGGTCAGGCGCACCGCGGCGCGCCCGTTGGCAGTGCCGACGAGCCCGGTGCCCAGGCGGCGCGCGGCCACCATCACCGGCACCTCGGCACCGAAATCGATCGGAATCACGTCGCCGGTCTTGAGTTCGAGCAGCCGGCCGAGCCCGATCGTCGGCTCGGCGAGCACCGAGCGGACCGGGAAGCGGACGCTCATCACCGCACGGGTGAGGCCGCTGCGCCATTCGGGTTCGATCTCGTCGGCCGTGCCGTGGACCTTGACCATGAGCGAGGCGCTGTGCGGCTTGAGCGCGGCGACCGGATAGAGAAGATCGACGAACAGCGGCTTGCGCTCGCCGACCGCGATGCCGAAGCGCGTGACGACGATCGGGTCGTCGCCGCCCAGATCAGGCAGCGCGGCGATATTGCCGTCGGTCACCGCACGAAAGGCAACGCGGGTGAGCGGCTCCCAGGCCGCATCGAGCGGCGCCACGATCATCTCGCCCAGCCGGGCGACCAGCGCCTCCGCGGCGGGCGTGAATTCGGCGGGCGGCGCGGACGGAACGTCGCCATCGCCGCCGAAAAAGGCATCGAGCATCTCGAGTACCAGCTTGGCGTCGATCACCAGTTGCGCGCGTGCCTTGGCAGTGCCCATCACCAGCGGCTGCCAGGCGGCGAGGCCGGGGCCGCGCTCGGCCTTGTAATCGGCAAAGCGCTGAACCGAGAGCGGCTCGGCCCAGCAGCGCAGATCATTCCGCAGCATCGCCTCGAACACGCCTTTCAGCGACTTGGCGAGGCGTGCGCTCAGATGCTGGAGAGTGACGAGATCGCCGAGAGGGTTGAGCGCCGCCGTCCCCAAGGCCGGCGCATGCTCTGCGCCGGGCCGGGCCCGTTCGCGCCGATCGGCCGAAACTTCTGAAGCGGCGTTAACCATGTCTCACTGAACAATGAAATTGGTAAAGTAGACGTTACTAACCCCGCCAAAACCTTCCTTTTCCTTCAAAACCGCGTTGATTGCCTTGGCCAGCCGCGTCTGGATGTTGCGCTTGCCCTCGGCGGAGAAGACCTCCTCCTCTGACGTTTCGCCGAGCGCCATCAGCACTTGCGACCGGATCGCGATCTCATGGGTCTTGATGTTCTCGAGGACGCGCTCGTCATAAGGCGTCGAGACGGCGATCCCGACCTGGATAAAGTGGACGCTATCCTGAAGGTTGGAGGTGAACTCCTTTTCCAGCGGATAATAGCTGGATGCATATTTCTCGCCGCCCTCCCCGCCTGGCGTCGGCTTGCCGTGGCCTCCCTCGGCAGCGCCACCTTCCGCGCCGCCATGGTCGCCTTCGCCTTCCTTTGCGCCCGGGCGCTTTTGCTCGCTCTTCGGCACCAGCTTGGGCTCGTTCGAATGCGTTTCGGCCGCTGCGGCCACGCTGAACCAGCCGGCCTGCATGCCATAGGCCGCCGCTCCCCCGCCGCCGAGCAGCACGGGCGCGCCGACGAACAGCAGCAACTTCTTCTTGCCCTTCTTCTTGGGCGCCGGGGTCTGGGTATCGTCAGTCTTATCGGCCATCATGGTCTCCGTAGGTGTCAGGCGATGCGTTCATCGGTGTCGGTGTCGGTCGGCATGCCGCTGCGCGCGGATGCCGGGCGGGCGGGCTGGCGCTGCTCGCCTTCCTGGCGGGCCCCGCTTTGGCCGGAGCTGCCAGCATCGACGCTGGTCTGGCCGAGCTTCAGCCCCTTGGCTTCGGCCAGTTCGGCGAGGCGCGGCTGGGCGTCGGCGAGCGCCTGCCGCGCGGCGGGCGCCTCTGCGGCGAAATGGACATGGACGCGATCGCCTTCATGGCGGATCGAAACGTCGACGTTGCCGAGCGATTCGGGCGCCAAGCGGATGCGCGTTTCGCGGATCGGCGCAGCGTCGCGCAGCGCCTCGATATGTTCGATCATCTGGCCGGTCCATTCCTGGCGGCGCATGTCGATGCCGGGCTGCTGGGCGGTGCCAGCGGGCGCAACGGTCGCGATGGCCGGCGACTCGGCGGCAGCGGCGGGCGCGAGCGAGAAATGCGGGACGTCGCGGTTCGACGCACGGCGCAGCGCCGCGGGCAGCGGAACCTCCGCGGCAACGATCTGCGGCGCGGCGGCCGGACTCGGCTCGACGATGGTCTGCGGTGCGCGCGATGCGAAAGACGGCGCGGCGGGCTGCGGCCGATCGACCGTTCGCGCGCGCGGCTCGGTCGTCGTGGCGGAAGCAGGGGCGGCTGCGGCCGCAGTGGCTTGGATCGGATCGGCCGGCGTCGTGCGTCCGGCGGACGAAGCGATCATATCGGCGGCAGCAGCGACGGTCCGCGGCCGTGCCTCGACCGGCGAGGCTGGTGCGGGGGGAACGTCGATACTCGGTTGGGCGGCACCTTCGACCGCCAGTTCGAACGGCGCAGCTTGTGTCGGCGTCGGCTCGAGCGCGGGGGACAGCGCAACGACCGGCGCCGCGGCGGGTGTGACGAGGGCCTGCAAGGACTGCGTGGCGATCCCCTCGGACGACGCCGCTGCGGCGGGTCCGGCGGTGGACGGCGACGCGGACGGGACCGCCGATACAAGGCGCTCGACCGGCTTGCTCTCGGGAACCAGCTCGCTCTCGATCACCGGCAACGCAGTTGGGTGTTCGGGCGCAACGATTATCTGCGGCGTCGCCGGCGCTACAGCGGTAGGCGGCAGCGGCGGTTCGGCCAGCGGCAACGCCGCGGGTTGGAGACGGGACGCGATATCGGCTGCTGGCGCTGCAGCGCAGTCGGCCGGTCGTGCGGCAACGGCGGAAGCGGAAGCTGCAACCTTGGCCGAAGTCTGGCCGAGATAGGAGAGTTCGACCACCTGATCGTCCGTCACTGCGACTGCCGGGAGCGGCGCCGCCGCCAGCGGGGCAGGCATCGGCGCGGGCGCCGGATCGACCGATACCGGCGCCGGGAGCCAGGCCAGCGCCGGATCGGCCTCGTCGGGCTGCCGCTTATCCTCGCTGGGCGAATCCTCCCCCTCGGCGAGTGCTTCGCCGTCGAGCGTCGGCACCGGCAAATCCTTGCCGCTCTCGGCAGTCAGCTGCCGCCCGGGCAGAAGGATCTTGGCGGAATCGACAGCCTCGGCTTGTGCTTTCGGTACCGCGCCCGGCAGTACGAGCGAAGCCAAGGCCATGGCGAAGCTGCTGGCGCCGCCTCCTGCGGGCAGCGCTACGCGGACCGGTGCGGTAGGCGTGACGGTGAGGAGCGAGAGCTGGATCAAGTGCGAACCCCGGCGAATTGAACATTCGCTCAGCCATTAGCAAAGATCGTGCCGTTTTCTGCCGCCGGGGGGCAAGGTCTCCAGCGAGCGCAGCATCTTGAGTGCTGCCTCGGCCTCCTCGCGGACGATGAGCTTCTCGATCGCGCTCTGATCGCGGCGCGCCTCGCGCGTGGCGGCACGCGCCGATTCGAGGCTTTCCTCAGCGACGACGACGCGGCGATCGGCGGCCTGTGCCGATTGGTTGAGTCGATCGCGCAGATGCGCCGCCGCGATCAGCGAAGTGGCGAAGGTTTCGCCTTCGACCGCGGAGGGGGCGACGTTGGCGGCGAGCGCGGCGATCCGCTCGCGCAGCGCCGCCTCCTGATCGACGCGCTGGCGTGCGCGCACTTCGTCCGCGCGGATCAGATCGAGCTGGAGCGTGCGCACGCGCAACAGCCGATCGAGCTTGCGGGGATTAGCCATTCGCGCGGAACCGGGCGTCAGCCATCGCCGAACACGCCGGTGAGTTCGGCGACGGCATCGGGCAGCGTCACGATCTCGTCGGCGCCCTGGCGGACATATTCCATGACCGCGGGGTGGCAGGCGATCGCGGCGTCGATCTCGGGGTCGGCGCCGGCGCGATAGGCGCCCATCAGCACCAGATCGCGATTCTCCTCATAGGTGGCGAGGTGGCGGCGCAGGACGCGCGCGGCGTGGATATGATCCTTGGCGGCGATATCGGTCATCACCCGGCTGACCGAGGGGCCGATGTCGATCGCCGGATAGACGCCGCGCTCGGCAAGCGCCCGGCTCAGCACGATATGGCCATCGAGGATCGAGCGTGCGGAATCGACGACCGGATCGTTGCCATCGTCGCCGTCGGCAAGGACGGTGTAGATCGCAGTGATCGAGCCGCCCGAATGAACATCGGTGCCGGCGCGCTCGATCAGGCTCGGCAGCATCGCGATCGCCGAGGGCGGATAGCCGCGCGCCGAAGCGGGTTCGCCGAGCGCGAGCCCGATCTCACGGCCGGCATGCGCGACGCGGGTGAGCGAATCCATGATCAGCAGCACCTTCTTGCCTTCGGCGCGGAACGCCTCGGCAATCGCAGTGGCGCGCAGCGCGCCGCGAATTCGGAGCACTGGCGAATGGTTTGCCGGGACCGCGACGACGACCGACCGTGCCCGCGCGGCGCCGAAGATCTTGGTCTCGAGGAAATCGGCGACTTCGCGGCTGCGCTCGCCGATCAGCCCGACGACGACGACATCGGCCTCCGCCGCACGGACGATCATCCCGAGCAGCACCGACTTGCCGACCCCCGACCCGGCCATGATGCCGACGCGCTGACCCTGGCCGATCGTGAGCAGGCCGTTGATCGCACGGACGCCGACATCCATGGGCTGGAGCACCCTGCCCCGGTCGAGCGGCGACTGTAGCTTGCCCGCGAGCGGCCAGCGCTGCGCGCCGCGGATCGGGCCGAGCCCGTCGATCGGCTTGCCCGCGCCATCGACGACGCGGCCGAGCAAGGCTGGACCGACATCGGCCTCGCCCGGAGGGCCGATCGGCCGCACCGGCGCATTGGGCAGCAAGGCGGCGGGCCCGCCCAGATTCATCAGCAGGGTCTTGCCGCCGCGAAAGCCGATCACCTCGGCCTCGATCCTCCCCGGGCCGGTCCCGATCGCGCAGACCGTGCCGACCGGCAGGGAAAGGCCGATCGCCTCCATCAGCAACCCGTCATAGGAAGACAGCCGCCCCGAGACCTTGGGCTGCGGCGCGAAATCGCGGCAGCCGAGCCCGTCGAGATAATCCTGGGTGAAGCGGTTCAGCATGCGGGCGGGATCGGCACGCGATCGATGGCGAGCGCGAGTTGCTCGAGCCAGATTTCGGGACCGTCCTCGACGATGGTCGACGCGCTCTCGATCACGAAGCCGCCGCGCGGAATATGCGGATCGCCGACCGGGAAGACGCTCCCCGACAGCTTGCCCTCGATCAGGGCGACATCGTCGGGGTGCAGCCGGAGCAGCGCCGATTCGGCATTGTCCGCGAGCATGTCGACCGCGGCGCCGATGCGTGCCGCGAGAATCTCGGGCGCGACGCCGACTTCGCCGACCATGCGCGACACCAGATGCAGCACGGTCTGGCGCAGATGCCCGGCCATCCGCTCGCGATCGAAATGCGCGCCGGTGGCAAGCGCCGTCGAGATCTGCTCGATCAACGCCGCCTCCTGGGCCCTGCTCGCCTCAATCTCGGCGAGCATCGCGGCGCGACCCTCGGCAACGCCGGCGGCGTGCGCGGCCGCGATCGGATCGCTGAACGCGCCGTGATGGCCCGTCACGTCGGGCGCGAACGGGTCCCATCCTTCGGTCGGATTGGTTTCAGGGTCGGCAGGCGCGAAGTGGCGCGGTGCGACGGGCTCCTCCTCGAACGACCGGCGACCGATCTCGTCGAGATGGGTGGCGGCAAAGCCCGCCGCGCCGCCGAACGCCTTTTGCCGGATGTGCTCGGCCGCGTGGATGCGATTGGCGAAGCCGGGTGCGAAGTCAGACATAATCGTCGTCGCCACCCTTGCTCGGCATTTGCAGCGTGCCATCCTTCACCAGCCCACGGGCCAAGGCGATCATCGCCTTCTGCGCCTCGAGCACATCGGCGAGCTTCATCGGCCCGCGCGCTTCCATCTCGTCGCGAATGCCGTCGGCGGCGCGGCTCGACATGCAGCCGAGGAAGCGGTTGCGGACATCCTCCTCAACGCCCTTGAGCGACTTGACCAATATTTCGCTGTCGACGCTGCGGATGAGGGTCGAGAGATTCTTGTCGTCGAGCTCGAGCAGATTGTCGAAGACGAACATCGCCTCCTCGATCGCCTTGGCGACGTCGCGGTCGATCTTGGCGAGCTTGGGCATCACCCGCCGCTCGGTGATTTTCCGCGCGCCGGACAGGATCTTGGCTGCCTCGCGGGTGCCGCCGAGCTGGAGACCGACCGATTTGCGCGCGCCCCCCGATCGATTGGCGAGCATCGCCTTCAGCGTCTCCATCGCCTCGGGCGGAACGGGGCCGAGCTTGGCGATCCGGCGCAGGATCTGCGGCTGGACGCCTTCGGGCAGATGTTCGAACACCTTGGCGGCGATATCGGGATCGAGATTGGCGAGCAGCACCGCGGCGATCTGGGGATGCTCTTCCTCGACCATCGCCGCGATTTCCTCGGGCTCATACCATTGCAACTGCTCGAGTCCGGCGGCCGCCTGGGGCGGCATGATCCGCGAGAGCACGCTTTCCGCCCGCTCGGGGCCAAGCGCGCGGTTCATGATGCCTTCGATGCGGGGCGCGGGATCGAAGCTGACGCCGCTTCGCTCGCGCGCCTTGAACACGAAATCGTCGAGCACCTGCTCGACTTCGGCCTCGCTGACGTCGGCAACGGTGAACATCGCCTTGCCCAGCGCACGCACTTCGTCGGGATCGAGCTTCTGGAGGATGGCCGCGGCCTCCTCCTCGCCGACCAGCATCATCAGCACGGCGGCGCGTTCGGTGCCGTTGAAGGTGCGCAGCGCGTTCATTGCGGGTCGGCCTTGATCATGTCGCGCACGGCAAGCGCGGCGCGCGCAGGGTTTTCGCGGGTGAAGCCGCGGACCAGCCCGACGCGATCGTCATAGCTGTTGCCGCGATCCTGGAGCATATCGATGCTGACCGAGGGCATCGCCGCCTGCGTGCCATCGGGATTATGGCCACCGATCGCCAGCGCGGGGCGGCTGCCGGTATCTTCGCGCTTCTTGAGCAGCGCCTTGGCGAGCGGCCGCACGCCGAGAAACAAAACGAGCAAGGCGATGATCAGCGCAGTCGCATTGCGCGCAACAAGCGGCACCCAGGCGGCATCGTACCAGGGAGGACCGTCGCTGGCGGCATCGGCGCTCGCCGAGAATTTGCGGCTGACCACGGTGACCTGATCCTGGCGCGCGGGGCTGTAGCCGACCGCGGCGCGGACCAGTTCGTTGATCTGGTTGATCTCGACGGTGCCGCGCGGCTTGCCGGTCTCTTCGCGGAGCAGCACCGCGACCGAGAGCCGCCGGATGCCGCCCGGCATCTGACGCGTGACCGAGACTTCCTTGCCGGTTTCATAGGTGCGGGTGAAGCTGTCGCTCTGCTTGCCTTGAGTCGCGCCCGTGGTCGCCGGTGCGGAGACCGGGGTGCCGGCGACCGGCGCCGCGCCGGGCGCGGGTGGCTGGGCATTTGGTGCCGAAAGCGTGCTGGCAGGCGGCGGGGTGTTCGACAGGGCGCCCGGTATTCCGCCCGGCGCCTGCGAGGCATCCTTCGCGCCGGTCCAGGCGCCCTGCTCGGCGCGGACGACCGCGCCCTGCTTGTCGAAGCTTTCGCGCGTCGCCTGGCTCTCGTCGAGATCGACATCGGCCTGGACTTCGGCGGTGAAATTGCCGGCGCCGACCAGCGGCGTAAGCAGCTGGTTGAGCTGCTCTCGATATTTGTCTTCGACCCGGCGCTGGAAATCGATGCGGGTGTCGCCGGCGGAAGCGCCCCCGGCGCTGCCCGATTTGGAGAGCAACGCCCCCATCTGATCGACGATCGTCACCGCTTCGGGCTGCATGCTGGGCACCGACGAGGCGACCAGATTGACGATCGCGCGGATCTGCGAATCTCCGAGCACGCGGCCGGGCTGGAGCGTGACGATGACGCTGGCCGAGGGCTGGGCGCGGTCGCGCACGAAGGCCGACGCCTCGGGCGTGGCGAGATGGACGCGCGCCTCGGCGACGGCGTCGATTTCCTTGATCGATCGGGCCAGCTCGGTCTCGCGCGCCTGGCGCAATCGCTCGCCCTCCACCGCGCGGCTGACGCCCATCGGCAGATTGTCGAGGATCTGATAGCCGCCGGGCGATGCCTTGGGCAGGTCCTGGCTGGCGAGGAGCATCCGCGCCTTGTGATAATCGTCTTCTGCGACCATGATCGAGCCCGAACTGTCGATGCTGCTGGCGATGCTGGCCGTATCGAGCGCGCTCGAGATCGCCGCCTTGTCGCTGTCGCTTACATTGGCGAACAGGATCCGCTGCGGCGATGTCGCGACCATCGACCAGGCCAACAGCCCGGCCATGACCAGCCCAACGAGGAAGACGAACGGCAGCGCGCGTTTGACCGCGGGCTGGCCGAGCAGGCCCGAGACCTGCTTGAGCGGATTGAAAGCGGCCGGCGCGCCGGCGACTTCTGTGGAGGTGAGTGCGTTGCTCATCGGATCAGACCGGCATGCTCATGATGTCCTTGTAGGCGGACAGAAGTTTGTTGCGGACTTGCAGCGTCGCCTCGAAGCCGACCGACGCCTGCTGGCGGGCCAGCATGACCTTGGCGATGTCGACGGTCTCGCCGCGTTCATAGGCGGCCGAGAGTTCGCCGGCCTTGCCCTGCGCCTGGTTGACCTGCTTGAACGCGTCTTCGAGCGTGGATCCAAAGCTCGCAGGCTTGCTTTCGCTCGCGGCAGGCGCCGACGGCATCTCGCTCGCCCGGCTGAGCGCCGCGTTGCGCTCGAGTATCTGCGAGCGCAGCGCCAGCACGCGATCGATGCTCATCGCGCCGCCTGCGCCACCGATGCCGCCGACGCCGCTCATGCGAACGCCGCCCGGGTGATGTCGTCACCCTGTTCGCGAGCTTTGGCGAGGCGATAACGAAGCGTGCGCTCGGAGATGCCGAGCCGGCGCGCGGTCTCGATCCGGCTGCCATTGCATTCGGCCAGCACTTCGCGGATCGCCTGGAATTCGTGGATCTGGACGATGTTGCTCAGCGTGCCGATCGCCTCCACCCGCGTTTCGGCGCGGCGGTCGAAGATCAGATGCTCGGGCGTAATCTCGTCGCCCGGCGCGAGCAGCAAGGCGCGCTGGAGGACGTTTTCCAGCTCGCGGACATTGCCCGGCCAATCATGATCGGTGAGGATTTCGAGCGCATCGCGGGTGACCCAGGGAAGCGTGCGGCGCTCGCCGGCGTGGCGCAGCACCATCGCCGCGGCGAGCGCGGCGATGTCGCCGGGGCGCTCGGCCAGCGGCTTGGTCGCCAGCGGGAACACCGCGAGCCGATAATAGAGATCGGCGCGGAACCGGCCGGCGAGGACCTCGCCCTGCAAGTCGCGATTGGCGCAGGCGATCACGCGGACGTCGATCTTCTCGGGAAGCGTTCCACCTATCGGCACGACTTCGCGTTCCTGGAGCGCGCGCAGCAGCTTTGCCTGGAGCTGAATCGGCATCTCGGCGATCTCGTCGAGCAGCAGCGTGCCGCCGTTCGCGGCGCGGAAGAAGCCCTGCCCGCCCGCCGAAGCGCCGGTGAAGGCGCCCTTCTGGTGACCGAACAGCATCGCCTCCAGCATCGACTCGGGAAGCGCCGCGCAATTGACCGCGACGAAAGGGCCGTCCCGACGCGCGGAACCGTTGTGGATCGCACGGGCGAGCACTTCCTTGCCGGTGCCGGTGGGGCCGTTGATCAGCACGGTGATGTCCGACGCGGCGACGCGCTCGGCCAGCGCCAGCAGCGCGAGGCTCTCGGGATCGGACGCGACGGGCTCGAACGGGCCGCGCGCCATCGCGCTGGCGAAGCCATTACCGATCGCGGCATCTTCGCCGGCATAGGTAAGGCGGGCGGGATTGCCGTCGCGGAAGGGGATTGCCTCGCGCTCCCCCTCGCCCAGGATGAGCGTGCGGGCGGGCGCCGGCGGGACTTCGCCGTCGGCAATCAGAAACATGTCCTGCCCGCCGGGGCGCACATCCTCACTCGAGCCGATGGCAAGCCCCTGCGCCCGGAGCGCCGAGACGAGCGCATATTTTTGCCGAAGCACAGCCGCCGATGGAACGATGGACCGCATGGATTTCCCCCTTGTTGATCCGTATTTGCCGCTAAGGTGGTTAACGCTCCGTAAATCTACCTATCCCGCGGCTTCTGCGCTCCGGGCGGGCGAGTGCCCGCGCGCGTAAGAACGAATTTTCTGCTTAAGCCCGCCGATGCGCGGCCGTTCCTTGGCTTGGCGGCTCCGGGCTCCCGTTCAGGGGGGACGCGGGAAGCCGGCAAGCATGGAGATGAACATGACGGTTATCGGAACCAATATCGGGGCGGTGCGCGCAAGCAACGCATCCAACCAGGCGAACAAGCTGCTTGGCAACGCAATGGAGCGCCTGTCGACCGGCAAGCGCATCAACAGCGCCAAGGACGACGCCGCCGGCCTCGCCATCGCATCGACGATGACCTCGTCGATCCGCGGCATGAACCAGGCGATCCGCAACGCGAACGACGGCATCTCGCTCGCCCAGACCGCCGACGGCGCGCTGGACGAAGTGAGCAACATGCTGCAGCGCATCCGCGAGCTGGCGGTCCAGTCGGCATCGGGCACCTACAGCACCACCGACCGCGCCAATCTCGACAAGGAAGCCGTTGCGCTGACCACGCAGATCCAGTCGATCCTTACCAACACCAAGTTCAACGGCGTTGCGGTGTTCGATTATGCCGCGACCGACACGGCGAGCGACGACGTATCGATCCAGGTCGGCATCAACAGCGCAGACACGGTGGCGCTGACCAAGGCCTTTTTCGACAGCGACAATTTCGAAGCCGCTGACTTCAAGGTCGATACGGCAACCGCAGCGGGCACCACGCTGACCAACGCCGATACCGCGATCACCGCAGTCAACACCGCCCGCGCCGGTCTCGGTGCGTCGCAGAGCCGGCTGGAATCGGTGATCAACAACCTTTCGACCAACGTCACCAACCTGACCGACGCACGCAGCCGCATCGAGGACGCCGATTTCTCGGCCGAAACGACCGCGCTCGCAAAGGCACAGATCCTGTCTCAGGCTTCGACGGCGATGCTCGCCCAGGCGAACCAGAGCCAGCAGGGGGTGCTTAGCCTGCTCCGTTAAGCGCGTGCCGGTCGGGGTGTCACCCCCCTGACAGGCACCGCGGCCGGTCACCTTTCTTCTCGGAGAAAGGGCGCATGGGGAGCCCCGATGGTCCACGCGACCATCGGGGCTTTTCTGTGTTTATCCGCGGGGCCGGACCGCGACAGGCGCGACCGTGTTGCAGACATACCACAGCGCTACACAATTTATCTGGAGTATTGCGCAAATGTGTCAGCCGAGGCACATGCTGGACATATTGGCACTGGGGCTGGGCTCCGCGTGCCGGTTCCGATCCGCCACAAGGCGGGCATCCAGGGAGTTCAGCAATGCATCTTCACTATTCGTCCCCGGCGGCGCTGTTGCGCCGCAGCGCCGCGCCTTTCGCCCTGGCGATCAGCCTCGCCGCCGCTCCGGCCGTCGCGCAGGACGCCCCCCAGCCTGCAGTCCAAGACCAGGCCCCCGTCGCGTCGGCGCAGGATTCTGAAGACAACGCGATCGTCGTCACCGGCTCGCTCTTCCGCCGCACCGACACCGAGACCCCTTCGCCCGTCACTGTGCTGACCTCCGAGACACTCGAGCGCGCCGGCATCACGACGGTCGCCGACGCGGTGCGCTCGGTCTCGGCGGATAGCGGCGGTTCGATCGGCGTCGGCTTCCAGAGCGGCTTCTCGGCCGGCGGCGTCGCCGTTTCGCTGCGCGGCCTCGGCGTCTCTTCTACGCTCGTCCTTATCGACGGGCTGCGCTCGACCAACTTCCCCATCAACGACGATGGCCACAACGCCTATGTCGACCTCAACTCGATTCCGTTCAGCCTGATCGAGCGCGTCGAAGTGCTCAAGGACGGCGCCTCGTCGACCTATGGCGCCGATGCAATCGGCGGCGTGGTCAATCTTATCCTCAAGAAGCAGTTCGTCGGAATCGCCGGCACGATCGAAGGCGGCGTGTCGGAAAAGGGCGACGCTGCGCGCCAGCGCGCCAATCTGACCGTCGGCTATGGCGACTATGACACGCAGGGCTGGAACGTCTATCTCAATGGCGAGTATCAGCGCGATGGGCGCGTTACCGCGAACAGCCGCGGCTTCCCGTACAACAACCGCGATCTGACCTCGATCGGCGGCAACGACAATAATGGCGCCGACAATTCGCTGACCACGGCGACCCCGAACGCAGTCGTCGTGCGCACGTCGCAGACCAATCTCAACAATCCGCTGAGCGGCGGTACGGCATTGTTCAATACCAACTATACGACGCTCAACCTCACGGATTGCGCGGGCGGCACCTATACGCAGACTGGCTCGGCCAACGGCGTCGGTTGCCGGCACAATATCGAAGACGAATATTTCCAGCTCGCCCCGCTCCAGCGCAAATGGTCGATCAACGGCCGCATCAGCGCCCGCCTGGCCGATAATATCGAAGCCTTCATCACCGGCAGCTATTCGAACAGCTATGTCAGCATCAAAAATGCGCCCCGCGCGTTGCGCAATACGCAGCCTTATGGCGGAGCGCCCTCGCTGGCGTCGAGCAACCCTGGCATCGTTCTGCCGGTGTATGTCTGCCCAACCGGTATCAACTGCGCCGTGGCAACCACGCCCGGCCGCAGGCTGAACCCCAACAACCCTTATGCAGCGGCGTTTGCGAATGATCCCGCCAACGGCGCGGCGCGGATCTATTATCTGTTCGGCGACATTCCCGCCGGAAGCGATCGCACCAACGAAGTGTATCGGGTCGCGGCAGGCCTAAACGGCAGCTTCGGCGACGATTGGACCT
This sequence comes from Sphingomonas sp. M1-B02, assembly GCF_026167525.1. Classification (NCBI taxonomy): domain Bacteria; kingdom Pseudomonadati; phylum Pseudomonadota; class Alphaproteobacteria; order Sphingomonadales; family Sphingomonadaceae; genus Sphingomonas; species Sphingomonas sp. M1-B02. Next base: position 2,574,946 of record NZ_CP110679.1, on the reverse strand, counting down.
GGCAGATCAACGGCGTCTATGCCCGCGACAATCTGGAGATCGTCCAGCACGGCTTCCTGAACATCGCCGCCACGCTGAATGCGATCAACACCGGCGCCTATAATTTCGTCAATCCGTCGCTCAACTCGGCAGCGGTGCGCAACGCCATCGCGCCCGACAAGATCACCCCGTCCTTCTCCGAGATGTATTCGGCGGACGCCTCGATCACCAAGAAGCTGTTCGAGCTTCCCGGCGGCCCGCTGATGGTGGCGATCGGCGGCCAGGTGCGGCGCGAGTCGCTCGAGAACAACAACCAGAACGCCGCACTCGACACCTACGGGTTGACGACGTCTTCGGCCTTCGGCGAGCACACCGTCTCGGCCGGATATTTCGAGATCCAGGCTCCCGTGCTCGATATACTCGAGATCAACGGATCGGGCCGCTACGATCATTATTCGGAAGGCTTCGGACGCTTCTCGCCGAAGATCGGCTTCAAGTTCACGCCGATCCGGCAGGTCGGCATCCGCGGCACCTATTCGCAGGGCTTCCGCGCGCCGACCTTCGCCGAATCGGGCCCCCGTTCGCAATATGCGGGCTTCGTTACCACCCAGCCTCCGGGCAATTTCTGCGCGCTCCATGGTGGTTCGGCGGGCGCCGGCAATGCCTGCGTCACCGGCGGCAATCCGTACAACCTGTCTTACTCGGTCGGCCGCGGCTTCGTCGGCAATCCCGACCTCAAGCCTGAGACGTCGCGCAGCTTTACCGGCGGCATAATCTTCGAGCCGACGCCCTGGTTCAGCGCGACGGTGGACTATTACAACGTCAAGAAGTCGAACCTCATCGCTAACGGTCCCGACGCCGGGCGGGCTATCACCGCTTATTATAGCCAATCGACGCTCGCGGCAGCGACCGCGGCGGTTGCGGCGATCGGGCCGGGCTATTCGGTGAACACGATCGACGGCATTGATCCTGCGTTCCCCAACGCATTGCCGCGGCTGCTGATCATCAACGCGCCGTTCGTGAATGTGAACTTCGATCAGACGTCAGGCATCGATTTCTCGGCAACCGCGCGTATTCCGCTGGCCGAGGGGGTTCGCTTCACGAGCCGGATCGAAGCGACCCACGTGATCCAATATGATCGCCACACGGCATCGGGTGTACAGAAGTTCGCAGGTACGCTCGGGCCGTACGACCTCTCGTCCGGCAACGGCACGCCGAACTGGCGCGGCAATTGGCAGAATACGCTGGAACTCGACGATCTCTCGATCAGCGCGACTGCTTATTATGTCGGCAAGATCAAGGAAGTCGCGACCGACCAGGGCAATTTGTCGCTGGATTGCGCCGCCAGCCTCTACAAGACGGCGTCGGATCCCAGCGGCAAGAACTTCTGCTACGTGAACAGCTTCATCAACGTCGACATGAACCTGACCTACGCCGTGAACGACGATTTCACCTTCTTCGCGAACGTCGGCAACGTATTCGGGGCACGTGCACCGATTGCACCGGCATCTTATGCCAGCTCGCCAAACTTCCTGACCACCTGGCACTATGCCGGTCTGATCGGGCGGACGTTCAAGGCGGGCGCGTCGTTCAGCTTCTGATCTAAGAGCTCCCTCGCAGGAGAACGGCGGCTTCCCTTGTGGAGGTCGCCGTTTTCGTTTTTAGGCTCAACTCATGCGGCGCTGGAGTGCGCGTTTCAGCCGGGCATGCGCTGACGCCTTGATCTGGCAAATGCGCGCGGCGCCAACGCCGAGCACCTGGCCGATTTCCTCGAGGTTCAACTCCTCGACATAATAAAGCTGGACCACTTGCGCCTCGCGCTCGGGCAGACCGGTGATCGCGGCAATCAGCGCCTCGCGCTGGTCCGAATCGGCGAGCTGATCGAAGGCGTCGGGCTCGTCGGACATAAACCAGGGGCTCTCGTCCGAATAGAGATCGTCGATCGAGTCGAAGCGCACTGCCTCCGCGGTCACATATTCGGCGCGGAGCTTCTCGGGAGTGACGTCGAGCTTCTCAGCGACTTCGATATCACTGGGCGCATGCCCGAGTTCGGCGGCAAGCGCGGCGACGGTTTCCTGATAGGCACGGCGACGGCGCATCGCCCCGCGGGTGAGCGTCGCCTGGCGGCGTAGCTCGTCGATCATCGATCCCCGCAGCCGCGTTACCAGATATTGCTCGAACGTGACCTGGCCGCGATCTTCGAACGCAGTCACCGCCTCGATCAGTGCGACCATGCCAATCTGGATAAGGTCCTCGACCTCGACGATCGAGCTCATCGATCCGTGGACGTGCCATGCGATCCGCCGCACCAGCGGCAGGTGCTTTCGCACTAGTGCTTCGGCATCGCGCGGGGCAACGCGTTCGTAAACGAGCGGGGATTGGGCCAGGGAAGCCATTTGCTTCAAGCTCCTTGGGGAATATGCGTTCATGCGGGCAGCGCCTCCGGCGCGCCGATCACCGCGACGACTTCGACCGCCTTGTCTTCGGGCACTTCGAAGAAGCTCATCACCGGCGTGTCGGGCAGGACGGTCTTGACCAGCTTGCGGATCGCGACGCGGATCGAGGGCTGGACGACGAGCGCGAAGGGCTTGGCCTCCGCGATCAGCGGACCCGCGGCGCGCTGGAGCGCATCGGCGATGCGGCGGCCGAGATCGGGCTCGATCGTGTGGCGCTTCGACGGGTCCGAGCGGACCGCCTGGCCGAGCAGCGCTTCGAGCTGGCCTTCGAGCGTCATCACCCGCAGCGGCTCGCGCACGCCGCACAGCCGCTGGATGATCAGCGGCCCGAGATCGGGGCGGATCAGCTCGAGAATCTCGTCGGCATCGAGCGTACGCTGCGACGCGACCGCGATCGCCGCGGCGATCCGGCGGAACTCCTTGAGCGGGACATTCTCCGCAAGCAGCCCGCGCAATACCGTGGTGAGCGTAGTGAGCGGCACCGGGTTCGGGCAGAGCGCGGCGACCAAAGCGGCGGCGCGCTCCTTGAGGCCGTCGAGCAGCGATTGCACCTCGTCGGGGCCGAGCAGGTCCGCGGCGTGCTGGATCAGCACCTGGTTGAGGTGCGTTGCGACCACCGTGCCGGGATCGACGACCAGGTAACCGGCACCCGTGGCGGCATCGGCATCGCCCGATGGAATCCAGATCGCGTCGAGCCCGAAGGTCGGGTCCTTGACCGGCTTGCCGCGCAGCGTGCCAACCGCTTGCCCGGTATCAAGCGCGAGCACCTCATCGGGCGAGACATTGTCTTCGCCGACGACGACTCCGCCGATCACAATCCGATAGGTGAAGGGTGCCAGGTTGATGTCGTCGCGGACGCGCACCTGCGGCACGACGAAGCCGAGATCCTTCGACAGCTGGCGGCGCACCCCGGTGATGCGGCCCATCAAGGGGCCGCCGCGCCTTTCGTCGACCAGCGGCACCAGCCCATAACCGATGTCGAGCATCACCTGCATATTGTCGGTGACTTCGTCCCAGCTGATCCGCGACAGATCGGCTGGCTCGGCGGCGGGTTCCGGCGGGGGCGGCAGATTGGCGTTCTTGTAGAGCCTCCACGCCGCGAAGCCGGCGCCGGCGGCTGCGGGCAGGATCACGAAATGCGGCATTCCGGGCAGGATGCCGAGCAAAGCCAGGATCACCGCGACCGGCATCCAGGTCTTGTAGCTGCCGAACTGACTGCCGATCTGGCCCGCCAGATCGTGCTTCGAAGTAACCCGCGTGACGATCGCCGCGGCAGCGATCGAGAGCAAAAGTGCCGGCACCTGCGCCACCAGCGCGTCGCCGATCGCGAGCAGGATATAGGTCTGCGCGGCTTCGCCCACGGCCATCTGGTGGCTGACGACGCCCAGGATCAAGCCGCCGATAATGTTGATGAACAAGATCAACAGGCCGGCGATCGCGTCGCCCTTCACGAACTTCGACGAACCGTCCATCGAGCCGTAGAAATCGGCTTCGGTCGAGACTTCGGCGCGACGGGCGCGGGCTTCGTCGGGGCTGATCAGGCCGGCGTTGAGATCGGCATCGATCGCCATCTGCTTGCCCGGCAAGGCATCGAGGGTGAAGCGGGCGGAAACTTCCGACACGCGGCCCGCGCCCTTGGTGACGACGATCATGTTAATGATGATCAGGATCGAGAAGACCAACAAACCGACGACATAGTCGCCGCCGATCAGGAAATTGCCGAACGCCTCGATGACATGGCCCGCAGCGGCTTCGCCTTCATGACCGTGGACCAGCACGACGCGGGTCGAAGCGACGTTGAGGCCCAGCCGAAACAGCGTGGCGAAAAGCAGGACGCTGGGAAAGGCCGAGAAATCGAGCGGCTTCTGTGCATTGAGCGCCACCATCAGCACCGCGAGGCTGATCATGATGTTCATGATGAAGAAGACGTCGAGCAGGAAGGCCGGGATCGGCACGACCATCAAGGCGACGAGCAACAGGATCGCCGAAGGCAGCGAGAAGCTGCGGACTGCCGGGGCGAAGCCGGCGGGAAGCGTCATTGCGTTCACGTGGATTACGCCCCCAGATTGGCGAGCATGAGATAAGCGAGCCGGGCATTTTCGGGCGTGGGCCGCAGCGGATTGATTGCCTCGCGGGCGAGCGGATTGGCGCCGCTGCGCGAGGTGTTGAGCTGGGCCAGCGTCGTCTCGATCCAGTGGCGATCGCCGCCGGCCGCATCATTGCCCAGGATAACCTCGGATTCGCCGAGACTCGCACCGAACTGGTCGAGCTGCGCGGAGAGCCCGTCGAGCCCGGAGGCACTTCCAGCGGCACCGACCGAGGCGGCGCCCTGATCGAGCTTGCCGGCGAAGCGCGCATAAATGTCGCTCAGCGAACGGGCTTGGCCGTTGGCAGCGTAAAAGATGTTGCGATTGGCACGGGCGGCAGCCGGGAAGAGCGCAGCGCCCGCGCGATCCGGGCTGGCTTCCATCGCGCCGAGGAACTTGGCCGCCCCCCCCTGCCCCAGAAAATGGGCCATGTAGAGATCGGTGCCGGTGGCGGGGCGGCCGAGCTTGTCCTCGAGCGCGGCCTTGTTGTCCGAGGCATGTTCGGCCGCCATGATCGCCGCGGTCTGCGGATCGCTGCGCATGTCGAGGATCGCCCTGCGCGTCGCCGGATCGCTCACGACGTAGCGGCCGCTGGAAGTCTGGCGGATCGAATCCGCGGCCCAGCCCAGGCCATGCTCGGCGCCATGATCTTTGACCACGCCGAGCCAGCTTTGTTCAATGAACTGGTAAAGCCCGGTGGCGCTGGAGGTCTGGGCGCGCGCGTCGGCGCGCATGCCGCTTTCGACCTGCGCCTGCCCCATCAGATAGTTGAAGTCGATTCCGGTCTTGCGGCTCGCCGCGGCGATCGCCGTCTGAATGCCAGCCTTGCTGTCGACCGATACGATGCTCATCGAGCCCCTGTCCGATTGCCCTTGTACAGGGACGCATCAGCAAGGACCGTGCCAGCTTACGCCTCAGGCGAGGGCATAGCCTCCGGGACGGTAGGCAGGCGTCATCTCGCCGGAAAGAAGTTGCAGGCGGCGGCGAACATTTGCCGCCATCAGGTTCACATAGATGCGGCAGCTCTCATTGAGGCGGTGGGCCTCCGCGGCGAGCTCCTTGACCTCGATCGAGGGCGCTTCGCCGTCATAGAGCGCCACCGTGTCGATCGCCGCCAATTTGGCACCGGTTGCGGCTTCCAAGGCGCTTGAATCATTGGCCTTCAGCGCGGCAATTTCGGCATGCAGCGCCTCGATCACGTTGATGAGCGCATCACGCCTGGTCATTCGGATTCCATTCCAGCTTCAAGGCGAGCAACCGATCGGCGACGGTCGACGGGACCAGCGGGAAGCGGCCGTCCTGGATCGCCTTGCGGATCTTCGAGACGCGCTCGGCGTCGACCGGGGCCTGCGAGGCCATGGTGCCGGCGAGCTGCGCCGCGGAAGATTCGACCAGACCGGCCTCCTTGGCCGCCGGTTTCAGCGTCGTTACGGAAGCGACAGCGCCGACCGACGCGACGCGACGGGCCGAAGCCACTCCTGCCTTGTTGCCGATTGGATCCACCATTGCCTGCATTCCTTGGAAAGCGATGCCCTGCAAGGAGGATAACGGCCGGACCCGGCTTCACTTTAGCAGAAATGTCACTCCGCCCAGCCGGGCAGCCGGGCGCGGCCGGATTCAAGCGCCACCGCCTGGATCGGTGGCTTCTTCGGATCGACCTTGACCATCAGCCGGGCGCCGGCGGCAGCGTCTCCCATCGCGATGCCGTCGCGAGTTATCGAGAAGCCCGGCGAGCCCGCCTCGACCGTCAGCGGATCACCGCGGCGGATCACCGGCTCTGCCTTCGCGACCGCAGCGGCAGGACGCTGCGCGAGCGGCGCCGGGGCCGGCTTGGGCTGAGGCAGCGCGTTCACTGGCACGAAGATCCGCCAGTTGGGCGCTATGCAGCGCACGATCACCGTATCCTTGGCCTCGCTGCGCCATTCGAGCTGGGGCGCCGCGCAGGCTTGCAGCTTCAGCCGCGCGTCGACCGGGGTGCGCGCGCCGCCCACCTCGCCCACCGGCTTGCCGGTGAACTGCGCGACGACGGTGTCAAGCAACACGGTCGACTGGAAATCCTGCGCAGCGGCGGGCGCCGCCAAAGCCAGCGCTAGGGTCAGGAACATGATCTTCTCCTTCGAAACGGGAATGTGGCGGCAGTTGCGCGTTGCCGGGCGGCAAATCATTGCCGGCCTCCCTCAAAACCAAGGGTGAGGACCGCGCGGCGCTGGCCGGCGGCGGTGGCGATGGCGATGCGATCGGGGGAGACGGCGCCCGAGGCGACGAGCAGGGCGGCGACGGCGCGAGCACGATCGGCGGCAAGCAAGGGACCGCTATTGGTGAGCGGATCGACGTCGGCCACGCTGCCATCGATCTCCCCGGTGATGCGCAGCCGCGTGCGCGGATCGCGCGCGGCATCCCGCGCCCAGGCGGCGGCGGCAAAGATGTCGAGCGGCTCGGCGGAGCCGGGATCGAAGCGCACGAGCGCCATTTCGACCGGCATCGCGGCTTCGCGCGAATCGAAGCCGGCGCGAAAGCTGGCCGCGAGCGTGCCCGGATCGATCTTGTTCGCCTGGAGCAGCACGAAGAAGCCGAGCAGCAGCAGTGCGAGATCGGCAAGCGTCGTCAGCCAAATCGGCCGGGCGGGCGCGTCCTCGGGCAAGGTCATGCCGCCATCCCGCGCAGATCGCTGCGTACGGGTTCGAGCCGGGTGAGCACGAGGAGCGGACCTTCGAGCCGTGCGCGTTCCTGCGCCTCGTAACGCGCGCGCTGCTTGAGCCGCGACGCGATCGGCAAGGCGATCAGGCTGGCGAGGATCGCGCCGTAGAGCGTGGTGAGCAAGGCTATCGCCATCGCCCCGCCAATCGCCGCAGGGTCCTGCATCGCGGTGAACATCTGGACGAGGCCGACGAGCGTGCCGATCATTCCCATAGCCGGTGCGATATCGGCCATACCGCTCCACGTCTCGGCCGCGGCGCGGTGGCGCTCGAAGCGGGCGAGGATGCGGTGCCGGAGCAATGTCGCGACATCCTCGGCCGTGGCGCCGTCGACGATCTCGGCCACCGCGGCGGCCATGTCCGGATCCTTCAGGATCGAGCGATCGAGCGCGATCAGCCCGTGCCGCCTGGCGATGCGTGCCAGCGCGGCGGACTGATCTAGCAACGGTTCGACGTCGAAGCGCCGCCGCCCGAGCACGCGGAGCGCGGCGATCCCGCGGCCGAGGTCGGACAGCGGGGTACGCAGGATCACTGCGACGAGAGTGCCGCCGCCAACGATGCCGAACGCGACGGGATCGAGGAAGGGCGCGAGGGGAGGCAAGGCGGTCAAGTCCATGCGCTCGGGTTTGCAAAAGGCGGGCCAGTTGCCGCCACCCGCATGGCGGACTGCCGCCTTGCCGACGTGCGGCAGCCGGTTGCCGCCAAAGCGGCAAAGACTTGCCGGTTACCGTCAAAAGGCTCGATTTCGCGTAGCCTCAGGCTCTTGTCGGCAAACTGGCACGCCCATTGCACAGACACGCATGAACTTTCGTGCGGGAGACCTGCATTGTCGAACGACAGCCTATTCGGAGTACATGGCGCAGCGCTGACTGTGCGCTCGCAGCGCATGGGCGTGCTGGCGTCGAACATCGCCAATGCGTCCACGCCCGGATATAAAGCGAAGGACATCGACTTCCGCGCCGCGCTCCAGGGGATCGAGGCGCCGGGCGGCTCGGACAGCGCGATCGACGACGCAACGCTGTTCCGCATTCCGCAGCAGTCGAGCCAGGATGGCAACACCGTCGAGCTCGCCACCGAACAAACCGCCTTCGCCGAGAATGCCGTGGCCTATCAGACGACCTTGTCGTTCCTGAACGGCCGCATCTCGACGATCACGCGCGCGCTGAGGGGAGAATAAGCATGGGCGATCAACCGCTTTCGATCTTCCAGGTCTCCGGCCGGGCGATGTCCGCGCAACTGGTGCGGATGAACACCACCGCGTCGAACCTGGCCAATGCCGGCACCGTCGCATCGAGTGCCAACGCCGCCTATCGCACGATCAAGCCGGTATTCCGCACCGCCTTCGACGAGATGAGCGGCATGTCGACCGTCGACGTCGAACAGGTCGTCACCGCCGGCTCCGAGCCGACCAAGCGCTACGATCCGGGCAATCCGATGGCCGACAAGGACGGCAACGTCTGGGAAAGCGCGGTGGATGAGACGCGCGAGCTGGTCGACATGCTCGAGAGCGCGCGCACTTATCAGAACAATGTCGAAGTGATGCAGACTGCAAAGCAGCTGATCGTCGACACCCTCAAGCTGGGCCGCTGATCATGGATTTCGACACCACCCTGCAGACGCTGGGCGTCAATCGCTATAGCGGGACGACGTCGACGACGAAGACGGATACCTCGAACCTCGGCAAGACCGAGATGGACCAGAACGACTTCCTGACGCTGATGACGGCGCAGCTTAAGAACCAGGATCCGTTCGAGCCCGTCGACAACACCCAGATGGTTGCGCAGATGGCGCAATTCTCGTCGCTCTCGGGCATTACCGAGATGAGCACGACCCTGAAGGCGATCGCTTCGAAACTCAGCGGGACGTCGCTGAGCGATGCGCTCGGCTATGTCGGCAAGACGGTGCTGACCGAAGGCTCGACTGCCTATCCACGCGAGGCCGGCGGCATCGCCGGCGCCGTTGCGCTGGAGAAGGCGGCGACCGACGTCAGCGTCACCATCTCGGACGCCGACGGCAAGACGCTCAAGACGCTGGTGCTCGGCAAGCAGGACGCCGGCGCGGTCGCGTTCGACTGGGACGGCAAGAATGCGGCGGGCGAAGATGCCGGCGAGGGTCCGTTCACCGTCAAGGTCAGCGCGCGCAATGCCGATGGCGCCGTCAACGCCGCCCCGCTCGTCTGGGCGCCGGTCTCCACGGTCTCGCTCGGTGCCGATGGCCAACCCGTTCTAACCCTGCCTGGCGTCGGCCAGGTCCCCCTCTCCGCCGTCTGGCAAGTCGGCTGATCTTCAGGAGTAACTGTCATGTCCTTCTTTACTTCGCTCAGCGGGCTCCAGGCAGCCCAGACCGAAATGTCGACGATCTCGCACAACCTTGCGAACGTCTCGACCAACGGCTTCAAGCGTTCGACGACGCAGTTCGCCGACGTCATCGCCTCCACCTCCAACTCGAACCCGACCCAGATGGTCGGCTCGGGCACGGTCGTGAAATCGGTGCGTCAGCAGTTCAGTCAGGGCGGCTTCACGCAATCGACCTCGGCGCTCGACGTGGCGATCTCGGGCGAGGGCTTCTTCATCGTCAAGGGCGGCGACGCGAGCGGCAACAACGTCTCGTTCACCCGCAACGGCAGCTTCCTGGTAAATTCGGACCGCTATGTCGTCGATGGCCAGGGCAACAAGCTGCAGGTCTATCCGGTCGACGGTTCGGGCTCGGTGGTCGCCACCGGCCTCGCCTCGACGGTCAGCCTTCGCCTGCCGCAGACCAGCGGCAAGCCCGAGGCATCGCAGAATGTCAGCATGTCGCTGAACCTCAACGCCAACCAGCTGATCCCCAAGGACGACGATCGCTGGGAAGATGAGCCCTATGCCTTCGATCGCTTTGATCCGGCCACCTACAACCATTCGGCGCAGACGACGATCTACGACGCGAACGGCAATGCGCTGACGATGACGACCTATTTCGTGCGCGAGACCGCGCCGACCACGGGCGATCCGAACAGCGAATGGACCGCTTATTCCTTTGTCGGCGACAAGCAGCTGACCACCAACCCCGATCCCGACATCCAAGAGCCGATCACGCTGACATTCGACGCCACGGGCAAGCTCACCGCACCGACCGGACCGACCACCTTTGCCGGATTCCTGGCACCGGGCGCCACTGCCGAGCAGGTTATCAACCTCGATTTCGGCGATGCGACCACGCAAGTCTATTCACCGTTCAGCGTCAATGCGAGCACCCAGGACGGCTCGCCCGTCGGCCAGCTGGAAGGCGTGACGATCGCCGACGACGGCACGGTGTCGGCAAGCTTCTCCAACGGCGACAGCCAGGCACTGGGCAAGGTGGTGCTGGCCAGCTTCTCCAACCCCGCCGGCATGCGCCAGCAGGGCAGCAGCACCTGGTCCGCATCGGGCCTGTCGGGCGAGGCTCGCCTGGGCGAGCCCGGCGCCAACGGTTTCGGCGGGCTGATGTCGGGGGCGATCGAACGCTCCAACGTCGACATCACCGAGGAACTGGTCGGCCTGATCGCGGCGCAGCGCAACTTCCAGGCGAACGCCAAGGCGCTCGATACCGCGAGCCAGATCTCGCAGACCATCTTCAACATCCGCAGCTGATCTGAAAAGTCACAGAAAGTCACGCCATGGACCGGCTTGTCTACACCGCGCTTTCGGGGCTCAAGAGCCAGATGTCGGCGCAGGGCACGATCGCGAACAATATCGCGAACGCGTCCACGATCGGCTTCCGCGCCGATCGCGTCAGCTTCGACCGGATGGTGCTCCAGGGCTCGGGCATGGATTCGCGCCAGATGGCGGCAGAGGAAGTCAACGATTTCGACCGGCGCGCCGGCACGATCGTCCAGACCAACCGCCCGCTCGATGTGGCCGTGACCACCGATTCCTGGATCGCGGTGCAGGCCAAGGATGGCCAGGAAGCCTATACGAGGCGCGGCGACCTCACCGTCGCGCCGTCGGGCGTGTTGGAAACCGGCGACGGTTTCCCGGTGATGGGGTCGGGGGGCCCCATCACCGTGCCGCCCCACCAGTCGATCTCGATCGCCCCGGACGGCTCCGTTTCGATCGTGCCGCTAGGTGGTGACGAAACGCAGCCGCAGGTGATCGACCGGATCAAGCTGGTCAGCACCGAGGGTAGCCAGACCACCAAGGGGCTGGACAATCTGCTCCACGTGAAGGGCGGCGGCGTGCTGCCGGCCGATCTCGACGGCACGTTCCAGGTCGGCTCGCTGGAGCAGTCTAACGTCAATCTGACACAGGCGCTGGTCGACATGATCGAGAACCAGCGCAGCTACGAAGTGCAGGCCAACCTGCTCAAGGAAGCCAAGAACATGGACGAGAGCGCCGCATCGCTGATGCGGATGCCCGCCTAAGGAAAGGACTTAGAACATGGGTTCGTCGGCAATGCATATCGCGCGCACTGGGCTCGACGCCCAGGACATGCGCATGCGCGTGATCTCGAACAACCTCGCCAACGTGAACACGACCGCGTTCAAGCGTGATCGTGCCTCGTTCCAGACGCTCGCTTACCAGGTGGTCACCGCGCCCGGCGCCGCGAGCACCGCGGAGACGAAATATGCAACGGGCCTGAACCTGGGCACCGGCGTGCGTATCCAGGGCACGGCGCGGGTCGATACGCAGGGTTCGTTCCAGAATACCGGCGGCTCGCTCGATCTGGCGCTGGAAGGCGATGGCTATTTCCAGGTGCAGCTGCCCGGCGGCCAGCTCGGCTACACCCGCGCCGGCAATTTCTCGCGCTCGCCCGAGGGCATGATGGTGACCAGCGACGGCTATCAGGTGATGCCCGGCATCTCGATCCCCGAGGGCACGACCGGCATCACGATCGGCGCCGACGGCACGGTTTCCGCGCAGATTGCCGGCCAGACCGAATCGAGCCAGCTCGGCCAGATCCAGGTCGCGACCTTTCCCAATCCGGGCGGGCTGCAGGCGACCGGCGATAATTTCCTGATCGAGACATCGGCGAGCGGTGCTTCCAGCCTGGGTGCGCCGGGAGAAGCAGGCCGCGGCAAGATCCGCCAGGGTGCGCTCGAAGCATCGAACGTCAATGTCGTCGAGGAGCTGGTCGACATGATCGAGACGCAGCGTGCCTATGAAGTCAATTCGAAGATGATCTCGGCGACCGACGAGATGCTCAAATATGTCAATCAGAACATCTGAGGTGCGCTCCGTGAAGTTTCTTGCAGGTATTGCCGCCGGATCACTGGTCGCAGCGGCGATGGCGTTCACCGCCACGCCGGCCAAGGCGCAATTGTTCGGCAAGAAGAAGCCGAAGGAAGACTATTCGGCAACGCTTTCAGCGCCGGCGACGGTGGTACCGGTGGCCAATGGCAGCATCTTCCAGGCGGGCGACGGCTACGCCGCCCTGTACGAGGGCCTGCGCGCGCGTCGTGTGGGCGATCCGCTGACGATCGTGCTCGTCGAGCGTACCAGCGCCTCCAAGTCGGCTGCGACCAAGCTCGACAGCGGCGGCGGCTTCTCGCTCACCCCGCCGACCACCGGCGCCCTCAACCTGTTCAACAAGAGCGACGCGTCGATCAGCGGCAACCGCAACTTCGCCGGCACCGGCACCGCCGACCAGGCCAATGCGCTGTCTGGCGAAGTCAGCGTCACCGTGGCCGAAGTCTATCCTAACGGGACGATGCTGGTGCGCGGGCAGAAGCGAGTCACGCTCAATCGCGGCGACGAGTTCATCCAGATCAAGGGCATCGTCCGCACCGCCGACATCGACGCCTATAATCGCGTGGCCAGCACCCGCGTCGCCGATGCCCGCATCGCTTACACCGGCAAGGGCGATATCGCCCGCGCCAGCCGTCAGGGCTGGCTGAGCCGCTTTTTCCAGATCATCAGCCCCTTCTGAGGCGGAGCTCCAATATGATCCGTATCTTCCTCGCACTCCTGATCGCCAGCCTTGCGGCATTGCCCGCGAGCGCGCAGCGCGTGAAGGATCTGGGCGGCTTCCAGGGCATCCGCACCAACCAGCTGACCGGCTATGGCGTGGTGGTCGGCCTGCCCGGCACCGGCGACGACAATCTGGAGTATACCGTCCAGTCGATGCGCGGCGTCACCTCGCGCTTCGGCTTCCAGCTGCCGGCCGGGGTGAGCCCGAGCCTGAAGAACGCCGCGGTGGTGATGATCACCGCCGAGCTGCCTGCCTTCGCAAAGCCCGGCCAAAAGCTCGACATCACCGTATCGTCGATGGGCAAGTCCAAGTCGCTGCGCGGCGGCACGCTGATCATGACGCCGTTGCTCGGCGCCGACGGCCAGATCTATGCAATGGCGCAGGGCAACCTTGCTGTCGGCGGGCTGGGCGCGGAAGGCGCCGACGGTTCGTCGATCGTCGTCAACACCCCGTCCAGCGGACGCATTCCCGAGGGCGCCACCGTCGAGCGCGTGGTCGACACCGGGTTCGACAAGGCGCCGTTCCTCACCTTCAACCTGGCGCGGGCGGATTTCACGACCGCGCAGCGTGTGCAGGATGCGATCAACGTCCGCTTCGGCGGCGGCCGCGCCCGCGCGATCGACGGCGTCTCGATCGCCGTCTCCGCGCCTCCCGGCTCGGACGTGCGCGCCGAAATGATGTCCGAGATCGAAAATCTCACCGTGGAAGCGGCCGAGGCGCCGGCGCGGGTGATCGTCAATGCCCGCACCGGAACCGTGGTGATCAACTCTGCAGTGCGCGTCAGCCCTGCCGCGGTAACACATGGTAAACTGACCGTTCGTATTGATGAAGCCCAGAGGGTCAGCCAGCCGAATCCGTTCAGCCAGGGCCAGACCGCGATGGAGCAGAACAGCACCGTCGGCGTCGAGGAGGAAAAGCGTCCGATGTTCTTGCTGTCTCCCGGCCCGAAGCTTGCCGACGTGGTGAAGGCGGTCAACGCGATCGGCGCTTCGCCGGCCGATCTGGTCGCGATCCTAGAGGCGCTCAAGGAAGCCGGCGCGCTCAAGGCGGAGCTCGTCATCCTGTGAGCGCTCCGCTCGGCCCTGTCGGCGGCATCGGCAGCGGCGCGTCCACGGACACGTCGCGGCTGCAGTCCAAGGAGAATCTCGAAGCCGCGGGCAAGCGCTTCGAGGCGATCTTCGTTGGCATGATGCTCAAGTCGATGCGGTCGGCCAAGCTTGGCGACGGCCTGTTCGATAGCAAGGCGACCGAGCAGTTCCGCGACATGCAGGACCAGCAGCTTGCGCAATCGATGGCGGCGCATGCGCCGATCGGGATCGGCAAGGCGATGACGGACTTCCTCGCCAAGGCGGCGGCGGTCGATCCGGCCGCCCCTCCTGAGGGGACAAAGCCATGAGCGACATGCTTTCGATCGGGCTTTCGAGCCTGAAGGCCTACCAAACGGCGCTGACCACCACTTCCGAGAATATCGCGAGTGCGGGCAATGCCGGCTATTCGCGGCGCACCACGAATGTTCGCGAAGTCGTGGCGCCCGCCGGCATCTCGACCGGCTCGGCGACGGGCATGGGCGTGGTCGTCAATGGCATCACCCGCGCCGCCGACGTCTACAAGACCGCCGAGGTGCGCACCGCCTCCGCGGAACTGGCCAAGACCGAAACCGGCGCGACCTGGCTCCAGCGGATCGAACAATCGCTGACCGGCAACCAGCTGGGCAGCCGGCTGACCGCATTCTTCAATTCGGCCAAGGCCGTGGCGGCCGACCCGGCATCGCTTGCACCGCGCGCGGCGATGATCGAGGCGGCATCGAGCATCGCGTCTGCCTTCGCGGCGACCGGCATCGCGCTGGACGGGGCGATGGAGGATCTCGACGCAAGCGCGGGCGCCGCGGCAACCGAGCTCAACGGCCTCGCCAAGGCGCTGGGACGTGTGAACGCAGGGCTCGGCCGCGCGCAGGCAGGCAGCAGCGGCCAGGCCGCCTTGCTCGACGAGCGCGATCGTCTGCTCGAACAGATGAGCGTCATCACCGACGTCTCGGTCACCACCGATCATGTCGGGCGCGCGATCGTTCGTGCGGGCGGCGTCGCGGGCCCCGTCCTGGTCTCCGGCGAGAATGCCGGCGGCGTGACCTTCAAGCGCAGCGACGAGGGCGTGCTGACCTACACGCTCAACTTCCAGGGCGAGAGCAGCGCGATGTTCCCCAATGGGGGCGTGCTCGCGGGCTTCGTCGAAGGCGCCCAGCGCATCGCCGGCGCCCGCGACGAACTGAACACGCTCGCGACCGACTTCGCCGAGGGCGTCAATGCGGTCCAGGCCGCCGGCGACGACCTGCAGGGCGATCCCGGAGCGCCGATGTTCGTGGTGGGCGATCCCGCGTCGAGGCTGACGCTTGCGCTTTCGGATCCCCGCGGAATCGCCGCGGCGTCGACCGACAAGGGTATCCGCGACAATGGCAATCTCGCCGGCCTCGATAGCCTCCGCGGCACCGGCAAGTTTGAAGACAGCGTGGCGAGCATGACGTCCGCGAATGCGGCCGCACTTTCGGCGCGGACCACCGTGGCCGAGGCGCAGACTGCGATGCGCGATTCGGCGATCGCCGAGCGCGCCGCCGCGGTGGGAGTCAATATCGACGAGGAAGCCGTCGACCTGCTTCGCTTCCAGCAAGCCTATCAGGCGTCGAGCCGCGTGATCCAGATCGCGCGCGAGACCCTGCAATCCATCCTCGAGATCCGGTGAGCCCTGCCATGCGTATCGCGACCTCCCAGATGTATAATCGCCCCGCGTCGATGATGACTCGGCTCACCGCCGAGGCAGATTCGATCCAGATGCAAATCGCGACGGGCAATAAGTTGCTCAACCCTTCGGACAATCCCGGGGCCTATCTGCGGCTGCAGGGCCTGAAGCAGCGGACCGCGGACGACGGTGCCTATGCTGCCAATATCGGCATGGCGCAGGGATTGCTGGCACAGACCGACACCACGCTCGACGGCGTCGAGGCGCAGCTCCAGCGCGCGCTGGAGCTTACCACGCAGGCGTCCAACGGCACGCTGTCGGACACCAATCGCGCGGCGATCGGCAAGGAACTGGATTCGATCCGCGACGCCTTGTTCGGGCTCGCCAACACCAAGGACGTGCGCGGTCAGCCTTTGTTCGGTGGGGCGAGCGGAGACGTGGCCTATGTCCGCGCGACCGACGGGACGATCAGCTTCGCGGGAACCGGCGAGCCTTCGGCGATTCCGATCGGCGAGGGCGCGACGATCCAAGGCACCGTGACCGGCGTGGCGGCCTTTGCCGCCGGGGGCAGCGACATGTTCGCGGTGCTGGCGAGCTTTGCCACCGCACTTCAGGCGGGCGGTGACGTCAAGGCTGCCGCCGACAGCGCGATGACCGGGATAAAGGCGTCGTTGGAAAGCGTAACGCTCGCCCGGGCATCGGGGGGCGCCCGTGCGGCGCGGCTGGAACTCGATAGCGACCGGCTGATCGCCGCCGGCGAAGCCCGCGAGGATGTCCGTTCGGGGCTGGAAGACACCGACGTCACCGTTGCCGTCACCCAGCTCCAGAAGACGCTCACCATCCTTCAGGCAACGCAGGCCAGCTTCAGCAAGCTCTCCAGCCTGACCCTGTTCGATTATTTGCGCTGATTCCTTGGCTTTTCTAATCATTTCGGCGCCACTTTGCGCTGAAGTTCTCGACAAACCGGCCGTTTACCAAAGGGTGGCCAGTCCGTGCCACGGGGGGATTTCGACACCATGTTTCCGCTGATCGGCTTCGTCGTCCTGATCGCCATGGTCTTTGGCGGCTTCGCCATCACCGGCGGCGCGCTGGGCCCCGTCATGCATGCGCTGCCGCACGAGATGCTGATCATCGGCGGCGCCGCGCTGGGCGCTTTGATCATCGGCAATTCGATGAAGGAATTGAAGGCGCTGGGCAGCGGCTTCATGATGGTCATCAAGGGCCCGAAATATAAGAAGCAGGATTATCTCGACACGATCTTCCTGGTGTCGAAGCTGATGAAGATGCTCCGCACCGACGGGCCGATCGCGCTCGAGCCGCATGTCGAGGATCCCAAATCCTCCGCGATCTTCGCCGAATATCCGCGCCTGCTCAAAGACCATACGCTGATCAACCTCGTCACCGATACGCTGCGCCTCGTGGTCGTCTCGTCGGGCACGCTCGACGTGCACGCGGTCGAGGAAGTGATGGATAATGCGATCAAGACCCACCACCACGAGGTGCAGGGGCCGCAGACGACGCTGCAGGGCCTCGCCGACGCGCTGCCGGCGCTCGGCATCGTCGCCGCGGTGCTGGGCGTGGTGAAGACGATGGGATCGATCGACAAGCCGCCCGCGATTCTGGGCGGGATGATCGGATCGGCGCTGGTCGGCACCTTCCTGGGCGTGTTGCTTGCATACGGGCTGGTCGGGCCGCTGGCGACGCGGCTCCAGCAGGTGATCGATGCCGACGCGGCGATCTATCATGTGGTGAAGCAGATCATCATCGCCTCGCTCCACGGCCATCCGCAGCCGCTGGTGATCGAGGCCGCGCGCTCGGGCATCGCGCACTCGAACCAGCCGAACTTCGGCGAGGTGTTCGACGGACTGCGCGGGCGCTGATCCATGGCCGCGCGAGCACCCCACGGAACCAACCAGCCCCCCCGGATCATCGTCAAGAAGATCTATATCGAAGGACATGGCGGCCACCACGGCGGGGCCTGGAAGGTCGCTTATGCCGATTTCGTGACGGCGATGATGGCCTTCTTCCTACTGATGTGGCTGTTGGGCGCGACTACCGAGAAACAGCGAAAGGCGCTGGCCGATTATTTCGCGCCGACGCTGATCGAGTTCAAGCAGAACAGCGCTGGATCGAACGGGCTGCTCGGCGGCGACGCGCTCAACGCCAAGGACAATTATCCCACCAAGGCCTCGGGCGCCGGCACGCGATCGATGACGATTCCGATCGGCGGGGTCGGCGGCAACGATGTCGGCACCGGCGACAAGGGATCGCTCAAGGACCAGAGCAAGCTCACCGAGCAGGACAAGAAGAATTTCGCCGAGACCAGCAAGCGTATCCAGGCGCGGATGCGCGCGACGCCCGCGCTGGCGAAGCTCGCCAAGCATATCCGCTTCGTGCCGACGCGCGACGGGATGCGGATCGACCTGCTCGACGACGTCAACTATTCGATGTTCGACCTGGGCACGACGGCGCTGGTGAACGATGCGAGCACGCTGATCGGCACCATCGCCGAATCGATCAAGGGCCTCGAGAACCCGATCATGATCCGCGGCCACACCGACAGCCTGGGCTATGGCGACCCGCGCAACATGAACAACTGGATGCTCTCGAGCGGACGTTCCGAAGCGACCCGCCGCCGGCTATCGGCGGGCGGGGTCGTCGAGGATCGTTTCGAGCGGATCGAAGGCGTCGCCGACCGCGAACCGCTGATCGTCGCCAACCCCGCCGATCCGCGCAACCGGCGGGTGGCGATCACTCTGCTTTACCGCCGGATTCTGGACCAGGATTCGCGCGGGCGATTCCGGCCGGGGATGCGCGCCGGCGGGCTTTGAGCGGTTAGAAGAACTGCTTGCGGAAGGTCAGGCGGACCACCCGGCCCAGCGGATCGAGTACGTTCGGCGCTAAGGCGGAGGGCGTCCCCCCAGTCGGGTCGGTCACGCGCTGCTTGGCGTTAAAGACATTTTCCACCTGAAACTGAATTCGTGATCCGCGAAACCAGGGATGCTTGAGCAGGAAATCGACATCCTGGCCCGGGTTGAACTCGGCGAGCAGACCGATCGTCGTCAGGCTATCATAATCGAGCTGGGTTTGGCTGCCGAGCGCGCCGGTCAGCCGCTGCGATCCACTCTGCCAATTGCCGGTGGTCCGCAGCAGCCACGCATCGCGCTTGACCGACACTTGCGCGTCGATCTTGTGCGCGGCGACGTTCTGCGAGGACGAGCCGTCGAGCCTGTCGATCGTAGGCAATCCGCTCCGGATCAGGATCTCGTCCTTGAACAGCCAGACATGGTTGAGCGTGAAGCGGACCTGATTGCCGCCCCCGCCAAAGCCGCCGCGACCGCCGCCGAACCCGCGACCACCACCGCCTCCGCCGCGGAAGCCGCCTGCGCCGGCGCCCTGGCCCTCACCTCGATTTGGAGGTGATTCAGGCGCCTGGCCTTGCTCCGGAGGGGGAGTGGGCATTCCCTGCTGCTGAGCCGGGGGCGTCCCTTGTCCCTGCTGCTCTAAGCCCTGGCCCTGGCGCCGCCGTGCGCCCTGCCCCTGGCCACGCTCGTTGCCGGCGAACAGACTTTGCTGCTGGCCGAGCCGGCGGAACTGTTCCCGCTGCGCCGTGAATTCGGGGGGAAGCGGCTGCCCGGTGCGGCGTGATTCGGCCATCGCCGCCTGGAAGCTCTCGCGTTGCGCCCGCAGGCGCGTCGCCTGCGGCGAGGAAATCGGCATCGAGAATTCGATGCCCCAGCGCAATTGCGAGGTTTCGCGGCGCTCGACGTTGATCGCGCGATAATCGATGCTGGTCAGACGCCCGCTTGCATCGCGCATGAATCGTTCGGGGAAGGCTGCCTCGATCTCTGCGGTCGCGCCGGGGAAGGTTTCGGTCGAATTGCGGTAGCGCGCGTTGCTGTAATTGGCGTTGAGGCTCAGATTGGTGTTGCTGAACGGCCGGACGTTGAGGCGGGCGTTGAACACGCGGCGACTGTCTGCGCGTAGCAAGGCGTTGCCGCCGTCGATCGCGGTGATGTCGACACTCTCGTTGCGCACGAAATCGAACACGCGGCGGTTTGGCGTCACCAGTACCGGATCGCCGAGCTGGCCCGCGCTGGGGGCGTTCTGATCGCTGCTGATGTTGACGATCGCGCGGATCTGCCGGATCGGTATCCAGTTGACCCCGAAAGTCGTCGACGTGAGCCGCCCGAGATCGGAGAGTTCCTCGACTTCCAGATTGCCGGTGAGCGACAGATCGCCGACCGCGCCGAGCACCTCACGGCTGCGGCTGGTGATCGGCAAGGTGAGATTGCCGCGCACACTGCCGCTGTCACGCGCAATCTTTCCGGATCGGAAGATGCCATTGACGAAGGAATCGCTGCGCTGGTCCTCGCTCCGTCCGGCCACGCGAAGCGTGGCCCGGACGTCGCCGGCGGGGAGCTTGAACAGCGATCCGAACGTCGCAAAGTCGATCTGGGCGTTCTTCCTTATCGAGCTCGAGCTCTGATCCGGGCGATAGCGGACCGTGGTGGAGTCGATCGGCGCGAAGGGATTGAAGCCGGGATCGCGTGCGTTCAGCAGCGCCTGCGCCTGGATGGTATCGATACCGGTGGTAGTGAAGGTATCGGAATCGCTGAAGCTGTAATTGGCCTGGAGCGACCAGCGCCAGCTCTTCAGCCAGGGCGAGCTATCGCCATTGACGCTCAGCCGGGCATCGACGGTGCGGCTGTCGCTGGTGCGGGTCAGCGGCGCCAGATTGTCATAATAGCGCAGCAGCTGGACGTCGCGCGCAAAGGGCGAGAAGGGGTTGCCGGCGGGTAGCCGCAGCGTCGCGCTGGGAAGGCCGAGCAGCGATTTGCTGTGGTTGCTGGTGAGGCCCAGCGTCGCGACTGCGCTGATCGTCTCGGAGATCGCCGGCGTATAGGTGCCGGTGATCGCGAAGTTGCGCTGCGGTGTGCCGTTGAGCGGTGCGACCGTGTCCCCGAACTGGCGCGAGCGCCCGCCCCCGCCCGAAAGCGTGCGATAGGGGCGGACGTCGGTGACGTTGGCGGTGTTGGCATTGGCAGCGAAGCCGGCAAGCGTCGGGGCCGAACCGTCCGCGCCGAGCGGCACGCCCGCCACGGTAACAGGGCTTCCGGCCGCAGCGCTCAACGCAGGATCGATTTCCGCGCCGCTGAAGCCGGTGATGTTGCCCAGCGTATCGAACAAGGAGGGCGTAGCTCGCGATACCCCGCGTTCGCTTTCGAGGAGGCCGGTGCTCTGGCCATATTTTACGTCGAGCTCGAAGCGACTGTCGCGGCGGATATTCTGGAGGTTGGCGTTTCCGCCGCCCGCGAAATTGCCGCCGGCAGTGGGCATGGCGGCCTCGAGGACAGTGGTTACCGCCTGGAAGCGGCGGCGCAGGACGAAGTTGACCACCTTCTGATTGGCGCCGAAGCCATATTGCAGCGCGGCTTCCTCGGGCAGGATGTCCATCCGCTCGATCGCCTCGGTCGGAATGTTGCGGATCTCGGCGAGATTGGAGCGGCGGCCGCTGAGCAGGATCACCGGCTGCTCGTCGCCGCGGCCCGAGCCGCTGCCGAGCTGCGCCGACAGCGCGTTCATCAACTCGCTGACGTTCGACGCGCCATAGGAGCGGATGTCCGCCGGGCTGAGCTGGGATTCGGGCTTGATGTCGCCGGGGACGGCGCCGCGCAGTTCGCCGCTGACGACGATCTCCGGACCATCGTCAAGCATTTCATCCTGGCCCTCGGTTTCGGCCGGAGGGGTCGCAGGCGCCGTCTGGGGCTGCGGCGCAGCAGGCGCCTGGTCCTGCGCGGCGGCGGCGATCGGCATCGCGCCGACCATCAGCCCGGCGAGGGCGCATCCCCATTTCAGCATCGTTCCAACTCCCTGCACGCTACACGCGGCAGCCCCTGCGCCGCCGTCACCGGCTGGCTAACGCCCACTTGTCGCATAATTGTGCCAAGGAAATAAAATTGCCGCGGCGCCGCAATTGCGGGCCGGGGCTGGTTTCACTGGTGCGGCCGAGAAGACTCGAACTTCCACGGGCTTTCGCCCACAACGACCTCAACGTTGCGCGTCTACCAGTTCCGCCACGGCCGCCCGTGAAACTCCGCCGGTAACCCGGCGGCTGGTAAGGCAGCGGCCCCTAGCAACGCGTTTCAGGGAATGCAAGCGCAGTCCGGCGCTTTCCCCAATAAGCCGATGCGCCTAAGCGCGGGCACGCCATGACGCTCTCCCCCGCCCTTTACGCCGAGATGCGCCGTATCCTCGCGCTCGCCTGGCCGGTGATGCTGACCGGGCTCAACTGGACGATCCTGCACGTCACCGACGTGGTCGTGGTTGGGCTGACCAGCACCGGCGAGGCGGCGGCGCTGGGCGCGAGCCGGTCGCTGACCTTTCCGGGCATCGTCATGGGGCTGGGCGCGCTGACCGGAATACTCGTCTTCGTCTCGCGCGCCGACGGCGCCGGCGACCTCAAGGAAACCGGGCGCGTTCTGCACCAGGGCATGCTGCTGGCGCTGCTGCTGGGGCTCGCGAGCGCGCTGGCGCTGTTCCTGTTTCCCGAGCCGATGCTGCTGGGGCTGGGCGTAGCGCCCGCGACCGTGCCCGAGGCGGCGCGCGTCGTGCGGGTGATGGCCGTCGCCTATCCGTGCCAATTGGTGATCGTGGCGGCGAGCTTCTTCCTGGAGGGGGTCAGCCGGCCGCGGCGCGTGGCGGTGGTCAATCTGTCGATCCTGCCACTCAACGCTTTGCTCGCCTGGATGCTCGCCGGCGGACATATGGGGCTGCCGGCAATGGGTGCGGTCGGGGCCGCGCTGGCGACCGCGATCGCCTCGGCGATCGGCGCGGTCGGCATGGTGGTGGCGGCATGGACGCTGCCGCGGGCGAAGCAGCGCGGGGTGCATGACCTGCGGACATTGGCGACGCGCGAGACGTGGCGCGGGGCGCTGCGGCTGGCGGGGTTCGGGCTGGTGCCGGCGGTGGCATCGGGGCTCGAGCTGATCGGCTTCGCGATCCTGATCGCGCTATCGACGCAATTGGGCGACCTGACCGCGCATGCCTTCCAGATCGTCTTCTCGATCCACAACGTCACCTTCGCGGTCGCGCTGGGGCTGGGATCGGCAGCGGGGGTACGCGCGGGCAATGCGGTGGGCGAAGGGGTGCCGGAGCAAGCGGCGGGGCGGACGATGATCGCGGTGGCGCTGTCGGCCGGCGCGACCGGATTGTTGGCGGTGCTGCTGATGCTGTTCGCGATGCCGGTGGTGGCGCTGTTCCCCGCAATCGCCCCCGTCCACACGCTGGCGGCGGCGATGCTGCTGGTCTGGGCGCCGTTCATCCTGTTCGACGGGGTGCAGGTGGTGTTCGTCTATGCGCTGCGCTCGCTGGGCGACCAGGTTGCGGCGGGGATCAACGGCATCCTTGCCTTCTTCGTGATCACCGGAGGCGCGGGGGTGCTGCTGGTGCAGAACGGCGTGGGCGCGACCGGGCTGGTCATCGCATCGGGCGCCGGGATGGTGGCGGCCGCCTTGCTCAATGGCGGCCGTCTGGCCTGGTTCAGCCGCCGATTTCGCTCGCGAAGCTGAGTTCGACGACTCGCGCGTTGGGCGGCACATCGAGCTTGGCGCCGTTGAAGTCGATCGCTCCCTTCGCGCCGAGTGCGCGGCTCTGCGGCGTGATGCGCCAGCTATAGACCAGCCGATCCGAACCGTCGCGAAGCTCCACGCGGATATCGGGCACGCGCTGGCTGACCCCGGTGGGATTCACGACCTTGCCCGAGACCGCGAACAGCTCGCTGCCGTTGGGCATGGTACGCAGTTCGACATTCTTGTCGGTGAAGCGCAGCGGGGTTTCCGCCACGCCGCCGATGCCGAGGCCGAACTGCGCGGCGAGGCTCGGCGCGCCGGTGTATAGTATGGCGCCGGTGCCGAGCAGCATCGAGAAGCCGGCGACGCAGGCCGCGGCGGTCCAGCGGCGTGCGGGATTGCGGCGCGACTTGAACGGTGGCTGGGGCGCGAACGGATCATATTCCGGTGTGGGTGGCGCCGCTGCCAGGGGATCTTCGTAGAGACGCGGGGCCGCGGGCGGCACGGGCGCCGCCGGTCGCGGTTCGGGGGCGGGCTTCGGCGCGGAGACAACTTTGACCGGCGCTGCCGGACGGCTCGCGAGATCTGCCGGCGCAGGCGCCTGGAACCAGCTATGCTTGCAACTGGCGCAGCGAACCGTTCGTCCATCGTTGCCGATTGCACTATCGGGTACGAGGTACCGCGTACGGCACTGAGTGCATTCCAGGATCATTCAAAGCGTTCCACGGGCCGGCTGCCCACTGGCCGGCATAAGGGATTCTAGACGCATCGACTCGCACTGCCAAGCGTTTCGCGCGCGGTCCGGTGCGCCTGTCGCTTGAGCCCGCGTTGCGGCTGTGCGATGCCGCTCGCTCCACCAGGCAAGGAGCGGCCCGCGCCGGCGAATGGCCAATATCGTCCAATTCGAAAATGTCGGCCTGCGCTATGGCACCGGGGCGGAAACGCTTTCCGACGTCAGCTTCACGCTCAAGAGC